>PNAT01000054.1 GCA_003169675.1 Acidimicrobiaceae bacterium
AAGAAGCGCGTGGTGTGACGGGCCGTGTAGATTCCCACCTGGATGTTCACGTCGCCGCTGCGCTCGATCCGCTGGGGACATTGCTCGGATCAGAGCCCTTTGCCACCACGCCCGCCGGCTACAAGGAACTGGTGGCCTGGCTCGAAGGGTTCGGCGACGTCGCCAAGGTTGGCGTGGAGGGCGCGGGTTCCTATGGTGCTGGACTGGCACGGTTCCTTCGTTGTCGAGGGGTCCAGGTCATTGAAGTCGATCGGCCCAACCGAGCGGCCCGACGCCGAAGTGGCAAGTCCGACCCCCTCGACGCCATCGAAGCGGCCCGGGCTGCACTGGGTGGTCGAGCCCTCCTATTTCTTCTGTTCCGTTAACAGTTTCGACCCATTTTCGGAAGCTCGGGAAATGGCTGGTTTGGTCCACCACTGAATTGTGCCAGACAGGAGTTCGAGCATCTCTGCGAGGAGGAGATGGCCAGAGTGTCTCCGTACACGCCGGAACTGTGGGGCACTATCGCCGTCCGCTGTGGGTCTCCTATCTCCATTTTCAGTGCTTTTCATTACCTCGCAATTTCTAACTTCGAGGATGACTACTCCATGACTCGAGTGACTTTGGGGAGCCAAATGGGGAGCCACGCAGATCGGACGCCTGCGAACCCGTGCGAACGCCTGCGAACGGCAAGTCCAGCGTGAGGGCCCAATTTCGGACGCCTGCGAACCCGTGCGAACGCCGAATAATGACTCCGCAGAGATTGGGGTCAGCTCGGGCGGACCCGTGCGAACGCCTGCGAACACCTTTTCTTTACCCTGCAGTTTTCGGGTTCGAATCTCTGCTCCGCCGAGCATCCGCGATGAGGGTCAACTTCCATTGTATTCACAGTGCTCTGAGTCTGCCGGGGCAAGACTCATTCGCTAGTAGTGACCTGGTCCCCTTGAAATAGTCCGGTTGACCTGGTCCACTATTCAGGGCAGAGGTCAACACAATTTCCGGATCAGTTCCTGGTTCGGTCCTGTCGCAACGACGTGAAGACACTTTGAGGCAAGAGGGCGGGTGCGAGATGATGCGGACAACCGACAGCAGCATCAGTGAGGAGACGGTGTGACCGAGCCCCCTCAAAGACT
Source organism: Acidimicrobiaceae bacterium (assembly GCA_003169675.1). Lineage (GTDB taxonomy): Bacteria > Actinomycetota > Acidimicrobiia > Acidimicrobiales > RAAP-2 > Bog-473. The sequence continues at coordinate 1,113 of PNAT01000054.1, forward strand.
CGCCGGTGGGCTCGGTGATGCCGATCGGGCATTCCGCTCGGCGGAGCAGGGCGGGACCGGAAAGGACTTCGACCCAGCGGCCGTCCGGGCCAAGTACCTCGAAGAGCGGGACAAGAGGATCGTTGTGGGTCGAGCGGACATCCGGGAGCTCGATACAGACGTCCAATTCGCTGACTTCCGTAAGGACCCGTTCAACCCCGTCGAAGATCGGGAACCTGTCGTCAACGAGGTCGATGCGGTGATCGTGGGTGGAGGCATCGCCGGTGTCCTCGCAGGTGCCAACCTCCGCAAGGCCGGCGTCCAGCGGATCCGGATCATCGACGAAGCGGGTGGCATCGGGGGTACCTGGTATTGGAACCGGTATCCCGGGGTGATGTGTGACGTCGAGTCCTACATCTACATGCCAATGCTCGAGGAACTCGATTTCATGCCGTCGCAGCGCTACGCGGTCGGGGAGGAGATTCGGGGCCACCTCGACGCCGTGGCCCAGCGATTCGACCTGAACGGCGATGCGCTCTTCCACACGCGCGTCATGTGCACCGAGTGGCTTGAGGATCGATCTCGATGGAGCGTTCGTACAGACAGAGGCGACGTGATCGCCTGCCGATGGTATGTCTTGGCCACCGGCATCTTGAATCTGATGAAGCTCCCGACGATTGAGGGCATGGAGTCGTTCACCGGACCATCGTTCCACACGGCACGATGGGACTACGAGTACACAGGTGGCTCTCCTTCTGAGCCACTTGACCGCTTGTCGGACAAAACCGTGGCATTGATCGGAACTGGGGCCTCGGGAATCCAGTGCCTGGCGCCGCTTGCCGAATCAGCCAAGCACGTTTACGTCTTTCAGCGCACGCCATCGGCTGTGGGGGTGCGGGACAACCGTCCGACCGAACCCGGTTTTGCCGAACGTCTCGAGCCCAACTGGCAACAGGATCGAATGGACAATTTTCAAGCAACCATTCTGGGCGTGCCTGTCGGCGCTGACCTCGTCGATGACGGGTGGACCCACCACTATGCGTTAGTGCGCAACCCGCCCAGACCCGAGGGCATGGCCGCGCCCGAATACGCTCGAAGCGCCGAAGAGGTCGACTTCCGGATCATGGAGACACATCGCCAACGCGTTGCGGACACCGTCTTGGATGCCGCGACTGCCGAAATCCTCAAACCCCAATACCGGTACCTCTGCAAGAGACCGTGCTTCCACGATGAATTCCTGCCGGCGTTCAACAATCCCAATGTCACGCTGATCGATTGCCCAGCTGGAATCGAGCGGATCACACCGAGCGGACTCGTCGTCAACGGTGAGAAGTTCGACGTTGATTGCATCATCTATGGCACGGGGTTTGAAGCGGAGATGACGTCCCTGCCTCGACGCGCCCACCACGTCATTGTCGGGCGGGACAATCTCGACCTCGCGACGAAATGGTCAGGGGGAGCCTCCACCCTCTTCGGCATGCTCATTCGCGGCTTCCCCAACATGTTCGTCATGCCGGCCCCAGGTCAACAAGCAGTCATCACCGTGAATTACACCCAACTCGCGGTTCTCGGTGCGGAATTTGTTGGAAGAATGGTTTCCATTCTTGAAGAGCGTGGCGCTGACGTTTTCGAGGTGAGCGCGAAAGGTGAGGAGTCGTGGACGCGTCAGATCGTCGAATCGACCGTAGATGCCAGCGGCTTCATGTCAGCCTGTACGCCCTCCCGTCTCAACTTCGAAGGCCATCCTGAGCAGGCGAACCCGCGAAACGGCAACTACGGGGGTGGTGTAGGTGACTGGTTCGGGTATCGCGAGTTGTTGGACCGGTGGCTCAAGGCAGAGTCATTCGACGGCCTAGAGCTCACGATGCGGTCCAATTCGATATGAAGGCCCGGCAGCGGGTCGGAGTCGTGACCGGGGGCGGCGGTGGGATCGGCGCAGCGATCGCCGAGGAGATGGGTCGCTCGGGTTGGTTCGTGGTGACCGTTGACCCGCTCGTCACCCTCGACGGGACGGACAGAGTCCCCGCGCCCGAAGAGACGACCGCGGATCGGATCGTGGCTGGTGGCGGAGCGGCGATGGCTTCATCGGTATCTGTCACCGATCGAGGAGCGTTGGACGCTCTCTTTTCCGACCTGGCCAAGGACCACGGGCCCCTTGATGTGGTCGTCAACGTCGCCGGAATCACGAGGCAGACGGGTTTCGCCCATGGGTCCGCAGATGACTGGCGCGCGGTCCTTGACGTCCACCTCCAGGGATTCCTGAACATCTTGGGCGCGGCGCTCCCTCACATGACGGAACAAGGTCACGGCGCCATCTTGGGAGTCACGTCGGGCTCTGGCTGGCGGGCCGCCAACGCCGGGGCGTACAGCTGCGCCAAACGGGCCATCGCCTCACTCGTCTGGCACATTGGTCGGCAGACGCCATCTGGCGTCACCGTCAATGCCATCTCGCCCATCGCGGCAACTCGCATGGTTGCGGCCGCCGCCGAACGTGCGCGCAAGGCCGGGACCGACGGGGGGGGCGGCGGTCTCTCCCTCTTCGACTCCATGCCTCAACCCGGGGATCTCGCACCGCTTGGCACGCGTCTGGTTGGTGACACGTTCAGGTGGTGCTCGGGTCGAGTGATCTTTGCTGGCGGTTCAGAGGTTGCCGTGGTCGATGAGCCGAGGCTTCTCGAAGTGGTGCGCACCGATGGTGCGGTGCCCGTCTCCCAGGTTCTGGGAGCCGCGGTGCCCCGAGCTCTGGCTCCGGCCGAAGCGCACCAGGCAAGCGAAGGAGGCGGGAACCCCCGATTTGGCGCTCTGTTCGATCAGCCGATCGACGCCACGACGCCGCCCGCCCACATCGGTTCGTGTGTTCTGGTCAGCAACAGGCACGTACTGACCGGCAGTATCAAAGCGGCCTTAGAGGCGCGGTCGATCGTGTGCCATCACGTACCCGTCACGAGCGGCTTCACAGAAGCGGCCGATGCCCTCAAGCGCGTCTTGGAGACAAACGGGTCGGTCGACGCGATCGTGCTCGCACCAGATGGATCCGTGCCCAGCTCCCTACATGGTGGCTGGGAGCGAACTCTTGAGGAACACGTGGGCCTTGCCCGGCAGATCGAAGACGACGCTGGCTGGGCTCGGGCGGCATCGGATTACGGAGCGACAACGGGGCGAACGGTTCGGCTGCTCACGCTTGTCGACGCAGTCGATTCAGGCGGGCGAAGTCGCGCCCAAGCTTCGGCTCAACTTTCGCGCGCGGCAAGGGATGTGACAGATGGCAGGGTTGTGGCCTTCACCATAAGCCTCGAAGACCCCGACCGACTCCTCGAAGGCACGCTCGGCGAAATCGTCGCCTTCCTCCTTGGTGATTCGGAGACGACCGCGCTTGCCGGCGCCGAACTCGTGCTCCGCGCCGGATGGTTTGGGATTCGCAGTCATCCTCGGCCGATTGGGAGCATCACCTACGGTGGTCCGGCCCTGCCCGAGTGGTTCGATGAAACCATCGAGGAGATTCTCCGTGCCAGCGAGATTCAGGGGGCTTGAGGGCGTGACGGACCAAGTGAGCCGGGTCGTGGACGCCCATATCCATCTGTGGGACCCAGCGAACTCTACGTGGTATCCCTATCTGTCCCATCCCCCCGATGACAGCGAGGGTGATCCCTCAAGAATGTTTCGGCCGTTCGATGTCGCGACATATCGCTCAGAGAGCGCTCATTGGAATGTCGAGAAGTTTGTCAACGTTGCCGCCGCCACCGGCCGACACTCCGTTGACGAATCGATCGAACTCGACCGAACAGCCGCTGCGAATGGCGGTCCGCACGCCATAATCGGCGGCTTGCCGCCAACCGACACCATCGCTGAAGCGGTCCACCTTCTAGACCAGCAGATGGCCGCACCTCTCTTTCGAGGTGTACGACCGATGGGCGGGAATCGGGAGCCCGTCCCGCCTCAGGAGATTCTGCATGCCCTCAAAGACAGAAACCTTGTCTTCGAACTCATGGCGCGCGGCGATGAACTCTTGCCAGCAGCCCTGCAACTTGCCCGAATTGATAGAGGTTGCATCGTCATTGAGCACACCGGGTGGCCTCGTTCGGGTTCCGATGACGAGTTCGCCATGTGGAAACTGGGCATCCAGGCCTTGGCGGACCTCGGGCCAGAGGTCGTCTGCAAGCTGTCCGGACTCGCCATGCCGCTGAAGAGTACGGAGCGAGACAAGCTCGCCCCCTGGCTCGAGTATGCGATTGACATTTTTGGCGTTGAACGATGCATGTTCGCGAGCAATTTCCCCGTCGACGCGACGTTTGGGTCCTTCGATGATTTATACGAGACTTTCAGCGCTGTGACGGCGGGACTTGACGCACTCTCGCGGGAGAAGCTTTTCGCGGCGACGGCGGAACGCGTTTACCGACTCTAGGCGAGCCGACTTCTGATCTGAAAGTTCGGAACATTGAAAATTTGGGGCCTCTGGATCGTCCAATCAACAACCGCGATCCAACCGGCCGGCACATCGATCACCACTGCGTCGAACCAATACTGACTCGCTCACGCTGAGAACAGCGATGACGGATCAGGTCGCCGGCTTGGGGTCGACTTCTTGCCCAATTCCGGACTGCCCAGGAAGGCCGAGTTGAGGACGTTCCCCGTGGACTCCAGACTGTTCAGATCGGCGCTGCGAGACCGCGCTGGTGAACGACGCGTTGAGCATGGCGAATGAGTCCCGAGCCATCGACGCGAAGTCAGTTATTCATTCGGACCACGGAAGTCAGTTCACGTCGTGGGGCTTCAGTGAGCTGGTCCGCAAACATCGCCTCTTGGGCTCGATGGGCACCATTGGCGATTGCTACGACAACGCCCCCATGGAGTCCTTCTGGGGCTCGATGCAGATCGAACTGCTCAACCGAAAGAAGTGGCGGACCAAGATCGAGCTGTCGATCGCCATCGCCGAGTGGATCGAGCACTTCTACAACCCCGAGCGCCTCCACAGTTCGCTCGGCTACGTCCCTCCAGAGGAATTAGAGGCCCTACACTTGGCCACAGCAGCATCCATCCAGGCCTAACTCTTACAACGGCGGTCCGGAAAACAGGGTCAAGGTCAAAAAGCCCATTTCAGAGGCTTGAAAGTGGACTTCCGGCGGGTCCAAAAAGGTCGATTGAGCGCTATATCGGGTTTGAAGAGGTCGTGATACGTCGCAGCCGAGCCGGGGACTTTCAATTCTCCGCGACCCATCAGCTACCGAAAGCGGATCGCATGGCGCGGAACTTCGCTGCCGCCTCCGCCGCCTCTGCGTCGGGATCTGAGTCCGCCACGGTCCCGCCACCAATCCCGGTCGGACTGTGGCGGCTCCACTACAGCCGCTCATGGCCAACCTCTCCTCCAGAGTTGCGACGAGTCTCGGCATCCATGGCCGAGGGTGGTTAGCTGAGCTTGACGGTAATCACGCCGTAGAATGGGAGGGCCTGACCGGCGTCCACTCGGATCTGCTGACCACTCGGCGCGGACGTGACACCCGGTCCAGCAAGCGCATCGGCGCAGGTCGTTGAAGGGTCCCGGTCGACTATGGCTCGCGCCGAAGGCGCAGACACGAATTTCTCGATCAGTCCTCGCAGATCGACGCTCGTGCCGTAGGTGGCCTGAGCGACCTGCGACAGGTACGACCAGGGCAGCACGCACTGGCGTAGTTGGGCGTCCAGCGCCCGATAGTTCGGCCCGAGCACGGTGGAGACTGTGGCGCAGGGGGCGGAGGTCTCTGGGGTCACCGTCACCTGGACTCCCGGACGGGTCACGATGTCGTAGTGCACTTGCAGATTGCTGCCCGACGTTCCGGACGGCGCGCACACCTGCCATGGCACGGGAGAAGTGTGCGTCGCCTTGACGAGCTCGGGGGCGCTCAGGTGGTCGATCGTTCCGTTGACGGCCGCCAGCACCTGCGCGACGAGATAGGGCGGAAACGCCTTCGCGCCGGCGAATCGGCCGGCGTCGTCGACCTTGCCGAGCACCGAGGTGACCGTGCTGTAGGCCTCGGTGTCCTGGTAGGGGTTGTAGTACGTGTGGTCGACGGTGGTGGCGCCCTGGGTGTGGGTCCAGGACAAGAAGGACATCGGGTGCAATTCGGTCCCGTAATTCGAGTGCCCGCAGTCGATGATCCAGCGGCCCATGATCAGGATGCGGTCGCCGACGGCGGGCATGGCGAAACCGGGCTGAAAGCCCTGCAAGTTGAAGGCGGCCAGCTGGTCCCAGGTCTGGGTGGACGAGGCCTGTGAAGTCCTGGCAACGTGGGGAATCAACCCGGACGAGATCTCTACGTGCATATGGTCGGCTGCCTCGGCGGGCGTGCCCAGCTGCTTGCTGAACGCCAGGAATTGCGGGTCCGACGCCACGTCCATCGACAGGTCGTAGCCGTAGGGGTGCGAAATGGGAAGGTCGTACGGGCCGAGGTGCGTCGTGGACACCGATCCGCTGATCAGGACCTGCTTGCCCCCCGGGACGATGTCGGACCATTCGTGGAGCACCTTCGCCTGGAGCGGGTTCCCGCCGTTGACCAGCTCTGACAGGTAGGTGGCCGAGTCCGACCCGCAGACGCCCGCGGCGGTGTAGGTGGGAGGGGTGCCGTTGGCCGCCTCGGCTTGTCCTTGCGCCCAGCTGACCGATTTACCACTGGCGTGCAGCGTGCTCACACCGGCGCTACAGGCCGCTACCAGGGAGGCCGTCGCCAGTAGGGACGCTCCCGCAATGACCCCTCTCGTTCGCAGGGGTCTCATCGTGATCATTCAAACAGACCTCCGACCTCTTCGCTCGGTCGCGGGCCAGACACTGCCTGATCGCTGCTACCGAACCAACCCCATGCAAGCTTCTGTTCCCGGAATCGAAAGATCTTGTCGGCAGCTTCGCCATAGCCGGCCTGGTAATGAGAATGGAGACTGTCTGCGGCGATCCACGCTCCAATAGATGTGTGGACGGCGCCGATGATTGTCACCTTCGTTCTCCTTGCCAGATGACGGAACTCGATTGACGGCTTTTCCGGACGGTATCAACGAATTCGGGCCACGGCATGTATAGAAAGGGGGGAGCCCAGGGTCTTGTTGTAGAAGACCATCGGAGCGTCGATCCGAATGCGTTTCAGTGCTTTCTACAGCTCCACGAAACTGACTTTGCATGACTCTGGGGAGCCAAATGGGGAGCCACACAGAGCGGACGCCTGCGAACCCGTGCGAACGCCGAATAACGACTCCGCAGGTTTCAGGTTCGAATCCCGAGGGGCGCACCAGGCGCCACCAGACGTCTTCACATTTGACGTCTTCTCATCTTCACATTTGGTAGTGACCGGCTGGTGGATGCCACCATTATTGTCAATGGCTGGGCCAGGGGGCACGCTCAACTCGTCGCCATAGGCGCGAAGGAGGGAAAGTGTTATCGCCCCTTCCAGTCCGGGGACCGCTTCTCCATGAAGGCCATCGCCCCTTCCCGGGCATCTTCGCTCTGAAAAACGTTGGAGATCTCCTCCATGGAGGCCCATCCACTCCCGGGATGCTCGGTCACCGCCCGGCGCATGAGCACTTTAGTGGTACGGACGGCGAGGGGCCCGTTGGCCGCCACCGCTGTGGCCAGCTCGAGGGCTGAATCCATGAGTTCGCTGGCCGGTACCACCCTGTTGACCAGTCCCCACTGCTCGGCGCGCCGCGCGTCAACCAATTGCCCCGTCAGCGCCACCTCCATCGCCAGCGCCAGCGGGATCCGCGTGCCGAGCAATGTGCCGCCACCGCCGGCCACAAGGCCGCGCCGCACTTCAGGCATGCCGATACGGGCTCCTTCTGCCGCCACCGCCATGTCGCAAGACAACACCAGCTCAAATCCACCGCCGACGGCCGCCCCGTTGACAGCCGCCACAATCGGCTTGGTGCAGGTGTGCTGGAACAGGTCGAGCTCGCTGCGGCCGCCGGAGGTGCTTGAAGCGATCTCTTCGTGGCTCTCCCCAGCTTGCGCTTGACTAAATGCCCCCAAATCCATGCCGGCACAGAAATGCCGCTCGCCGGCTCCGGTGAGGACGGCCACTCGCACCCCGTCGTCATGTTCAATTTCCTCAAACGCCGCGTTCAGGTCGTGCAGTAATTGGGGGTCCAGCGCATTGGCCGACTCTGGTCGGTTCAAGGTCAGGATCTCAATGAAGTCGTGCCGTTCACGCAACAGGTCCATGTGACGTTCCCCCTCGCAGTCTTCCCAGGCTCACCGCCCGAGCTTCGTGGTCGAGGCCAGCTCCGCCGCCCCCAACATGGAGTCGAGGACAACCGGGCCATAGGCGGCCATGCCTGGATTATCGGACGTACCTGACACGACGCGCGCATAGCCGCCCTCGAGCACGATGGCCAGCTTGAACCGGGCCAGGATCACGTAGTAGTCGATCTCCTCGACCGAGCGTCCGCTGACCGTGGCGTAGTGGTCCAACATCTGGTCGGCGCTCGGCATTCCTGTCAGGTCCACGTAACCCTTGGTTCGATCCTCGCCCGGATTGGTCCACCCGTTCATGACCCATCCCAGATCAAGGAGTGGGTCTCCGACCGTGGACATCTCCCAGTCGACCATGGCGGCCAGCCGGGCCGGCGCCCCGTGATTGAACATGGCGTTGGCGAACTGGTAGTCACCGTGAATGATGCCGGGCTCCCAGTGGGAGGGTTTGTGGTTGCGTAACCAATCCGACGCTTCCTCCAGTCCCGGCAACTCACGGAATTTGAACGCGTCCAGGTGGGCCAGCCAGCGGTCCACCTGCCGGTCGTGGAAATTGTCTGGCTTCCCGAATCCCTCCAACCCGCGAGCCCGCCAGTCGACGCGGGACAGACGGGCGGGGCCGTCCACCAGCTGGATCCCGAGGCCGAATCGGGCGTCAAGGTCCGTGTCAAACGGGGCGGGCCAACCGTCGGTGTTCATGGGCGACCAACCGTCGATTTCGCTCATCAGGTAGAAAGCGGCCCCCAGAACATTGAGTTCGTCACACACGGCATAGGCCTCAGGGTGCGGCACATCGGTCCCGTTGAGCGCATTCAACACGCGGTACTCCCGCAGCATCGTCTCGTTGCGGCCCGTCGGGACCTTCACGGGTGGACGGCGTAGGACGGAGACGAAGTCGCCCCTCTGAATCCGAAAGATCACGTTGGATGTTCCGCCACTGATGAAGCTGCAGGTCACAGGTTGGCCCCGCCCGGGGAGATCCTGAGTGTCCATCCAGCGGCCCAGCCGTTCGGGGTTCACGGCGTCGTCGGTCGTGTCCACCGTTGCGCCCTGGTCACTCATCCCCTGCCACCTTCCTAAGGCTGCGGTCAACCCGTCGGTGGGTCAACACTCGACATACAGAGTGTATCTTAGATACCATGTGTATCACATGACCGGGACGAGGGAGCAAGCGTGACATCAAGGTCAGCGGCGCACGTGGAGGACACCCGGCATGCGCTCATCACTGCTGCACGGGCCCTCTTCGCCACTGAGGGCTTCCAAGCCACGCTCACCGAAGAGATCGTCCGCAACGCCGGCCTCACCCGCGGGGCGCTGTACCACCACTTCCGCGACAAAGAGGACCTCTTCTATGCCGTCTTCGAGGAGGTGGCGGACGAAGTGGAGCAGTCGCTTGTCCACCGGTCGGCGGGTCCCAATCCCACCAACGCCTGGGAACTCTTCCAGGCCAACAGCGAGGTCCATTTGGATGCGGCCACCAAGAATGCGGCCTACCGTCAGATTGTGTTGATCGACGGTCCGGCCGTCTTGGGTTGGGAAGCCTGGTCGGCGCGCCGGGGCGGCCCATTGGCCAAGATCGCCGAATACCTCCGCGACGCCGAGAGGGAAGGGGCCCTGGAGCCCCTCCCTGCTGAAGCGATGGCACACCTCCTCGGCGCCATCGGCACCGGAGCCGTCATGTACGTGGCCCAGGCCGACGATCATGTGCGAGCACGGCGGGACATTGAGGTCTGCAACGAGCGACTCTTCCTTGGCCTGGTATCCCATAGAGGAGCTGCGCCCTCTCCACCGCGCCCGTCCTCACCGAAGAAATCCGATCCAAAGAAGCGACACACGACAAAGCAAGGAGGGCACTGATGCCCTGGGACTTCTCCACCGAGCCAGAATTCCAATCGAAGCTGGACTGGGCATTCGAGTTCGTGCACGAAAAGATCGAACCGCTCGACATCCTCTACCCCCACCGGCAATTCCATCCACTCGACGACGAGCTGCGACCGATCGTGGACCCGATGAAGCAGGCAGTGCGCGACGCCGGCCTGTGGGCGACTCACCTGGGCCCCGAGCTCGGCGGTGTCGGCTACGGGCAAGTCAAACTCGCCCTGTTGAACGAGATATTGGGCGTGTCGCAGTGGGCCCCCATCATCTTCGGGACTCAAGCCCCTGACACCGGCAACGCGGAGATTATCGCCCACTACGGGACCGACGAGCAGAAGGAGAAGTACCTTCAACCGCTCTTGAACGGCGAATGCTTCTCGAGTTACTCCATGACCGAGCCGCAAGCGGGATCTGATCCGCAGCAGTTCACCACCCGGGCGGTCAAGGACGGCGACGAATGGGTCATCAATGGCTGGAAGTACTTCTCTTCCAACGCCCGCACTTCCGCGTTTCTCATTGTGATGGCTATCACTGATCCCGATGTGAAGGTCTACAAGGGCGCGTCCATGTTCCTCGTGCCCACCGACACTCCCGGGGTCGAAATGGTGCGTCACATCGGACTCGGTGCGGAGTCAGAGGGCGAGGGCATGCATGCCCTCATTCACTACAACGACGTGCGGCTTCCGGCCGACAGCCTCCTGGGCGGCGAGGGCGAGGCCTTTGCGATCGCCCAGACCCGTCTCGGCGGCGGCCGGGTGCATCACGCTATGCGCACCGTCGCCGTCTGCCAATACGCGCTTGACATGCTCTGCGAGCGCGTATTGAGCAGGGAGACCCAGGGCAGCCTGCTGGCTCAAAAGCAATTCATTCAGGGGGACATCGCCGATTCCTACGCCGAGCTCCAGCAGTTCCGCTTGCTCGTCCTTTACACGGCCTGGGAGATCGACCAGTCGCACGACTACCGGCAGACCCGCAAGAACATCGCCGCCATAAAGGTGCTCACGCCCAAGGTCCTCCACGATGCCGTGTGGCGGTCCATGCATGCACACGGCGCGCTCGGGGTCTCGAATGAGATGCCGTTCAGCATGTTGTGGTCGATGGCCCCTGTGATGAGCGTGGTCGATGGGCCAACCGAAGTGCACAAGGTGACGGTGGCCCGCGAGGTGCTCAAGGGTTACGAGCCTTCGGACGGGCTGTGGCCCTCGAACCATCTCCCGGCGAAGCGGGAAGAAGCCTTGAGGAAGCTGGCGATCCACGTCGAGCACAGCGTCGGCAACGCCTGATCAGCCGTCCATGCTCGCTGCCCGATGCCATACATATGGCCTGCCCGATGTCGTGGAGATCGAAGAAATACCGGACCCGGTAGCCGGGGAAGGTCAGGTGGTGGTCGACGTGGCGGCCGCCGCTGTCAACTTCCCCGACGTCCTGTTGCTGGCCGACAAGTATCAGATCTCGGTGCCGCTCCCCTTCATTCCGGGCAGCGAACTGGCCGGCACAGTACGCTCGCTCGGCCCCGGCGTGACCGCGCTGGCTATCGGCGACCGGGTGATGGGAGCTTCAATGGTCGGCGCCTTCGCCCAGCAGATCGCCCTCCCCGAAACGTCTCTGATGCCGGTCCCTGACTCAGTCGAACTCGATGTGGCGGCCGCGGCCGGCGTGGCGCACCGCACCGCCTACCACGCGCTACGCACGATGGGCGGGGTCAGCCCCGGCGACCATGTCGTGGTGCTCGGAGCGGCCGGAGGGGTGGGATTGGCCGCAGTGGAATTGGCCTTGGTGCTCGGTGCCCACGTCACCGCCGTGGCTTCGAGTGAGAGCAAGCGAGCCCTGTGCTTGGCCAAGGGGGCACATACCGCCGTCGACTCGGCGTCTCCGGACCTCAAGGAGCAGCTGCGCTCGGCCACCGATGGTGGGTCCGACGTGGTGGTCGACCCGGTGGGGGGTCCCTACGCTGAAGAGGCTCTGCGGGCCATGCACTGGGGCGGGCGCTTTGTCTCGGTCGGTTTCGCCTCCGGTGAGATTCCGAGGATCCCGCTCAATCTCGTGCTCCTCAAGGGCGTGCATGTGACCGGGTTCACCATGGCGGGCATCGCCGCCAACCAACCGGCGGAGACAGCACGGGACAACGCCGAATTGGCCGAGCTCCTGGCCGCCGGCACGGTGGTCCCCCACGTCTCCGCCCGCTACCCCCTGGCCCAGACGGCGCTGGCGCTGGCCGACCTGGCCGAGCGCCGGGCTACCGGCAAGGTGCTGGTCCTGCCCTACGCATGAGTTCCGGGGGTGACTCACCGCGATCGATGGTCAGCGGCCTAATGGCGCACCTTCAGGCAGCCGTGGAGGCCGGCAACTCCAAGGGGTGGAATCCCACTCGCTCGATGTGCGGCCCAAGTACCTGGAAGTTGAAGCCTTAGAGCTCAGCCGCATTCTCGTAAAGGATCTTGCCCGCCAACGTGTCATCCACAACGGGAATCCGATTGTCGATGGCGATCCCTGATCCCCCGCACCTCGAAACTCGGGCGTGAACTGTACCGAGGTAGATGTCGTTCTGCCCCTTCACAATGGGGCCATCGCACACCGTCGCACACCGTTGAGGGAGGTCCCAGAATTGCCAAGAAGGCAAGCAGGGCGAACTGGGAAATGCCCTTCTGCGCCAATCAGTCGAGTGTTACCATTCACGCTGGATTGAATCGAGAGGATCCGGAGACATGCTGCGTTTCACCAGGCCCGTAACGTGCCCCCGCCGAGGCAGTGTCGATCGTCTCGTGGCCCGTCGATCCGGCGTCCCTGTTTCATGACTGTCTACGACGTACCCGATGTACTTCAGGTCCTGCTCGACGGTCCCGTGAGGGTGGTCCGTCTCAACCGTCCGGACGAGCTCAATGCGACGAACCACGAGCTGCACCAGGGCCTGGCGGGTCTCTTTCCCCAGATTGACGCCGACGATGAGGCTAGGGCGGTCGTTCTGACCGGAAACGGGCGGGCGTTCTCTGCGGGCGGAGACTTCACCTATCTGGACGAGCTCAGTCGTGACCCGATACTCCGAAAGCAAACCCTCGTCGATGGCCGCCAAATCGTGATGGGAATGGCACGGTGTCGGGTGCCGATTGTGGCCGCCGTGAACGGCCCTGCTGTGGGACTGGGCTGCAGCCTCGTTGCGCTATCCGACATCGTCTACATGGCGACGAGCACGCATCTCGCTGACCCTCACGTCCTCATGGGGCTCGTCGCGGCCGACGGTGGCCCGGTCACGTGGCCATTGATGATCAGCTTGCAACTCGCCAAGGAATACGCACTGACCGGTGATCGCATTCCAGCGAAGAGAGCGGCGGAGATTGGCCTGGTGAATCATGTCTGTCCCGACGACGAGGTGTTTGAGCAGGCGACGGCCTGTGCTCACCGGATTGCGAAGCTTCCCCAGAGGGCCGTCGAGGACACCAAACGCGTGATCAATATGCACCTCGAGCGAGCGATTCTCGCCACCCTCGACTTTGCGCTGAGCGCCGAAGATCGGTCATTCGTCTCTCCCGAACTGCGGGAGAACCTCGATCGACTCAAGATGCAAAGCGGCGAGCGGAAGAAGAAGCAGGGCGAGTAGCACCGACGGGTCCCGGATCCTTCCGCTCAACCGGCGACACCAGATCGGGTCTCTTTCATCCTGGCCAATTTTCTCAAATGCCGTGTTAGCAGAGGATTGACCCAGTCTGAACGACGGGGCACGAGTCCCTTCGACATACTCTGAGAACTAGATTCTTGTCAGATGAAGCACCTGTAACTACACAAAGAGATCCATCATATTTCCAATCATCCGTTAGACTCTCCTTGGTGAAGAACACGCAATTGCCAGCTGATCGGTCTGAGGTGAACGGGCGTAGTCGGCGTGAGCAGGCGGTCGCCCGGTCGCTCGATTCCGCCCGCCTGAGGGCCGAGGTTCGGGTCCAGCGGTTCCTTGATGCCGCGGTCGAACTCTTCAATTCAAACTCCGGCAAGGAGTTCACTGTCCAAGAGGTCGTTGAACGTTCCGGCCAGTCTCTTCGGAGCTTCTATCAATACTTCGGTGGGAAACACGATCTCCTGCTGGCCTTGTTCGAAGAGTCGGTCCAGTCCACTGCCGGCCATCTCCAAACGTGTGTCGACCGCGAAGAGGATCCGACTGAACGCCTGCGATGCTTCGTAGTGGAGTACTACCGCATGTGCCAGCCGCCTCTTGAGGGTGAGGGGACCTCGAATGCACGTGTGCCCTTCATGGCCGAATTCGCACAGCAGCTCCTTACCACTCATCCCAAGGAGGCGGCACGGGTCTTCACGCCCGTGGTCTCGCTCTTCGAAGAGCTCCTTCACGAGGCCGCGGCAGCGGGCGCCATCCGAACCGGGCTCCGCGAAGGTCCGATCGTCGGGTTCGTACTCGAAGCGATCATGTTCCACTCGTTCTCATCGACGATCGGCGGCCCGTCTGTCCGGCCCCGTGATGGCAGCTCAGCAGAGTATCTGTGGGACCTCATTGTCAATGGCATCGGGACTGGTGCGGCAGCCTGATCGACAGCCCATCTGACGGCACTACCCTCCCGCCCTTATGGGACAGGGCTGAACCGTTGAGCCAGCATCGATCTACTCCGATTGGCACTCGACATGGAACTTTCGGGGCCCAATTCAGGAGGTCACGATGAGGGCAATCCGAGAATGCGCCCGGCCACTAGGTTTCTCTGAATCTGCGATGTGCCCCCCATGACGCTCTGGGCCCGACTGTAGAGGTACGTATTCAATGCCGTGTCGTCCCCGCCACCGTGGGCGATGCCACCAATGGAGAGGGCGGCATGTCCGAGTGACTGCTCCGTCCAAGTCATCAGCAACTTGTCAACTGATCCCTCGGGGCCGTGGGAGATCCCGTTGAGTCGGTCGGAAAGCCGCCGGCGGACATGCAACCGCAGCATCTCGACCTCCACGATCGCCCACCCCAGGTCTCGGACCTGATCTTCACGGAAGCCACTTGGGTTGACCCGCACTCGGCGGGTGAGCTCATTGACCACCTTGGTGTAGCGGGCCACATAACCGAGCTCGCCGGGCTCCCTCTCGTGACTGACAATGGTCATGGCCAGGCGCCAACCCTCACCGGGACCACCGATCATGTTCACCGCCGGGACCCGTGCCTCATTGAAGGCGACCTCGCCGAACTCCTTCGTCATCCCGTTGATCATGCGCAATGGTCTTTGCTCAATCCCGGGCTGGTGCATCGGCACCACGAAGGCAGAAATGCCGCGATGCTTGGCCACCTCCTGGTCGGTCCGGGCCAACACAAGGCACCACTCGGCATCATCGGAGTAGCTGGTCCACACCTTGTGGCCCGTGATCACATAGTCGTCACCCTGGCGGTCCGCTCGTGTCCGCAATGAGGCAAGGTCGGAGCCTGCGTCAGGCTCGCTGAACCCCTGGCACCACCGCTCGCGACCACTGATGATGCCGGGTAGGAATCGTGCCTGAATGTCCTCGTTGCCGTGCTCAAGGATCCCCTGGACGAGGTAACCCAGACTTGGGCGAGGTGGCGCCCCCGAGGCCGCAAGCTCCTCGTCGACGATGACGTCATAGACCGATGGCAGCCCCTGACCGCCAATTGCCGTCGGCCAGGACATCCCGAAGAAGCCGGCACCGAAGAGGGACCGGTGCCAGGCCGCAGCCCCCTTCCAGTAGTCATCGTCAGTCGACGAGGTCGGGAGACCGGGGTTGTTCCCCTGAAGCCATCCGCGTAGTCGCAGTCGGAACTCCGACTCTTCCGGCGAGTCACCAAAGTCCACTTACGCCCCGATTCCGTAGTGCTGGAGCACCCGGTCCAGGGAATTGCCGGCGCCACCGAAGATATCCGAAGAGAGGAGCGCTCGCCGCAGGTAGACATGCGCCAGGCATTCCCACGTGTTTCCAATTCCTCCGTGCACCTGGATCGCCGTCTCACACACATCGCGCGCAGCTCGAGCGCAGTAGGCCTTGGCGACCGAGGCGGCCCCCACCGCATCTCTGGGGTGAAGTGCATCCACCGCCCAGGCGGCATGGAGAGTGACGCTGCGCGATCCCTCCATCATCACGAAGGCATCCGCCAGCATGTGCTGCATGGCCTGGAAGGAGCCGATGGGTGCTCCGTATTGGCGACGCTGGGAGGCGTAGTCGGTGGAAAGCTGCACTGCGCCCTGCATGATCCCGACGAGGTCGGCGCAGGTGAGCGAGAGGCCAAGGGCGGTCCAACGCATGAGGTCGTCATCACTGATCGACCGTCCAGACGGCTCGAGAGATGCCGGTGAGCCCAGTGTGCTTGAGGGACGGGTCAGATCGAGCCCCACCTCGTCGGAAGCCACATCGACCTCGGCGAGGAAGTTGCCGTCAGATCGCGCTGCCAGAAGGAGGGCCCGTGAGCAACCCGACGCGTCAATAGCCACAAAGGACGACAGCTGGCCATCGGCTGCGATGGCGATTGACGAAAGGTCGGACGTAAAGGCCACAGTTTCCGCCGACTCACTTTGTGCGGCACCGGCCAACCTCCTGAGCTCTGCTGCCATGGTCGGCCCGAGGAACGACACGTCGGCCAGCCCCCGGCCGAACTCTTCGGCGATGATGCCGGCTTCCACTCCCGTTGCCAGCGGGTCTCCTTGGTCATCGCCCAACCGAAGCTCCCGCCAGCCAGATGACGCGACGGCGGCGTCAAGCTTGGATGTCCGCTCAGCGTTGCCAATCTCTCCGACGGCGTGGGGGGCCAGTTGGTCAACCACACGGGCCACTGATTCCCGAAGTGCCTGTTGCTCGGTCGAAAGCCGAACATCCATTACGTGTCCTGCCCGGGCTCGGCGTGCGACGCCATCCACTCGTCCCGAAGCACTCGCCGCAGAACCTTCCCGGACGGGAGTCGTGGGATGACGTCGACAATGACGACATCGTGGAGACGCTTGTAGGTAGCCAACGACTCCATCACGATTCCCTGAATCTCACCATCCGCTATCGGCAGCGCCGGATCGAGCTGTACGGCGGCCACCGGCACCTCGCCGGCACGCTCATCGGCGACCCCGAAAACTGCACAGTCGAGCACAGCCGGGTGGCCGTGCAGCACCGCTTCAATTTCAGCCGGCGCCACCTGGAAACCGCTGACCTTGATCATCTCCTTCGACCGGTCGGTCAGATGCACCCAACCTTCGGGCTCAAGCCACCCGACGTCGCCCGTCCTATACCAGCCCTCCACCATCACTTCAGCGGTTGCATCCTCCGGGAGGTAGCCGGCCATGACCGACGGACTCAGAACTTGGATCTCGCCGATCTCCCCGGACGGGAGGATCTCACCGGTGTCGAGGTCGGCGATCCGGAGCGACACTCCAGCGGGTGGCAATCCAGCGGAATCCAAGCGCCACGCATCCGGGCGCTGGACGGGATTGGCGGTGATCACCGGCAACTCGCTGGCGCCGTAGGCAGGGAGCCAGCGCACCCCGGTTCGTTTGGTCACGATCTCGGCGACACTCACGGTGACCGGCGTCGCTCCCCACATGATGTAGCGCAGGGATGACAGGTCATACTCTTCCAGGCGCGGGTGATTGGCCATGGCCAACGCGATCGGCGCCACCGCCATCTCGAGCGTCATTCGATCCGTCTCTATCCGGTGGAGCACCTCATCAAGGTCGAATCGTCTGTGCAGGCGGACGCATGCGCCAGCTGATACTGCGGCGAGCAGATTGAGAAGACCGAGGATGTGCGAGGGAGGGGTGGCGACCTGGAATCTGTCGTTGGGACCGAGGCCGAGGACCATGCACCAATCTGCCGTGGCGTGGCCCATGGAGTCGTGGGTGTGACGCACCGCCTTGGGAAGCCCGGTCGTTCCCGAGCTGAAGACCAGGACCGACTCGGCTCCTGGCAGTAGGCCGTCCACTGAGAGTCGAGCACGGCTCAGCGAGAAAAGGTCGATCGACCCATCGTCGAGATCGGTCACGTGGTCCGCCTTGAGGACGTCGGCCAGCAGGGCCGACGCGTCGCCATCAGCGACCCCATGCACCGGGTTGGTCAGGTCGACGGCGTGGCGGACCTCAGCCGCCTTCCAGGCCGGGCTCAGAAGGACCGCGGCGGCACCCAACTTGGCGATGGCATGGACGGCGATCACGAACTCCACCCGATTGGCCATCATCAGCACGACGCGATCGCCGAGTGTGACGCCCTGACCGGCCAGGTGACGCCCGAAGGAATTGCTGAGGTTGTCCAGCTCGCGGAACGACCAGGATTCGTCGCCACTGCGAATGGCGACCCGGTCCCCGAAGGTGTCGGCGGCTCGCTCGAGACATTCATGCATCAAGAGCGTCGCCATCGGAAACATTCTTCTCTAAATTGAGATCAACCGTCAACAATTGACAGATGTATGCTTCTCTTCTATGCAGATTAAGGAAATGGGCAGATGACGACCGACGCCGACGTGCGCGCCGAGATCATCGACACGGTCCGTCGGTTCGTGGCTCGCGAGGTCATCCCGCATGCGTCTGAGCTGGAGCATCAGGACCGCTTCCCCACCGCCATGGTCGAGCAGATGCGCGAGCTGGGATTGTTCGGCGTCACCATCCCCGAGGAATACGGGGGTCTCGGTCTCGACCTCCTGACCTATATCGGCGTGATCGAGGAACTCGCCTACGGGTGGATGAGCCTGACCGGGGTGGTCAACACCCACACGATGGCGGCCACGCTGATCATCCACCATGGAACCGAGGCACAAAGACAACGCTGGTTGCCAATCATGGCCTCCGGTGAGCGGCGAGGGGCCCTCTCCCTGTCCGAACCTGACGCCGGGACCGACACCCGCAATATCTCCTGCCGGGCCCAACGGGACGGGGACGAATACGTCATCAACGGCACCAAGGCGTGGGTGACGAATGGTGAGACGGCCGGCATCGTCGCCCTGGCGGCGCGATCCGAGGAGGGCATCTCCGCCTTCATCGTCGAGAAGGAGCCCGGACCGCAATTCGAGGGGATCTCCGTCGCCAAGCGCGAGGGAAAGCTCGGCTACAAGGGCGTCGAAACGGTCCAGATGGCGTACACGGACCACCACATACCGGCGGGAAACCTCATCGGAGAGGCCGGCCGGGGTCTGCCCCAGATCCTCAGCGTGCTGGAGTTGGGCCGCATCAACATCGCGGCGCGGGCCGTGGGCGTGACCCGCGCCGCATTCGACGCGGGGCTGGCCTACGCCCAGCAGCGCACCACCATGGGCAAACCAATCGCCGAGCACCAGGCCATCCAACTGAAATTGGCGGACATGGCAACACGCCTGGAGGCATCTCGCCTACTGACGCGAAATGCCGCCGAGCGGAAGATGGCTGGACTTCGCTGCGATGTTGAGGCCGGCATGGCCAAACTGTTCGCCAGCGAGACCGCTCTGGAAGTGTCCATGGACGCCATGCGCATCCATGGAGGTGTGGGGTACACCACCGACCTCCCGGTGGAGCGCTACTACCGGGATGCGCCGCTGATGGTGATCGGAGAAGGAACCAACGAGATCCAGAGGATCGTCATCGCCCGAGGACTGCTGGCTCGCGCCCTGGAACAGGGGACCGCCAGCTAGGAGTTGCCCACTCGCCCAGCCAACTCGGACAGCACCTCCTCGGTGTGCTGCCCGAGTGCCGGCACCGGGGCGCAGCGCCCTGCGGCGAGACCGGAGAACGTCACCGGGCCGTTGACGGATCGCTGCACAATGCCGGCGCTACCGCCGTCGATCTCGACGATGCCGTGGTTGGCCAGCAGCTGAGCGTCGGTCACGACCTCAGCCGGCGCTTGCGCCGGAGCCCACCACACACCCTCCTCTTCGAACCGCTCGGCCCACACCTCGAGAGGTTCCTTGGCCACGATCTCGTCCAGAATGGCGATGACCTCGGTACGGTTGCGCCGAATAGCACCGGCGTCGGCGAAGCGGGGGTCGTCCAACAATTCGGGGTGCCCGAGCGCGCGGCACACGGCCCCGATATGGCGCGCCGCCTCGAGACCGGTGAAGAAGAACCAGCGGCCGTCGCTCGCCTGGTACGGATTCATGAGTGGTGCCTGGTTCTTGTCTCTCGATTCCGCCCGAGCGACCTTCCCGAGGGTCATCTGCAGCCCGAGATCCCACCCCAGGACATAGGCGCCGGTTCGGAGCAGCGACACCTCGACGACTCTCCCTTTGCCGGTGGCGCGCTGCTCCATGACGGCCGCCAGCAGGCCGGCCAGCGCGGCCAGGCCGGTGATGTGGTCACCGATGCCGCCGCGGGCGTTCAGCGGATTGCCTTCCCCGTCGGCCATCTGCATGGAGAGTCCGGACCGGGCCCAGAAGGCACCAATGTCGTAGGTAGGGCGGTTCCGATCGTCGCCACGGAGCCCGTAGCCACTGATGCTGCAGTACACCAGGCGCGGATGGCGGGCCACGGTGGTGGCCGCCTCCAAGTCGAGCCCGTCGAGGGAGTCCGGACGTAGATTGGAGATGAAAACATCGGCGGTGGCCAGCAGATCCTCGAGGTGCTGCCTGTCTGCCGGCTGGCGCAGGTTGAGCGTGATACTGCGCTTACCCCGGTTGTCCAGCGCGAAAGCTGGGTTGGGCATGTCGCTCTCAATGCCGAGCGACCCAAAGACCTGGCGCATGGGATCGCCCACCGGAGGCTCGACCTTGATGACATCAGCGCCCCAATCCGCCAGGAGAGCGGCCGCCGAGGGAGCGGCGACCCACACGCCCAATTCAATGACCCGGAAGCCGGCGAAGCTCGAGAGTCCTTCTGCGACGTCAGCGGTCACGTGGCGCTGTCCACGTGACCTCGAGCGGCCCGTTCTCGCAGGGTGTCCTTCACCACCTTGCCGGTCGCATTGATGGGCAGTTCGTCGACGACCTCCACCACCCTGGGGACCTTGTAGTTCGCCATCTGATCCCGGCACCATTCGACCAGGTCTGGGACGGAACCTGCCCCCGATCGGGTGACCACGAAAGCCATGCCGACCTCACCGAGCCGCTCGTCGGGGATCCCGATGACCGCGGCCTGCGCGATGTCAGGATGGCGCAAGAGGGAGTTCTCGATCTCGGCCGGGTACGCATTGAAGCCGCCAACGATGAACATGTCCTTGAGGCGACCGACGATCCGCAGATTGTTGGCTCCATCCACCACGCCGATATCACCCGTGCGCAACCAACCTTCGGGCGAAAGGGTGACTGCCGTCGCCTCGGGATCATTGAGGTACCCAGCCATGACGCTGCCCCCACGAAGGACCACCTCACCGGGCTCTCCGGCCGGCATGTCATGGCCATCGTTGACGATGCGCAGCTCGAATCCGGGCCGTGGCCTTCCGACGGTGGTGGCGATGGTCTCCACGTCGTCCCCCGGCATGGTGGCGACCGCCGTTCCCGCCTCGGTGAGCCCGTATCCGGTAATGATGGTGGAGAACGGAAGTTCGTCGTCGACGCGGCGGATCAGCTCGACCGGGATATCGGCCGCTCCGGTCACCGCTACTCGCAAGGAGGACAATTTGAATGTGTCCCGCGCCGGGTGGTCGAGCATGGCCTGATAGAGGGTCGGTGGTCCGGGCAGGACCGTCACTTCGTCAGTACCCACGCGAGCCAGTATCCGATCGATATCGAACACCGCTTCGGGAAGCATGGTGGCCCCGCTGGCCAGGCAGGCCAGTATCCCCGCCTTCAAGCCGAACATGTGGAAGTACGGATTCACCATCAGGTAGCGATCCTCGGCGCAGAGTCCCGTCATCTCCACCCAGTCGGTGGCCACGCACAAGGTCCGGCCATGGGTCATGAGGACGCCCTTGGGCTGCCCGGTGGTGCCCGAGGTGAACAAAATGTCGGATAGATCATCCGGGCCAAGGTGCATCCACCGGCGCTCGACCGCGACCCGTTCGGCATCGGTGGCCCGACCGAGGAACCGGTCCCACGAATCTGCCTGGGGCGGCACATCCCCGCTGGCCACAATGATCGTGTTGAGGTCCGGGAGCGGGACGTCCGTGCCTCCAAGCATGGCCACGTAGTCAGTCCCGAGGAAATCAGTCATGGTGACCAGTGCCTTGGCGCGAGTTCGCCAGAGAAGATCGGCCGCTTCCCTGCCTTTGAAGCGCGTGTTGATCGGGACGAGGACCGCACCCGACATCGATATGCCGAGAAGGGCGATCACCCACTGGGCGCTGTTGAACGCCCATATGCCCACCCGGTCTCCCGGTTCCACTCCGACTGAGCCGAGCGCGGCGCCGAAGGTGCGGGCCTGCTGGAAGAGTTCCGCGTAGTTGAGCCGGGTCGTCCCGTCCTCAAGGGCGAGGTGGTTGGCGAATCGGTCGGCCGCGGCGGCGGACATCTCGGGGATGCTCCTCCACGCGGCGACCCGCGGGGTCATCGAACGACTGCGTCGTCGACGTTCATAAGTCTGGCCAGGTTTCCACCCATGATCTTTCGTACGTCCTCGGGGTTGAGCCCCTTGAGCTCGTCGATGTAGCTCGCCGGGTCGGCCAAGCCCTCCGGGTGGGGGTAGTCCGAGCCGAACAGGACGTGGTCCACACCGATCAGCTCGGCCAGTTCACCGAGGTCCTCCTCCCAGAACGGGCTGATGTAGATGTTGCGCTTGATCACTTCAACCGGGTTCTCCAGGAATTCCTGGGGCATCTTCTTGTAGACGTCGGCCATGTTCTTCAGTAGTGGCTCGACCCAGCTGCTGCCGTTCTCAATCACCGCCACCTTGAGCTCGGGGAAGCGAGACAGCGCACCGTGGCACACCAGAGCCGACACGGAATCCTCAATGGGTCGCCAGCCCGACAGCATCCGGAACGCCTGCGGCTGGAAGGGCAGCATCTCGCTGTCGTTGCCCATCCAATCATTGGTGTAGCGCTCGTACCCACTGTCCGACGAATGCATGGCGACCAGCACGTCGTTCTCAACGACCTTCTTCCAGAAGGGGTCGAACTCCGGGAGGCCGAACGAGCGAGGTCCCCGGAAGCCCGACACGGGGGCCGGACGGATGAGCACCACTTTGGCGCCCCGCTCCAGCACCCAATCAAGCTCCTCAATAGCACGCTCGACAATGGGCAGCGTGATCACCGGGGTAGCGAAGATCCGGCCCTCATAATTGAAGGTCCAGGTCTCATGCAGCCATTGGTTCAGGGCGTGGATCGCCGCATGCGTGAGCTCAGGGTCGTCCCGCATGCGCTCCTCGACCAGGCTGGCCAGAGTGGGAAACATGAGAGCCCGATCGATCCCCTGCTCGTTCATGAGTTCCAAGCGGGCGGCGGGCCCGCGGAAGGCGGGGATGGACTTCATCGGCTCGCCGAAGATCTCCCTTCTGTTCTTACCTTCAGGGTTGCCGATACGGAAATAGTCCTCCTGCGCCCCGGGACGCGCCACCACTTCGAATGTGGGGTTCGGAATAAAATCGCTGATCTTGCCCCGGATGACGATCTTTTTCCGGCCGCGGACTTCGATGTAGTCGATCGCACCGCGGTAGTGGTCGGGTAGGTACTTCGTCAACGCGTCCTCGGTCTCGTAGAGGTGGTTGTCGGCATCAAACATCGGGATGCTGAGCGCTGCTGTGGTCATGGCTTTCTCCTTGGTACCTTGAGGGGAGAATGGGATTCCGTAGCAGTAAGAATACTGTTTCTGGACGGATTGCGCCAGTGCACGGCATACACGTTCAGTGGTGGGCGTCGATGTGGAGGTGCACCGCCCGGCCTATGCCGGCACAGGCGATCAGTAGGCGCAGAGGGCAGCGCGGCACTCCACCGCACGGAGCCAGAGAAGGCGAAGGCCAGGGCGGCCACGCCGTTGGCCAGGGCGGAGAGGAGGTGCTTGAGGGCGGAGGACAATGGCCAGCGAGGCCGGCCCGATCAACCACGGAACGGTGAGGGCGAATTGGCGGGACGCGGTGGCAAGGTGCGAGCCCGCCAGGTGCCGCGCCCGCTCTCGCCTTCCGAGCAATTCGAGACGCGAACATGAGATGGAGCCGATGCTGCTGACCACCAATGAGACGGTGTTCGTCACGTTGGCGGCGACGGCCGGCCAGCACCAGCCAGAGGGGATGCAGTCCCTTCATCCTGGGTGCCGTGTCATCGGGAGTGGATGGGGCAGGACGGGAACCCTCGCCACACCTCGTCTGGTTTCGTCGCCTCTCACCACCAGAATTTAGAGAGAACGTGCTTCTTTATTTTGTGCAATGATCGTTATGATCGCCAATGAGCGGCGAGGATGGGAAGAGCAAAGGACGGGCAACGAGGGACATGGATCGGGCACCGAGCACGGGCAGCTGCTCCATTCCCCCGGGCCGGTTGGCCGAGCGCCCCACCGAACCGCACAGTGAAGTTGTGATCCGGCAGCAGCACGACCTAGACGTCACAGACGGGGGCCGAAGATGACCACGATGGAATCCGACATCTATTACGACCCATACGACTTCGAGATCGACACCGATCCCTACCCGGTCTGGAAGCGGCTACGAGACGAGCGGCCTCTCTACTACAACGAGAAATACGACTTCTATGCCGTAAGCCGGTTCGAGGACGTCGCTCGGTGCTCAATGGACTGGGAGACCTACATCTCCAGCAAGGGCACGGTCCTTGAGTTGATCAGAAGCAATGTGGAAATTCCTCCCGGCTCGATCATCTTCGAGGATCCTCCAACCCACCACATACATCGCCGTCTCTTGTCGCGTGTCTTCACTCCGAGAGCCATCAGTGATCTCGAGCCGAAGATTCGAGGTTTCTGTGCCCGCACGCTCGATCCCCTGGTGGGAACCGGTGGGTTCGACTTCATTGGTGACCTCGGCGCGCAGATGCCAATGCGCACCATCGGCATGTTGCTCGGAATCCCCGAGTCCGACCAGGAAGCCATCCGCAACCGTATTGACGAGGGCCTTCGCCTCACCGAGGACAGCATGCCTGATTTCGACGCCAAATTCGGCGATGGAATTCAACCGGCAGACGGGTTCGCGGAATACATCGAGTGGCGGGCGACGCACCCCTCCGACGATCTCATGACGAATCTCCTCCAGGCCGAATTCGAGGATGAGACCGGTGCCCTACGGCGCCTGTCGCGTCAAGAATTGCTGAGCTACGTCAATCTCCTGGCGGGCGCCGGGAATGAGACCACGACGCGATTGATCGGATGGACGGGCAAGGTGCTGGCCGACCATCCCGACCAGCGCCGACAAATACTTGAGCAACGCGAGCTCCTGCCGCAGGCAATTGAGGAATTGCTTCGATTTGAGTCACCCTCACCCGTCCAAGCCCGCTTTGTCACCAGGGACGTCGAGCACTACGGCCAGGCAGTTCCGGCCGGGAGTGTGATGCTCGTGCTCACCGCGTCGGGGAACCGCGATGAGCGACACTTCGAAAACGCTGACCAGTTCGACATTCATCGCAAAATCGACCATCACCTGGCTTTCGGCTACGGCATCCATTTCTGCCTCGGGGCGGCCTTGGCCAGGCTGGAGGGCCGTGTGGCCCTCGACGAGGTCCTGCAGCGATTCCCCACCTGGGAGGTCGATTGGGAAAACGCGGTCCAAGCGCGGACGTCGACCGTGCGGGGCTGGGACCGCCTGCCGGTTGTCACTCCCTGAGCTGAGCGCCCGATGCAATCGCACCAGGAGAACCAATCCATGAGAACGGTCGTTGTCGGCGCCTCCAGCGGTCTGGGCCGCTGCATCGCGATTGGCCTGGGCCAGCGCGGGGCCAGCGTGGCCTTGCTGGCCAGGCGACTCGATCGCCTGGTGGACGCAGCCAAAGAAGCAGGCCCGGGCGCGCTCGCCATCGAATGTGACGTCACCGATGCCACGTCATGCCACGCGGCGATCGACGAGGCGGCGAAGGGATTGGGTGGGATTGACGCCCTCGTCTACACGCCCGGAGTTGGCCCCCTCGGGCGGCTGATCGACACTGGTGCAGAGGCTTGGCGCGACACGTTTGACACCAACGTGATCGGTGCTGCGCTCGTCACCAACGCCGCCATTGCGCATCTCACCGACTCTGGTGGCGTGGCGGCGTATCTCTCCTCGGTGGCCGGCTCGCTCACTCCCCCGTGGCCTGGCCTTGGTGCCTACGCCACCAGCAAAGCCGCCCTGAACACCCTTATTGAGGCCTACCAAATCGAACATCCGACCGTCGGCTTCACCCGGGTCATCGTGGGCGATTGCGCCGGCGGCGAAGGAGCGTCCATGACGGAATTCCCGTCCAAATGGGATATGGATGTCCTCATGGATTTCCATCCGCTCTGGCAAGCGGGAAACTACCTGAGCGGATCGCTCATGGAGGTCGAAGAACTGGTGCAAGTCGTCGACACCGTGCTGCGGTGCGGCGCCAGCGCCAGCATTCCGACCGTGGCGGTCGTGCCCCGACGACCCGCCTAACGAAAGAGCAGCATATTGGCGATGGCCGTCGCCCCGGGGAATGAGCCGGTGACGCCCGCACTCATGTAGCCGACATCGGTCACCAAGGTGATGCCGGCGATCGCTGCCGCCGCATCGCTGCAGAGGAACAGGAGCGGGTACGCCTGCTCAAGTGGCGTGGAAGGCTCAGTCCCGATTTCGGCACGGTAGTCGGAGCCGAACCCCAGCCACATGTCCTTGTTGGCCAGGGCAAGTGGGGTCTCCGTCGGGCCTGGGCAGATGGCGTTGATGCGGATCCCAAGTTTTAGGAGCGGGAAGGCCTGGCTGGCGATGTAGGCGCAAATGATCTGCTTGGTGGACATGTAGTCCGCCCGGCCGTTCTCCTCGAACCACCGCACGGCGCTGTCGAAGTCCGGGGTGGCCAGGACCTCTTCGATCCACTCCATGTTGGCTTCCCACCCGAGGCCGGCCGCCGACGAGATGAACCCGATGGCTGAGCCGCGTCCGAGCATGCCGCCGTCCATGAGGCGCCCGATCAGGTGCCGGTGCCCGACGAAGTTGATCCTCTCGATGCCCGGCGTCCCATCCGCCACGCCGGCGCACGACATCAGGACGTCCACCGGACCCCCACACTCCCCCACGGCAGCGTCGATCGATTCCTTTTCGGCCAGATTGACATGGATGGCCTTGGCACCGGCCAGTGTCACCTCCGCGAAGTCCATCACCACGACCTCGGCTCCGGCGTCCAGCGCCAACTCGGCCGCCGCCGCACCCATACCGGTGGCGCCACCCACCACGAGGACTCGCTTCCCGTCATAACGGAACGCATCGAAACTTCCCATGTCATGTTCTCCTGTTGTTATGGAGGCGCCGTCAGGCGACAACGCCGCGGATTTTGAGGTCGAGGATGGCCTCAGGGTCGAGTCCCAGATCGGCCAGGATGATATCGCCGTGCTCGTTGAACTCGGGGGCGCGCTTCGGCACCGACGGTGCCTCGTCGTACTGGACGGGAGCCGCTACCAGATGAAACGGTTTCCCGTCCGCCGTGTGGCACTCCTGAAGGTAGCCGTTGGCCACGGTCTGGGGGTCGGACGCCGCTTCGAGGGTGTCCTGCACGACGGCCCATTGCCCGGTGAACGGAGCGAGGCGGTCCCGCCACTCGTCGAGCGTGGCCGAGGCAAACACTTCGTCCATTTCGGCGATGGCGGCACCGCTGTTGGCCATGAGCGACGCGTGGTCCCCGAAACGGGGGTCCTGGACCAGATCCGCACGGCCCACCACTTCACACAGGTTCGGCCAGTACCTCGCGGCCTGGAGGCAGGTGAAGGCGAGGACGCGTCCATCCTTGGTGGTGTAGTTCCGTGTCAGTGGGTTGGTGCTCGGCCGATCCGCCCCTGGTGCGGTCCAGGGCACGCCCAACGCGAGCGACAACGCCACGGCCTGGCCCATGGCCCACAATCCCACCCCGAGCAGCGAGACATCGACGATGGTGGCTTCGCCGGTCCGCTCGCGGTGGTAGAGGGCTCCCATGATCCCGCCGGCAATGGTCATCGCTCCGATCGAATCCCCGAATCCGGGAGCCGGGGGCACGGGCATGAGGTCGTACTCGGGGCGCTTGGCCCCCACCGCGACGCCGGACCGAGCCCAAAACGCCAGCGAATCGTACGATCCCTTATCGGCGTCCGGACCACGCTCGCCCTGCCCGGTCCCGCGGACGTAGATAATCCGGGGATTGTGGGCTCGGATCTCGTCGACGCCGATCGTCAGCTTGTTGCGGACACTAGGGAGCTTGTTGGTGATGAAGACGTCCGATGAGGCCACGAGCTTGTGGAGGACTTCGAGGCCATCCGCCGACGTCAGGTCGAGACCCAAGCTTTGCTTGCCCCGGTTGGAGTGCTCCAGCAGCACATGCACATCGGTGGGCACGATCCCCACGCCCGTGGACATGAGGCCTCGCATGGCGTCGCCCCGCTCCACATGCTCGATCTTGATGACCTCGGCACCCCAATCGGACAACAGTGCAGAAGCTGCGGGAACAAACGTGTGCTCGGCCACTTCAAGCACTCTGACGCCTTGCAGTACAGCGGTCACATCAATCCTCCGACGATCTCCGTAGGGCAGGGGACGCCATCGTTGGGGCCCCCACTCGCGTCCAACCAATTGGCCCACACCCGCACGGGCCGACCAAATGGCATCGACAACGGCGATTCTAACTCTGCCAGAGTGGCATTCTCAAATGCGGCGAGGTCCACCGGGCGTGTTGGAGTCCCGGCCGCGCACCCTCACGTGAGCATTGGATGAGTTGGTACGCGGAGCCTCTCCCCCTCACGAATCCAGGCCCGGCGGCACCCAATTCGGCAGTCGTTTCTCCATGAATGCCCTCATCCCCTCGCGAGGTTCGTCGGAATGGGCCAAGGAGCCGAACATGGTCTGGTAATCGATCAAGCCGTACCGTTCGTTGAGCATGCGTTTGACGTGGGCCCGCGCCTCGGGCGCCGTCTGGAGGATCTGATGGGCGGCTTCCGTGGCGGCCTCCCGCAGCTGATCGTGGGGCACGACACGGGAGATCACTCCGAGCCGCTGAGCCTCGGCCGCGTCGAACGGCCGGGCGGACAACAACAGGTCACGTGCCACGGCCACTCCGACGTGGGCGGGCAGCGCGGCGGCGTAGGTCGCATCCGGGATGCCGCGCAGGAGTTCGGGCACCCGGAATGTGGCACGGTCGCTGGCCACGGCGATGTCGGCCATCATGGCAATGAGGAGGCCTCCCGCCTGGCAGATTCCGTTCACCGCCGCGATCACCGGAGCCCGGCTGTCCCGAATGGTCAAGAACGGGAGGACGTCGTTGCCAATGTGGGGCGGGAGTTGCTCCCCCGGTTCCGAGCGCCCTCCGAGATCCCCGCCCGGGGCAAACACATCCCCCACCCCCGTAATGATCAGTGCTGCCAGATCGGGGTCATGATTCGTCAGGTGGACGGCGCGTTTCAGGCCGAAATACATGGCGGGCGTCAGCGCGTTTCTTGCGGCTGGGCGATCAATTACACACCAGGCGATCGACCCCTCTCGCTCCAGGCGCAGCATCGGTGTACCCAGCTCGTCTTCCATTCGACCTCACCAATTCCCCGGCGACGGCAATCGCCGGCTTGCTACGATATTGGGGTTCTTCAATTATCGCAACGACATACTGTTTTTGGACAATCCCGTTTCATCCCGAGTCGAAGGAGCGCACCATGGCCCGTCCTCATACGCCGAAGCTCTACCGCCTGCGGAGTGCCCGGATGCTCGATGTCGTGAGTGGCGAATTCGTCACCCCAGGCAGCCTCCTGATTGAAGGTGACCGCATCATCGAAGTTGCCCCGACCACAGTGCCGGACGGCGCCGAGAACATCGATCTTGGTGCGTTGACCCTCCTCCCGGGTCTTATGGACATGGAGGTCAACCTCCTTCTCGGCGGGCCCGACCATCGCAGCGCCCTCAACGCCGTTCAGGACGACCCCGCCGTCCGCACGTTGCGAGCCGTGGCCAACGCCCGGCGCACCCTGCAAGCCGGTTTCACGACGGTGCGGAACCTGGGGCTCTTCATTCAGACCGGAGGGCTCTTGCTCGACGTGGCCCTCAAGAAGGCCATCGACTTCGGATGGATCGATGGACCTCGCATCGTCCCCGCCGGCCATGCCATCACACCGACCGGTGGGCACCTTGATCCGACGATGTTCCAGGCGTTTGCACCGCACATCATGCCCCTCACGATTGAAGAGGGCATCGCCAACGGCATCAGTGAGGTTCGCAAGGCCGTCCGCTACCAGATAAAGCATGGTGCGCAAGTGATTAAGGTGTGCGCATCGGGAGGCGTGATGTCCCACACCGGCCCGGCCGGATGCCAGCAATACTCCGACGAAGAGTTGAGAGCGATCGTCGACGAGGCTCACCGCGCCGGGCTCAGGGTCGCCGCACACGCTCACGGGGATCAGGGCATCCGTGCTGCTCTCGAGGCAGGCATTGACTGCATCGAACACGGCTCGCTGATGACCGACGAAACGCTTGACCGCTTCATCGAACTCAAGCGGTTCTTGGTGCCCACCACCTACCTGGCCGACGGCATGGATGTCTCACACGCGGCACCTGAGTTGCAGGCCAAGGCGGCCGAAGTCTTCCCACGGGCCAAGGAAACCGTCAGCAAAGCCATTGCTCGTGGAGCTCGCATCGCCTGCGGGACCGATGCGCCGGCCATCCCCCACGGGAAGAATGCCAAGGAGCTGATTGCTCTGGTCGACCGGGGAATGACCCCGCTCCAGGCGATCCGAGCGGCAACGCTGGTTGCGGCTGAGCTGATCGACGTCGACGACCGAGGTCGCCTGGAGGCCGGACTGTTCGCCGACATCATTGCCGTGCCAGGAGATCCCCTGGCTGATATCGGGGTGACCGAGCAGGTCCAATTTGTCATGAAGGGCGGTCAGGTCTACCGCCACGAGGGGTCCGCCGCCTGAGCCGCTCGCGGTCGCTGCTATCGGGAGGTCAGGACTCGGAACCGGTCCCGATGCCGTGGACAATGAGATCCCATAGGTATTCCGCCGAATCACCGGCATGGGGTCGTGCCGACAAACCGCCAATGGTCGAAGAGAACGTGTTGAACATGATCGCCTCGAGCACTATGCCGACAATCGGGCCCTCACCAAGGCCAGATCTGACGGCTCCTGCCGCTGCCGCGCCCTGAAGGACATCCTCGAACAGCGACACAACGGGAGCGAAGACCCGGGCCGCCTCTTTGGGATGGGCCGTGAGTAGTTGTTGCGCGAATTCGGCCATGAAGGGCGCCCGCCCGTTCGCACTGGCTTCGAGCATGTAGGGCGGCCGGCAGATTCGGTAGTACTCAACGACGAAGGAGTGCAGGCGCTCCAGCGGGTCGTCTTCATCGGCCAGGCGTTCTCCGAGACGCTCCGCTGCGGACTGCACCGACTCTTCAAACAGCGCTAGGAGCAGCTCGTGTTTCCCCCCGAAGTACTGATAGAAGCTGTGCAGGGACTGGCCAGATCGCTCAACGACCTCTTGGACCGTGAACTCCTTGCCGGAGTTGGAATTGAAGAGCTCGGTGGCGGCGTCCAAGAACCGCTGCACCCGCACTTCGGCCCGGGTCCGGGCCGAATCGAGCGATCGCGTCACCGCCTGCTCCCGCCAACTGTGCCCGTCGGACTCGGAAGCATCACTTGCCAATTGGCTCTCTGTCACCAGGGAAAGCTTACCCGACGACCAGGGGCAATGCGGATCTCTCGATGTGCTGGCCTATGGCTCAGTCGACAAGAATTGCATTCTTGTCCGGTCCGGCCGCACACCGGCCAACGGCATCGCGTCCTCGACCACGAACGCGACGAGACCGTGCTCAGACTGCCGGCTCAATCAACATGTCCATGCTGGCCGCACCACTGTCCGGGACCCTGGGCTGACGCCACACCTCCACCGGGAACGAGGCGTTCACGAGGGAATAGAGGAGCCAGAGCAACCGCGTGGCATCTGGGGGAAGTGCGTTCAGGTCGAACTTGTTGAGGTACTCGATGGCCTCCTCAAGTCGGGGGAATGCAGTGTCGTAGAACGACTGCAGTTCGTCCATCGTGCTGGAAAGGCGCTTGGCGTACCGCTCGGCCTCGGTCTCGAGTGACCAGTCGGCGAATAGCTCCAGCTCTCCAAATTCGGTGGGCAGGGTAGGCATGGCAGTGGTCTCCTTACTCAGGACGCGGCCGAAATCTTGACTGGTGTCGCCGCGCTCTTTTCATAGTCGGCCACGTGCTCACGGGCCGTCGTGTGCAGGTGCCGGAGCAGGATCTCCTGGTCGTTCAAGGGAAAAAGGGTGACGGCCCGTGACTCGAGCATCGTCTGCGTCGCTTCGAGCGTATTGCCGTCCTGGAGTGCGTACTCCTTGAACGTGACAGCGGCCAACTCTTGGCGCAGTCGCTCCTCGGCATTCTTCGCCGGCACGAAGTAGAGCGTTCCCTCGAAGATGTGCGTGTTGTACGAAGTCGGCCAGTAGTGGTACGTGAGGTACCACCCCGGTTCCCACACCAGGAGCATGAAGTTGGGGAAGAACACGAACGAGTCGATACCCCAGGCCTTGTGCTGCGCCGGGTTCAGCGCAGGCGGCAGGTTGTCGAGGCCCTCGATGTCAGGGTGGTCCCATGGCCCAAACAGCCCACTGCGCAGGATCCGCTCAATCGGCTTGACCATGTCGAGGTCCTTCGGTGGTGACATGCCTCCCCAGGACGAGACCATGCTGTGGGGCCCATTGATCTTGTAGGCCAGTGCTTCGAACCCGACCTCGGAGAGTTTGCGCGATTCGTCGGCCGTCGCTTGCTTCGCGTGGAGGATCGGCGCGTGGTAAAACTCCGCGAACGCGTCGATGAATAGCTTCCAGTTGCTGCCGACGTTGGCCCGGTACTTGTAGACCTCCGTCATTTTGTCGAAGGGGTAGCCTGCCAGCTCCGCACCGAATTCTCCGAGGTATTCGTCCAGTGACGTGGTGTTCTCGGGATTGAGGTTCACGAAGATGAACCCCTGCCACGTCTGGAGCTTGACCGAAGCCAGCCCGTAGTCACCCTTGTCGAGGTTGAAGAACTCCGACTCCTGCTGGACAAATGTCAGCTCGCCATCGGTTCCATAGCGCCACCCGTGGTACTTGCAGGTGAACTGACGGCACGTGCCGCTGGTCTCCTCGCCGGGGAAGTCATTCCAAACCAACTTGTTGCCGCGGTGCCGGCAGATGTTGTGAAAGGCCCGCACCTCGCCGTCCGTGCCCTTGACGACGATGATCGACGTCCCTGCGGCTGCGATCTCCTTGGTGAAGTAGCTCCCCGCTCGGGGCAATTGCTCCACTCGACCCACGTTGAGCCAGGTCCGGGAAAAGATGGCCTTGCGTTCGAGTTCGTAGTGCTCCGGCGAGATGGAGTCCTCATAGGACACCGGCCCGGTCCCGAGCTCAGGGTATTGCTCGGTCCAGCTGCCTTCAGCTGGCTTGGCGAAATGTGGCACGTCGATCCTCCAAATGGGGTTGGGACACATAA
The DNA here is from genome assembly GCA_003169675.1 of Acidimicrobiaceae bacterium. Lineage (GTDB taxonomy): Bacteria > Actinomycetota > Acidimicrobiia > Acidimicrobiales > RAAP-2 > Bog-473. The sequence goes on from PNAT01000054.1 coordinate 34,550, forward strand.
GTCATAGCATCAATCTGCCAAATACAGAAGCTCATTTCCGTTTCAGGTCATCGTCGAGTTCGATCCCGAAAGACTTGAAGGCCATGGCGAGAATCTCGTAGGCGCCGACGGTGAAAACCAGGTCCATGAGCTGGCGTTCTTCAAGGTCGCCCGCCAGGACCTGCCACGTCGATTCCGCCACCATGCCGTCTTGGACGAGTTCGTCCACTGCGCTCAACATCGCCCTCTCCAGTGGGGACCAACCGGGCGCATCGGGACCCACGGCGATCCGTTCAATCTCCTCGGGACCGAGTCCGACGTCACCGGCAAGAACGGCATGCTGCTCCCACTCATAGGGCGACTGCCGGACGGTGGCCACGCGAAGCACCAACATCTCTCGCTGGCGGGGTGACAGGGTCGACGCGAAGAGGATGTAGCCGTTGAACGTGTGAAACGCCTGCGTGAGCAGTGGGTGGCGGGCCAGCGTGCCCAATGCATTGAGGGCCTTCGGACGATCCTTCTGCTCGGGAAACGGATGGCGAGAATTGGCTGGTCGCAACGCGGCCAGCGCCGCCCTCATCTCCTCCGGCCACTCTTTCGGCGGAAGAGGCGAGATCCGTGGCGTCACGTATTTCTCCCACCGTTGACGCCGATGACCTGCCCTGTGATGTAGCTAGCCTCGTCGCGCACCAAGAAGGAGCAGGCGGCTGCAATGTCCTCGGGACGACCCACCCGACGCACCGGGGTGAGGGAGGCATGATGCTCTACTCCTTCGCCCAATAGGCCCTTCTTTTCGGAGCCGCGCAACATGGGGGTGTCGATGAACCCGGGCGGGATCGTATTGACCGTGATGCCCTTGGGTCCGAGTTCCAAGGCCAGGGCCTTCGTGAAGCCGATCACTCCGGCCTTGGACGCCACATAATGCGTCATGATGGGTTGGCCGCTCTGCGCGCTCGAGGACGAGATGTTCACGATTCGACCCCACTGCTCCGCGATCATGTCCGGCACGACAGCCTGGCAGCAGTCGAAGGTGCCCGTGAGGTTCACCGCGATGATTCGATTCCACTTCTCGGCGGTGATCTTCAGGAAGGGGTCGAAACCATCCAGGCCGGCGCTGTTCACCAGGATCGTGGGCCGACCGAGTTGCTCTCGAACCTCGACCACGGCGGCATCGATACGGGCCCGATCCGTGACGTCAACGGTCAAGCCGAGAGCGGAACGTCCCGACGCCACGATCTTGTCGGCCGCCGCCTTGGCAGTGGCGCCGTCGAGATCGAATACCGCGACGTCATTCCCATCAGAGGCCAGACGCTCGGCGATGGCGAGTCCGATCCCTGAACCTCCCCCGGTCACGATAGCGACACGGGTGTCCGTCATTGAATCGGCTCGTCGCCGTGCAGTGTCGTGCGGTGCATGTCGCGGGGTGAACTCGGGTCGTAAGGGCAGGCACGGTGCAACACTCCCCGATTGTCCCAAATCACCATGTCACCCACGGCCCATTCGTGTCGGTAGATGCGGTCAGCTGTGGTCGATCGCGCCAGCAGTCCGTTCAGGAGCGTTCGGCCGGCCTCAGGCTCCATACCGACCACATGCGACGCCGTTGCTCCCAGCACGAGGGAACGCCGTCCTGATGCATGGGACCACACCAACGGGTGCTCCTTGGCGGGGCGTGTCCGCCACACTTCCAACTCTCGCGGTGACGGGTCGTTGTTCACCAGTCGTTGCGCGGCCTCAAATGTGTGGACAACTCGAAGGGTCAGGCACAGTTCCTTCTCTTCGTCGGTCAGTCCGTCGTAGGCCGCGTAGGTGCTGGCGAATTCGGTCTCACCGCCTGACACGGCAACCGCGTGGGCGCTGAGGACGGTCGCCATGATGGGGATGTCATCGGTACATCCATCAATGTGCCAGTCGAATGTGCCGCGCAAATAAGACGCCATTGGGTTCTTCGCGGGATCCAGCGTGACTCGGAAAATTTCGGGATGCACACCCTTGCCAAAGACCTCGACCTGGCCGAGCAACTTGGAGAAAGCGATCTGGACGGCATCATCGATGTGAAGGTCACGGAACACCAGGGCTCCGTGGGCCTCGAGCACCTCAAGAGTCCAGGCCGGGAGCGAGGAGTCATTCAGAAGCTGATCAAGCTCGACCCCTACGACCTGCGCGCCCACGTTTTCATTGAGCTTTTCTGTGGTGATCACTGGCATGGGTGTCCCCTCACGTTACGCAATACATAGAGTTACGTTTTTGTTCTAGCAGAACCACATTTCACTTTCTAGCAGGCTCCGTCTCGGTGCGGCTGAGTCCTTCCCGGAGCCGGAATTTCTGGATCTTGCCCGACGGGGTCCTCGGGAAATCGCGGACCTCATGGATCGATTCAGGCCACTTCTGACGAGCGAGGCCGGCAGCGGCCAGATGTTGGCGCACGGATTCGAGCGTGGGTGCCGCCATTCCCTCCCGCACGCTGAGGACTGCGGCCGCATGCTCGCCGAGGCGGGCATCGGGCTCGGCGACGACCGCGACCTCGACGACGGCATCCATGCCCAGCAAGAGCTCTTCGACTTCCTGGGCGCTGATGTTCTCGCCGCCGCGGATGATGATGTCGGAAATGCGGTCTGTGATCGTGAGGTAGCCATCGTCGTCGAGCACGCCGACGTCTCCGGTGTGGTACCAACCGGACTCGTCGAAGGCACCGGCGGTCAATGCCTTGTCGGTGTAACCGAGACAGCAATCGGGCCCTCTGGTGATGATTTCGCCATGGCCGTCGAGTCTGAGCTCTACCCCCGGAAGTGGGCAACCGTCGGTCGTCAGGCGCTTCACTTCGGAGTCGTCGAGCAAGCTCCCGGTGATTGAAGGGTGCTCGGTGCTGCCGTACGAGCGGAACACCTTTATCCCCAAGTCCGTCGCCCGCCGGGTCACCGCCACTGGGACGGCCGAACCGCCAAGGCCCGCGAAAGGCATCATGGCCAAGTGGTCAGGAGTGAAGTCGCGATGGTCCAGCAAACTTGTCAGGAAGTACGTGGCCCCGCCACCCACGCCGAGACCTTCGTCCCGCATCATGCGAAGGACCTCACCCGGGTCCCAGACGTCGAGCAGGTGGACGGGGCGCTCCCTGAGCAGGGGCATGAGGAACGCATTGAGCATCCCGATAAAGTGACCCACCGGTGCCCCGGTGATCTGCGGCGGGCCACCCTTGGGGAAGAGGTAGTCGAGTTGGCGTGTCTCACACCCGATCGTGCGGTGTGAGTGCACGACTCCCTTCGGGTCGCGGGTCGTCCCCGAGGTGAAGCCGACAATTGTCGGTGAGTCGGGATCAGCCGCAAGGGGACCGGAGATGGGTTCGGCGGCCAGCATGGTCTCAAATGACGTCGCGGCCAACGGCAGGTCGTGGGCCGCCGTCTCGCCGACCACCAGCCACAAGGGCACCGGGTGGCGTGCCAGCAACTCGGAGTAGGTAGCCAGGTAGTCGCTATGCCCGAATCGATCGGCCGTCACCACCACATCGGGTGACGTCACGCGGATGATGTAGTCAACTTCCTTGGCACCATACGAGTGCACTATTGGAACGACGATTGCACCCAGATACGCGGCGGCCCAGAAGGTGACGCCTGCTTCGAGCCAATTGGGTAACTGGATCACGACGATGTCACCCGGGCCGACGCCTCTTGATTGAAGGGACCCGGCCAGGGCCCGCGCCGCTCGGTCGACGTCGGCGAATGTGCCGGCCCACGGTCGCACTTTCGAGTGCACGCGGAAGTCGAGGTTGGCCATCCTGGCCAGGCCATCCGCCACCATCGTCCCGAGCGTGCCGTCAGTCCACCAGCCTTGGGCGGCGTAGTGCGCGGCCAGGTCGCGTGGCACGGTCCGAAGGCCCCAGCGGTCCTCCACGCTCGTTCTCAACTCCCCCACAGGGCCTCCTTCGGTTTCCTGACACTCTTCCACTGTTGGGCGACCAATCCAAAGTACATTGCCATTCTAGGAGAACTTCGTTATCATTTGTCAATATGCCACTCTTGGAACCTGCCACGGACGCGACCGATGTCGTGCATGACCACGGGTTTCACCAGGTACGAGTGAGGCGCATCGTTCGGGAGACCGCCGACGCCAGTTCGTTCGTGCTCGACGTGCCCTCAAACCTGCGTTCCGACTTCGCCTATGAGGCCGGACAATTCTGCAACTTCAGGGTGTGGCTGGACGGCCAACCTCATATCCGCTGCTACTCCATGTCGTCATCACCTGCCGTAGACGACGAATTGCGGGTCACGGTGAAGCGGACGACGGACGGTGTGGTCTCCAATTGGATGAACGACAATCTTGCCCCGGGTGATCTCATCGAAGTGACCCGGCCGGCCGGATTCTTTCAACTGGGCGCGCATGAGGGTGACCTTGTTGCCTTCAGTGCCGGCAGTGGGATCACTCCCGTACTCTCGCTCCTGAAGACGGCGTTGGCGACCACTTCCCGGCAGGTCCGACTCCTCTACGCCAACCGTGATCACGAATCGATAATTTTCCGATCTGAGCTCGATTCCCTGTGCGCTGACCACACCGAGCGATTCACCGTGTTGCACCACCTCGACGTCGAACTGGGACTCATCGGGCCGGCCGACATTCAGTCATTCGCCGGCGGGTCCTCTGACACTCAGTTCTATATCTGCGGTCCGGGACCGTTCATGGAAGTGGTCGAGCAGGCTTTGCACACCAACGGCGTCGACAAAGGTCGGATACACATTGAGCGATTCACCGCAGCTGACCCATTCCCGGCCCTTGACCTGCCGCTCGGGACTCTCACCGCCACACGAGTCACGATTGAACTCAACGGCAAGACTGACGTCACCGATCATCACCCCGGAACCACGATCCTGCAGACGGCCCGCCAAATGGGGATGTCGCCGCCCTTCTCATGTGAAATGGGGAGCTGTGCAACCTGCATGGCTATTCTTCGAGAGGGCTCAGCCACGATGCACGTCAACAATGCGCTCACTGCCGAAGAGGTGGCCGAAGGCTGGGTGCTCACGTGCCAGGCCGAACCGACGAGTCCCTCAATACATGTTGTCTACGAGTAAGAGGAGAGGTGATGAAGAAGCTCGTCGTTGACGACGTCATCGAACTCCAGCAGCTGCTGGCGCGTTATGCCGTCGGCATGACCAAGGGCGACATTGAAGCCGTAATGGACGTGTTCACTTCTGATGGCACCTATAGCGCCTTCGGGGACATCTATCCACTCCAAGATTTCCCCACGCTCGTGGCGGCGGCTCCCAAAGGGCTCTTCCTTGTGGGGCCTCCAGCGTTCGAGCTTGACGGGGATACCGGGCATGGCCAGCAAACTTTGTGCTTCGTCGAACAGACGACCCACGACATGCGTATCGGGTACTACTCCGACACGTATTGCCGAACGACCGATGGTTGGCGGTTGCAGACACGGTCGATGACGTTCCTACGCAAGAGCGGCGCCCAGGACGCCGGACGACCGCACGACCCCACTCGGCCGGCTCCGACTGGTCGCTGATGGAGCTCGATGAATATCGGGCTTCGCTGGACGACTGGCTGGAGAGGAACACCCACGTCCTGACGCCCGACCATGACGGCATCGGGACGCTCGACGACCAGATGGCCCAGCTTTCCAAGGTCAAGCGGCTCGCTTTCGAAGCCGGATGGATGCGCTGGGGATGGCCAGAGCGCGTCGGAGGGCTCGGTGGCTCGATCCTCTTGCGCGCCTACCTGGGCGAGGCGCTGACATCTCGGGACCTCGTTGAGCCGGGCATCTATTCGATGACTGAAGTGCTGGCACCAACCATGATCGACTACGCACCACTTGACTTGGCGGCCAGCATGGTGCCCAAGCTCCTGAGCGGTGAGGAGACCTGGTGCCAGGGGTTCTCGGAACCCGCTACCGGCAGCAATCTCGCAGCGCTGTCCTGTCGCGCCACCAGAGACGGCGATGTGTGGCGTATCTCGGGACAAAAGGTCTGGACCAGCCTCGCTCAGTACGCGGACCGATGTGTGCTCCTCACGCGTACCGGCTCATCCGAATCCGCCCACACGGGCATCACCGCACTCTTCGTCGACATGGGCAGCCCAGGTATCACGGTTCGGCCGATCGAGACCATGCACGGTGTTCCAGAGTTCTCCGAGGTCTTCTTCGACGACGTTGCCGTTCCATTGGACCGCACATTGGGAGAGGAGGGCCAGGGCTGGTCGGTCGCCATGGACCTCCTCCCGTTTGAGCGGAGCACTGCGCTCTGGCATCGCGTCGCCTACCTGCACCGCAGACTGCAAAGCCTCCTCGACGTCGCCCCAGCTCACCTGCTCGACTCCGTCGCTCTGGGCGAGGTGACGCAACTCCTTTATGCCTTACGGGCCCGCTCGCGTGCGACGCAATATCGGGTCGCCGCGGGCGAGAAGCTGGGTCCCGAGACGTCGATCGACAAGGTGCTGGTGGCAAGTGCTGAGCAAGCAGTCTTCGACCTCGTCGGTGCTGGTCTGGGTGAGGAAGTGATCATGGGAGACGATCCCTCCAGCGACCGGTGGCGCCGGGAGTACCTCTACTCGCGAGCAGCGACGATCTATGGCGGGACCGCGGAGATTCAGAGGAACATCATCGCCCGCCGACTACTCGACCTTGGTTCGGACCGATAGTGGACGCTGCTGATCGGGAGATCTTCAAGGCCAGCCTTCTTCACGCCGTTCGGGGTCACACCGGCTCTGCGCTCGATGCGGCCCTCGACGACCTCGGATGGCATGAAGCACTGACGCTGGATGCAGAGACGGCAGTTTCGCTCCTCTTCGAAGTGCAGGGCACCGCGAGTGCAAGTTCCTCGGCCATCGGCGAGGTGCTCCGTTTCGCACTTGGCTTGGACGGTCACCACAAGAGCGATGTCGTGTTGCCGGCCTTCGGCCGATGGGAGACGCCGGGAAAGATCGTGGATGGAAGTCTCAGCGTTCGCGGGCTGGGAATCGTCAGCATGGGTGACCGACCGCGCACGCTCATTGCGGCCACGGTCAATGACATGGTCGCGGTGCTCGACGTGATGGCGGCCGACCTCGTTCTCCGTCACGTGGGCGGGGTGGATCCGCGGCTCGGCCTGGTCCAGGTGGTCGGCGACGGGGTTCCCTTCAACGTGCTCACCGAGCTAGAACCCACCGGCTGGTCGACGGCGGTTGGCGTCTCCCAGCTCGCCCTCGGACACGAGCTCGTCGGTGCGGCGAGGACCATGCTGGAGCTGGCCCGCCAGCATGCCTTGGCGCGTATACAATTCGGGAAGCCGATCAGCGCATTCCAGTCCATCAGGCATCGACTTGCCGACACCCTGGTAGGCATCGAAACCGCCGAATCCATGTTGCGGGCCGCGTGGGTGGATCAGTCCCCCGTGACAGCAGGCATGGCCAAGGCGCTCGCTGGGCGTGGCGCTCGTGCCGCCGCCCGCCACTGCCAACAGGTGTTGGCCGGCATCGGCTTCACTACAGAGCACTCGTTCCACCACTATGTCAGGCGCGTCTTCGTGCTCGACCAGCTCTTCGGCACCGCCTCTGCCTTGACCGGGGAGCTGGGCAATCAGCTTCTCAGTTCCCGTCAGCTCATGGCTATGCCGCCGCTGTGATCGGCCGGAAGAGCCAGGATCATTCGATATGTCCGAGTGACGAGCCTGTGCGACCAACCGCTGACGAGTAGGACCAACGGTCAGGATGAAGCGACCAGCGAGGCCAGGAGTTCGCGCGTGCGCTTGGAGGACGCAATGAGGTCCTCCCGAGACTCGCCAATCGGCACGACCCGGACCGAAATATCAGTCACGCCGGCATCGGCGAATCCGCCCAAGCGACGTTCGATGGTCGACTCGCTGCCGGCGATCAGGATGTCGCCAACACTTCGCGCGTCACCGTGCTCCAGCAGTTTCTGATAGTTCGGAGACACTTCGGCCTCGGAAAGAATGCGGTTCGTGCGGGCTACGGCGACGTCGATTTCGGCGTCGCTGCAGAGGCAGACCGGCACGCCAGCAACGACTCGCGGCGCCGGCCGGCCAGCCTCCGCCGCGGCACGGGTCAAGTTGGGAACGACGTGCGAACCGATCGCCCGCTCGTCAGCCATCCAGAGAATGGTGCCATCGGCCCGCTCGCCGCACAGTTTCAGCATGAGTGGTCCCAGCGCGGCAATAAGTATTGGCGTCGGCGTGACGTCCGTGATGTCGAGCGGATTGTGCACCCGGAAATACTCGTTTTCCACATCGACGGTGCCCGGGCCGCTGAGGGCCTGGTCGAGCACGTCGAGGTAGGCTCGCATGGTCGGGACCGGACGCTCGTAGGGCAATCCGAGCATTTCGTCAATCACCCAATGGTGTGACACACCCAGGCCAACGGAAAGACGACCCTCACAGACGGCCTGCACGGACAGGATCTGCTGGGCCAGCGCAATCGGGTGCCGTGGCTGGACCGGCACCACGGCAGTGCCGATCTCGATCCGAGTGGTCTCCGTACCGACGAGGACTGCGGCGGTGAGCGCATCGAATTCGTCGGGAATCTGCGGGATCCAAACCGTGTCGAGTCCAGCACCTTCCGCCCAGCGGGCGTCGGCCTGGAGCCGTTCCACTTTGGTCCGGTAGCGGCCGCGCTCCGGGCCGATCATCAAGCCGATTCGCATGCCGCGGCTTCCTTCCAATATTGGGGATCGTAATATGAGAACACACTTCTCCTCTATCTGCATTGATAATTCTGTTCCTGGGTGAATTCTCGGCGGCACTTGGGAGGTCCAAAGGTGTCACGGAAAGGGTTATTCCCAGATGGAGGGACATCTTGAGGTCAATGCGGTCTCCGTCGCACCCTTCAGACTTCTCTCCAGGTCCATGTCACGGCGGCAAGGAACACACGCCCATGAGGTACACCGATCCATGATTTCGGGTGCTGATCCGGAGTGCCGATGGCGCAAGCGCGACCATTCCCACGTCATGATTGGTGTCACCAGCCTTCGATGCCTCCGAAATTGGAGGACATCCACGGACTACTTCGCGGTGAACCTCAAGGCACCGTCGAGGCGAATGTTCTCCCCGTTCAGGTATGGATTCGAGATGATCGACTCCACCAGGATCGCGTACTCCTCTGGATAACCCATGCGCTTCGGAAATACCACTCCCGCCGCAGGATCCTCCTTGAGGTGCTCCAAGGCGCCAAGCATCAGAGGAGTACCGATCACGCCCGGCGCGATGGCGCACACTCGGATTCCCATTGGCGCCAGGTCCCGCGCCATTGGCAGCGTCATGCCGAGAATTGCCGCCTTGGCCGCTCCGTACGCGACTTGTCCGCTCTTTCCTTCCATCCCGGCGATCGATGCGGTGTTCACGACCACGCCTCGCTGCCCATTTTCATCGGGCTCGTTCTCGCCGATTGCCGCCGCGACGAGGCGCGTGACGTTGAACGTGCCGGTCGCATTCATTTCCATGGTCAGAACGAAGGAGTCCTTGTCGTGCGGGACTCCGCCCCGGCCAACGGTCCGCCCGCCACCAACTCCCCCGCCGGCCACGTTGACCAATATTGAAAGTGGGCCGAAAAGCCGCGCCGCCTCGATGGCCGCTCTCACGTCGTCGTCATTGTTCACGTCTCCGCCTACAGCGGCGGCGGCGTCTCCCAGCTCCTTCGCCAGATCGCCGGCGCGAAGTGCATCCCGGTCAAAGATCGCTACGCGCACACCGTTTTCGACCAGCCTCCTCACAGTTGCTGCACCGAGTCCACCGGCACCTCCGGTGACGATGGCGGACCGTCCCTGCATATTCATAAATCAGTTCCCTTCTCCTCAAGCGAACGAACCACCCGAAGGCGCCCCCTAACGGGAATCGGACCAATCGGCGTCACCTGGGTACTGCACCTCTTTCCATAACTGCGGTCAAGAAAGCCTCACGGCAACAGAAACCTGCCCTCATGTGGCAAGACTTCATGCACACCCGAGATTGAATGGTAATTAGGATCTGTTTATTTCGCAATAAGAGTATCCCTACAGCGCTTTGGGGCATCGGAGTAGGCGGAACGATATAATCAACCCCGCAGGGAGCCGGGGAGATCAGGTTTGAAATGATGCGATGCCTCTGACACCGAGCAGACGTTGACGGCAGGGCTTCACCGACCACCGGACCCTGCGGGGAAGCGTTCACGAGAACAACAGATGCACGATCGGTGGGCAACGGTGCCCATGGAGGAGAACAGTGATTGTGGCTGATGTACCGCAGGTGAGCCCTGAAACGAGGATGTTGATCGACGGGAAGCTCGTCGACGCCAGTCAGGGAAAGACCTTCGCCAACGTGAACCCGGCGACAGAAGAGGTCCTCGGTCATGTCGCCAACGCGTCGGCTGACGATATGGAGCGCGCCATTTCCGCCGCCCGACGCGCTTTCGATGACACGGACTGGTCGACGAATCGGCCTTTCAGGCAGCGTTGTCTCGAGCAGCTCACGGACGCCCTTCAGACTGAGAGAGAGGAATTGAGAGAACAGCTCATTCTCGAAGTCGGCTGCCCCCGAATGCTCACGTACGGGCCGCAACTTGATGCCCCGCTGGATCACGCCATCAGCTATCCGGCCAAACTTATTGACGACTACGCGTGGGAGACCGACCTGGGCGACGCCGTGAACATGCGAGGGGGTATCGACTCGCGACGCGTCGTCAAAGAGCCAGTCGGCGTGGTCGGGGCCATCGTGCCGTGGAATTACCCTTTCGAGGTATCGATTACGAAGGTGGCGCAGGCTCTCGCCACTGGTAACACGGCTGTCCTCAAGCCGGCCCCCGATACGCCGTGGAATGCTACCTGCATCGGTCGCATCGTTGCCGAACACACCGACATTCCCCCTGGCGTCCTCAACATTGTCACTTCGTCCGATCACCAAGTGGGCGAGCAGCTCACGCTGTCGCCCCACGTCGATCTCATTTCCTTCACGGGCTCGACTGTGGTGGGAAAGCGGATCATGGAGAAGGGTGCCGCCACACTCAAACGCCTGTTCCTTGAGCTCGGTGGCAAGTCTGCGACGATCGTCCTCGAAGACGCCGACTTCCCGACGGCCATGATGTCCGGACTGGCCGTGTGCTCCCACGCAGGTCAAGGGTGCGCCATCCCAACTCGAATGCTCATCCCCCGAAGTCGCTACGCCGAAGGTGTTGAGATCCTTCGAGCAACTATGTCGGGCGTGCCCTACGGAGACCCGCAGCGACCGGACGTCATCATGGGCCCCCTGATCTCCGAGAAGCAGCGCTCTCGGGTACTGGGCTACATCGAACGCGGTGTGGCCGATGGGGCCACATTGGCACTCGGTGGGCGGCGCCCGGAGGAGTTGGACAAGGGCTGGTACGTCCAGCCCACATTGTTCACCGAGGTGGACAACTCAATGGCCATTGCCCGAGAGGAGATTTTTGGTCCGGTCCTCGTCGTTATCCCATTCGAAGACGATGATGACGCTGTGAGGATCGCCAATGACAGCAATTACGGGCTCGGTGGTGCGGTCATTTCAGCCTCGCTTGAGCGCTCACTCGCCGTGGCACGCCGAGTCCGCACGGGGATCGTCAGCGTGAATGGCGGGATGCCCTACGGAGCCGACCTCCCATTTGGAGGCTTCAAGGACAGCGGAATCGGCCGACAGAACGGGATTGCGGGGTTCGACCAGTACCTTGAGATCAAGTCGATGGCCTGGCCTGCTGGCTGAATTCGGTCTGATGCGAAGATTGGTTCACATGACCACGCCTGTAGCTGTATCGACCGTCTGATGCCCGTGAATGCCGCAAGGTCCTCGTGCTTCGAGACGGAAGGCAATTCATGTTGTTAGCGCTGACCGATGACCAGGAGCTCTTCCGAGAAACAACGTCCAAGCTCCTCGGTGAATTCGTCCCGGCCGAAGTCCTTCGCAGCCTGCAGGACGACGCAATCGGCTTCGAGGCTGAATACTGGCGTCGTGGTGCGGACCTCGGGTGGACCTCACTCCTGGTGGGCGAGGAGCACGGAGGCGGCTCTCTCAGTGGCCAGGGCCTCGTCGACCTCACCCTGGTGGCTCATGAGTTCGGCCGACATGCCGCTCCGGGTCCGCTGGCTGTCACCAATGTCGTCGCGGCGACGTTGAGCGAAGCGGGAGGCAGTCAAAGCAACGGGGTGATCGGCGATCTGCTGACCGGTAGGTCAATTGCCACATGGTGCTTCAGTGAGCCACGGCCCCACGATCGACTCGACAACGGCTGCTTGGACATCCGTGTGAACGGTGACGAAGTCGTCCTCAATGGAGTGAAGCGACCCGTCGAGTCTGGCCATGGAGCCAGCCACCTCTTGGTGTCCGGTCGCACGGGGGCCGGATACTCACAGGTGCTAGTACCCGCTGGTGCCAGCGGCATGACCTTGGCGACCATGCAAAGCGTTGATCTGACACGCCGATTCTCTGTGGTCACTTTTGATGACGTCAGGCTTCCCTCCTCCACCGTCATCGGTGAAATCGGGTGCGCTGGTGAGCAGGTCACGAGGCAACTCCGGCGTGTCATCGCCATTTTGTGTGCAGAATCCGTCGGGACCATGCAGGCGGCCTTCGACATGACGGTCGAATGGGCCTTCGATCGCTATTCGTTTGGCCGTCCATTGGCGTCGTACCAGGAGCTCAAACATAGATTTGCCGATATGAAGACCTGGCTGGAAGCGAGTCACGCGGTGAGCGATGCCGCCACTCTGGCCGTGGCGCTTGGGGAGCCCGACGCCGACGAGCTCCTCAGCAGTGCAAAGGCATTCATTGGCGACTTCGGATCCGAACTAATTCAGGACTGTGTCCAGATCCATGGAGGTATTGGAGTGACCTTCGATCACGATCTCCACCTCTTCCTTCGCCGTCACACCTTGAATCGCGGGCTCTACGGGACTCCCGAAGAGCACCGCCAGCGCCTGGCAGACCTTGTCACCATGACGGAGAGTGCAACATGAGCAACGTCGAACAAGAAGATGTCGAAACCTTCAGGCAGAGGGCTCGCTCCTTCATCCGAAACAATCTCCAGCCGATCTCTTCGGATGCCTTGGTATTCCCACTACGAAATGTTCGGAACGACGACGAAGAGTTGACGGCCGTGGCCCGGGAGCGGGAAGTCCAGCGGATGCTGTTCGATGCCGGGTTGGCTGGCATCTGCTTCCCTCGGAAATACGGTGGCCAGGAGCTGACTCCGGCACATCAACGGGCACTCAATGAGGAATTCGACGGCTACGAATACCCCTCGCGCCTGCAAGCACCGACACTCTCCCCGTGCGCAGCAGTTCTCCTCGACTTCGGTTCTGAAGAGCAGAAACTTCGGCACATACCGGCCATCCTCAATGGTGAGGAAATCTGGATGCAATTCCTCTCCGAGCCCAGCGGGGGCTCTGACGTCGCAGGCGCGCAGATGAGCGCTATCCGCGATGGTGATGAATGGGTGCTGAACGGCTCGAAGATATGGACAACTGGGGCCTGGTGGTCCGATTGGGGCCTCTGCCTCACTCGCACGAATTGGGACGTCCCCAAACACCGCGGTCTCTCGGTCTTCATACTCCCCATTCATCAGCCGGGCCTCGAGGTTCACCGCATCGAAATGCTGAATGGTTCGAAGGAGTTCTGCCAAGAATTTCTCACTGATGTCCGGGTGCCAGACTCTGACCGCATTGGTGGCGTTGATGATGGTTGGACTGTCGGGACCCGCTGGATGTTTCACGAGCGCATGCTCACCAATTCTCCGTTGGTTACCATGCCTACCGGCGCCGGACGCACTAGCGTGGGTGCCACATTTGTGCACGCTGTCGCTCAAGAAGCTGGCCGCGCCTCTGAGCCCCATATCCGCGACTACATCGGGGAGACCCTCATGCTCGACATCGTCGAACGCGAGCTCCAGCGTCGCATCGGCGATGGACTCGCAACGGGAACGATGGCAGACCAGGCCGCGGCAGTTGGTCGTTTGTTCTCGGGCGTTGCCGCAACCCGGATCCGCACGATCGCATTCGAGATCGCCGGCGGCGCCGGTGCGGCATGGACCGATGACGATGGGGAGCTGGCCTTCAGCGGCTCAGACTTCCTCATGCGGCAGGTGTCCTGCATAGGTGGTGGCACGACCGAAATGGCGCGCAACGTGATCAGCGAGCGCGTCCTTGGGATGCCTCGGGAGCGGACCCTCGACAAGGACATCCCCTACCGCGACGTGCCGCGCAGCGCGTCGTCACGCACCTAGGGACTTCGGTCAGCTACGGTTCTCTGCTCCGCGCATGCATCACCCACTGGAGGTGTGGAGCAGGCCCGGTCCGGACGAGATCCAAAAAGGTGGGGTGCACTCCCATGGGACAATCACGCCATCAGACGTCGTTGCGTTGAAGGAGGAGCACCCCTGAAGGTGTACCGCCTCCGGAAGTCACGACAGCAGTCGCGGCATCGGAAACTTGTCGAGCCTCAGCTTCATGACGAAGTTGGATGACAGCCTCATAAAGAAAGCCGAAGCCGTGCGTACGTCCCTCGGAGAGTTGCCCACCGTGAGGATTCACCGGGAGCTCTCCGTCGAGGGCAATACGGCGACCGCCGTCCAACCACTCCTGGGCCTCACCGAACCTGCAGAATCCGAGGGCCTCCAACCAGGAGATGGCATTGAACGTGAAGCCGTCGTAGAGCAGGGCGACGTCGACGTCGGACGGCTGGAGACTGGTTCGTGACCAGAGGTGCGCGGACTGGCCGATCACTTGAGGCTCGTGAGTGATCGTGTCCTGATCCCACGAGACTCGCTCGGTAATCTGAGTTCCGACCGCTTCAATGCGGATGCCCATTCGAGGAAGGTCTGACACCACCGACGCGTCCGAGACGATGACGGCGATCGATCCATCACATGGAATATCACAGTCATACAACCCGAACGGAGAGGTAATGGGTCGGGCCGACATGTAGTCGTCCATGGTCATTGGGTCCCTGTAGATGGCCGCCGGGTTACGTGACGCATTCATTCGGCCATTGAGGGCGATCATTCCAAGCATTTCGCGGGTGGCGCCATAGCGATGGAGATATTGATTGGCGTTCATGGCGATCCAGTTGGAAGCCGACATGGCGCCGAAGGGCATCCGCCAGGCCGATGGTCCCGACGAGCGCCCACCACCGGAGCCACCGAGGCGAAGCGTGGCATACGTAGATTCCCACACCGTGCGGAAGCACAAGACATGACGACAGAGACCGGATGCGACTGCCAGCATGGCGGCGATGACAGAGCCACCTGGACCTGGAAGGTCTCCGCCGCCATTGGTCCAAGTGGGGTGGAGCCGGAGCGCCTCCTCAACAGCCGTGATCCCCCCTTCGCTCATACCCATTCCCGCATAACCCGGATAGGTTGAAAGTCCGTCGATGTCTTCGAGTTGCAAACCAGCATCAGCAACGGCCTTGAGGCAGGCATCGATGGTCAGCGAGAGGGGATCAACCATCAACCGCCGGCCGAGCGTCGATCGACCCACACCCGAAAGGACGGAACGGTGTTCGAAACGATCGTCACTCAAGGGTGCCCGTGCAACCGGGCGCCGGGGTTCTGGAACAACGTCCGCTTCCGACTCCTGGCCCGTGAGCTCAAAAAGAGGTATCCAGATGTCCTCTTCGTTGGTGAACCTGACGACGACCTGCTGACCGATGTGGACCTCCTCGGGGTCACAATTGACGATGTTGGTAGTGAGCCGGACCCCTGGTTCTTCAGCCAGCGCCACCACGGCGATGACATATGGAGGTGTGAAGTCCGGATGCCATTGGTGTTGATTCACGGTGTATCCGATGATCGTGCCACGACCAGAAACAATGGTCGGTTCATACTCTCGACTCCGACACACCGGACAGATCGGCACGGGAGGATGAACGAGGGTGCCACATTGCGTACAGCCTTGGATGCGAAGCTGTCCGTCAACACCGGATGTCCAGAACCACTCGGTGGCCGGTGTCAGTTCGGGAAGGGGCCTCATCACCCCTCGCTTAGGTTGGCAACAATCTGGGGCAAATCGAGAGTCGTCCGGATGCCTGGATCAGCCATACAGACGAAAGGCACCGCGTTGAGGGCTCGGTTGGCTGTGTAACCCGGCGACGCCTCACCCATCTGCTCAAGCGTGACGGCGAGGCGCATCTCAATCTCCAGCGGCGCATCTCCCGCTACCGAAAGACGCCAACCTGTCGGGCGAACATCCCATGGCGGATCGAGGTCGGTGGTGCAGTACCACATGGCCGAGAAACTCAAGAGTGTCGTGCCCGACCGGACTCCAGCTACATGCAGTCGTTGCGCGGCCACCGTGCCGGCCTCAATCGTTCCGGCCGCAATCACAGTTGTACGTGCGGCCACGGCAACTTCCCCACTTGCCTCCACTGAGTCGAGCGGGAGCGAGAGCGCCTCGGCCACAAGGCGAAGTGATGGACCAAATCCCTCGGCGCCATGGCTCCATCGACTCGGCTCGAATTCTGCCGGATCTTTGCCGAATCCCATCAATTCGAACAACAGGTCTGGCGAGTCTCGTTGGGAGAGATCGGCAAATTCCTCAATCGAAAGATGGTCGAGCCTCCGTTGTATCGAAGTCAGCACCAACGGGATGGCTTCGGAGATGAACCCCGGGCTGACACCGGTGCTGTGAATTGAGGTGCCGCCGCTCTGGCATGCTGCCTCGACTCTCTTGCGCCATTGGGGATCCATGCTCGGGGGATGGTGGAATTCGCCCCGTGTGGTCACTATGTTCAATCCCGATTCCAAGAGTCGACACACGTCATCGAAATTGCACTCTCGAGGCATGTAGAGCACGCAGTCGGCGTCGAGATCAAGGATCTCTTCGATGTTCATGGTGGCCAATATCCCGGTGGTCCCGGTTCCACAGAGATCACCGGCGTCTGCCCCAACCTTGTCGGTGGAAAACACATAAAGGCCGACCAATGCCATGTGTGGATGCTCAATCGCACCCCGTAAGGACCGTGTCCCTATGTTCCCGGTCGCCCATTGAACCACTCGGTACGGCTTTGATCCCCAGATGCTCACGTTTTCACCTTTCTTGCCATTGACCGCGTCTCGGCCCGTAAAGATCCCATGTCCTCGATCACCGAATCGGGCAATGCGGAGAACGGGCTCCACCGTTGGGCACAGCGCTCAGACCGTGATCATTGCTCCGACCCACCACCGTCTGCCAATGAGGCCTTGTAGAGCACGTTGGCGGCCAAGCGCATATGAGCCGCGTCGACCAGTTTGCCGTCGCGCCCGATTGCCCCCACGCCCGCCTCTTCTGAGCTGCGATACGCCTCCATGGATTCGCGCGCATCAGCGATCTCCTGAGCAGTCGGGGAAAACACTTCGTGGGCGATCGCAACTTGATCAGGGTGAATGGCCCATTTCCCGTCGAAGCCCAAGAGGCTGGCGTGCATGGCCGAACGCCGGTATCCCTCGGGATCCCTATACGCAGGAAAGGGCGCATCAATGGCATCAATGCCGGCGCCCCTCGCGGCGGACAGGACCTGGACCCGGGCGTAGTGCCAGAAGTCGCCCGGGTACTCGCCGATGGGGTCGAAATTGCCGTCAACCCGTGCCCGCAACGAGGCAGAAAGGTCACCGGCCCCGAATATGATCGCCTCCAGCCGATCGCTGGCCTGCGCAATTCCAGCAGCATTGGAGAGGCCTTCTGCCTCTTCAATGAGCACCTCGAGCCCGATCCGCTTGGAGAGCTTCAGCTTGGTTTCAAGCTGCGTGAGCAGCACATCGACCCACCACACGTCGCGGGCCGTTCGCGCCTTTGGAATGATGAGCACGTCGAGCGCCTCCCGAGCACCCGTCACGACTTCAATGATGTCGTCGTGACACCACTTGGTCTCCAGGCCATTCACCCTGACGGCCCGGACGATACGACCCCAATCGCAGCCCGTCAGTGCGCCGACCGCGATCCCTCTCGCCTCTTCCTTCATGGCCGGCGCACAGGCGTCTTCGAGATCGAGAAAGACGAGATCGGCGCCTGAGTTCGCTGCCTTCTCGCACATACGCTCGCTGCTGGCCGGTGTGGCCAGTTCGGAACGCCGGGCTCGTGGATCTCTCAACACAGGTACCTCCATGAACTGGGGGTCAGATGGCGCCGGCCGCTCGGAGGGCAGCCAGGCGGGCGGGATCTACGTTGAGCAACTCTCCGAAGACTGCATCACTGTCAGCTCCCAGATCCCGGCCCAAAAAGTCGATGCGCCCCGGCGTCTCGGTCAGCTGTGCGACGGGGGCCTGTACCGTCATCGGCCCGAGGTCAGGGTCGTCGATCGAGACGAAGAAGCCCCTGGCCCGTAAGTGTTCGTCTTCCAGGAGCTGTTTGGCATCGTAAATCCGCGCTGCGGTGACCTGTTCTCGTTCGAACACCTTCATGGCCTCGTCGAGCGTCCGGTTGGCCACCCAATCGGCGACAAGTTTGTCCACTTCGTGTGCCTTCTCTTGACGATGAACCGGATCCACATAGCCGGGATTGGTGGCAAGGTCGGGACGATCGATGGCCACATAGACCCGCTGGGCAATCGTCGGGGACGCGCTTGAGATCGCGATCCATTTGCCATCACTGGTCCGGTAGGCGTTCCGGGGAGCACTGGCATCGAGACGATTTCCCACGCGACCCGGAATCGTCTCCAGCTGGTCATAGACCAGCGTCGACGACTCAATAAGCCGGGCCAGCGGCTCTATGAGATTGACATCGACGAGCTGGCCGGGCCCTCCGTTGACGTCTCGGTGGTACAGGGCCATCATCACGGCGTAGGTGGCGGCGAGCGAGGCGACGCCGTCAGCCAGCATGAACGGAGGGAGGGTCGGCGGGCCTTCTGGTTGCCCGACCACATGGGCAAATCCGCTCATGGCCTCGGCCAGCGTGCCGTAGCCGGGGAAATCGCTCTTCGGACCCCCTCTGCCGTAGCCGCTCACGTGGAGCATCACGATGTGCGGGTGGCGCTTGTGCACAGCTTCATAGTCGATCCCCCAGCGCAGAAGGGCGCTTGGACGGTTGCCGACGATGAGGACGTCGCTGACCTCAAGCAGTTCGTGGAAGAGCTCCTGACCTTCGATTTTGCGTAAATCAAGGGTCACGCAACGCTTATTTCGGCTGACGCTTTTCCAGACCAGACCGATGCCGTTCTTACGAGTGCCCCACGTTCGCATCGGGTCGCCCGCTGAGGGTGGTTCAACTTTGATGATCTCTGCGCCGAACTCGCCGAGAGCGGTCCCGACCATTGGGCCGGCCGCCAATGTAGCCGCCTCGACCACCCGGATGCCGCTGAGTGCGGCACCTGGCTCACTCATGGAGAGACCCGCCTGGGCGAGCGAGGCCGAGAGTCTCACGAAGCGTGTGACCGGTGTAGTGGTCACGGAAGACGCCTCGGCGTTGAAGCTCGGGAACGACGAGCCGAACCACATCCTCGTACGCACCCGGAGTGTGCGTGGCGGCAATGACGAACCCGTCGCAAGCGTCGGTTTCAATCCACTCTTCCATCTGGTCAGCCACCTCGGGACCCGTGCCGACGAAGCGAGGGCCCTGGAGCAACGTCGCACGATGGCCGGCCAAGTCGGCCAGCGTGACGGTATCTCCGCCAATGTGCTTGCGAAGATTCTGGACGAGCCCGCGGATTCCCGAAACTGACTCGATCAATTCGTCGGTGATGGGGGAATCGAGCTCGAGTCCGGAGAAGTCGTAGTTCATCAATTCCGAAAGCAGGGTCAACGACGCTTTGGGGTCCACGAGTTCGTTGAGAAACAGCTGCTCGCGCTCCTCGGCGTGCGCGTGAGACTCACCGACAACTGTGTAGACCATCGGCAGCATCTTCACCGATGCCGGATCACGACCGGCGGCTCCAATCGACTCCTTCTGATCTTTGTAATGCGCACGGGCGATGTCGATGTCGGGGTCGCCCGAGAAGATCAACTCGGCCCAGCGGGCAGCGAAATCCCGGCCACGTCCCGACGAACCGGCTTGGAGCAAGACTGGTCGACCCTGCGGCGACCTTGGTACGGTGAGCGGACCACGCACGCTGAACCACTTACCTTCGTAGTTGAGCTCGTGGACCTTGTCGGGGTCAGCAAAGTAACCGTTCTCCCGATCCAGCACGAGGGCATTGTCTTCCCACGTGTCCCACAGCCCGGTGGTCGCCTCGAGAAACTCGTCGGCCCTGTCATAGCGGGCATCATGGGCAAGATGCTCCTTGAGCCCGTAGTTCTGGGCCTCGCTGTCGTTGACCGACGTGACCACGTTCCATGCCGCTCGGCCACCGGACAGATGATCGAGCGTGGCAAACGTACGGGCAACGTGGAATGGTGAGTAATAGGTGGTCGAATACGTGGCGCCGAGGCCAATCCGCTGGGTCGCTCCGGCGCAGACACCGAGCACAATGCTCAGGTCCAGCTTGACGGGTCGCGCCCCCAGCCGTACGGCATCGGCCACCGATCCGCCGTAGATCCCGGGCATGGCCAGGCGATCGTCGAAGAACATCATGTCGAAACAGCCCTCTTCGAGGGTCCGGCCCAACTTGGCGTAGTAGCTGGCATCGAGAAAGCCGTGTTCGGTGGCCGGATGACGCCAAGATCCGGCGTAGACCGTGGTGCTGCCGGCTTGCATGAAACCCACCAGGGACATCTGGCGTTTTGCCATATCTCTCAGCGTGCTCCTCTATATTGGCGCCGTTCGCCATTTGAAATGTAATATCTGATATGCCAGATTTCAACTCGATCGGGGGCACGGTACGGGCCCGCGCCGCCAATGAGCTGCGGGACCGGGTTCTCACCGGCCGCCTGCAGCCAGGAACGCGGCTGGACCTCGACGAGATCACGCGGGAGTTCGGCATCAGCCGCACACCGGTCCGAGAGGCGCTGCTCGAACTCTCCTATGAAGGCCTGGTCACCGTGACTCCTCGAAGCGGGATCACCGTCCTGGGGATCACGCCCGAGGATGCCGTCGACAATTTTGCCGTCTTGGCCACGCTCTCCGGCAAGGCGGCCGAGTGGGCGGCTACTCGCATCACCAAGGCGGAACTCGATCAGCTTCACGTGACCGCTGACGCCGTGGCCACCGCGGAGGATGTCGTGGCCGCCAATTGGCGCTTCCACCGTGCCGTCAACCTTGCCTCGGGGTCACGGCGCCTGCTGATCTATCTTCGCCAGGCAGTACGGGCGGTACCGGCGAGCTATTTCGAACTTTTCCCCGAGCAGGTCCGCAGGAGCCACGCTGACCATGCCACCCTCCTTGACGCCATTGACCGCGGTGATGCCACGGCAGCTCGGTCGCTCGCCGAGAGTCACGTCCTCGATGCTGGAGCCGCGCTGGGTGACTGGCTGCGGTTACACAAGTCGTAACTCGAGAGGCCGGAGGAGCAGCCAACCGCCGTGGCACGGTGACTCAACTCGACGCCGCGGCAACGGCGCGTTTGGCCCGGACTCGGTATC
This sequence comes from Acidimicrobiaceae bacterium, assembly GCA_003169675.1. GTDB lineage: Bacteria > Actinomycetota > Acidimicrobiia > Acidimicrobiales > RAAP-2 > Bog-473. The sequence goes on from PNAT01000054.1 coordinate 55,916, forward strand.
CCTCGAGCTTCTCGTCAGCAGTGCGCACTCTCGTGCTTCGTGACATGGTGGACACGTCGTGTCCGGCTGCTTTGGCTCGCAGGGCCCCCACGGTGGCCTGGTCCTTCGGGAGATGGACGAATGGGTCGAACGAAAACCAACGCATGGCGTTTTCATACGTCATTTTCCGAACATCGTCCTCCGGGACGGCGTACTTGACGAACTCCGTTCCGAGCTCTTCGGGAGCGGAAGGCCACATTGAGTCGCTGTGCGGAAAGTCCGCCTCCCAGCAGATGTTGTCGATGCCAATGCGGTTGCGCATCTCGATTCCGACCGGGTCGCTGATGAAGCACGTCAGGAAGTGCTCCCTGAACACCTCACTGGGAACCCGTCCACCGAAGTCCTGGAGCGTCCAGGCGCGATGCATCTCATAGACCCGGTCGACGCGCTCAAGGAAGTACGGCACCCAGCCCGTTCCGCCTTCGGAAAGGGCAACCCGCAAGTCTGGATAGTTCTTGAGGACACGAGACCACAGCAAGTCAGCTGCTGCAGATTGAATGTTCATCGGCTGCAGTGACATCATGACGTCCGGCGGGGAATCGACCGCCGGGATCGACATCCGTCCCGAAGATCCAAGGTGGATGGAAAGCACGGTCCCGGTGTCGCAACATGCCCGCCAGACAGGATCCCAATAGTCATCATGGAAGCTGGGGTAACCCAGAGCGGCGGGGTTCTCAGTGAAACTTAGGGAATGACAACCCTTTTCGGACACCCTGCGAATTTCGTCGGCCGTCTGCTGCGCGTCCCAGATCACCGGCACTGCCATCGGGATGAACCGACCCGGGTACGCTCCGCACCACTCGTCAATGTGCCAGTCGTTGTAGGCCCGCACCAGGGCCTGGGACAGCTTCAGGTCATCGCTGACAAACGTGCGCGCCGTGAACGTGGGGAATGATGGAAAGTTCATGGAGGCCAGCACACCCCCGGCATCCATGTCCTTCACCCTTTCGTCCACGTCGTAGCAACCTGGACGAACCTCGTCGAGGCTCTGGGGCTCCATCCCGTACTCCTCCTTGGGGCGGCCGGCCACGGCATTGAGGGCGGCGGTCTCCATGACCAATTGGCCGAAGACCCAGACATCTGATCCCGCTTCATTACGGACCAGCTTGGGTGCGCGGTCAAGGTAGGAGGCGTCCAAATGGTGGACGAAGAGATCAGGTGGCTCAATGATGTGATCGTCGACGCTGATCAGGATGAGGTCAGCAACCTCGGTCATCGGGTTCCTCTCCAGAATGTTCTTCTCATGGCAGCATAATGATCCTATACCGCCTACCCTCCATTTGGTAGGCCCGTGATGACGTCAACACCTTCATCAATGCCGAGAACTGGCAATTCCCACTTGTACCCAGGGCGTATTGAGCGACCGTCGCGGCAAGATGTCGCCGATTCATTGAAATGGTCATATTCACTGGCACAGAACCTTTGTTTGAGATCCCTTCTTAGTGACCCGCAGGGGGACACCACGAGGTTTCGGTGGAGGTCCGAATACGTCGTCCCATTCCGGCCGCTGGAGGCTTTCAGCATTCTCATCCGGAGGCGTCCAATCCTTCAATTATCCGCACGACCCGTTCCGCCACCACCTGAATCTGGAGCTATGGCGCGAGTGCTGGGCCAACACCCTTGGGAGCATCCTCGGGCATGGAGATACCCGACGTTGCGGCTCCGCTCCGATTGATTGCCCGCTCATCCGTTCCGAGATAGCTGGCGATCACCCGCGGGTTGTCACGGACTTCGGTGGGTGAGCCTTCGGCGATCACTGCTCCGGCTTCGAGGCAGTAAACCCGATCGCTGATGCTCATGATGAGGGGCATATCGTGCTCAATCAAGAGAACCGAAGCTCCGAGCTGGCGTTGCACCGTGACGATGAGTGGACCAAACGCCTCGGTCTCGCGCTGGGCCAGGCCGGCGGTGGGTTCGTCGAGGCACAGTACCTTGGCCTTGAGGGCGAGAAGTCCGGCCAGCTCCACCACCCGTCGGGTGCCAGTAGAAAGGTCGCCGATGTGATGGTCCCGCCAGTGAGTGAGACCGAGTAGTTCGACGAGTTCGGCCACCTCGGAACGTTCGCGCCGACTTCGGCGCGTCGCCCGTGGCAGGGCGACTGCCGTCGAAAAGACATCCGTCCACCCCCCCGCTTCCGAGAGCGCCACCAGAAGGGTTTCGGTGACCGTCAATTCAGGGAAAAGGGTGGCCGTTTGAAACGTTCGACCAAGTCCAAGTGAAGCTCGATGGGCCGACGCCTTGTCCCCGACTTCCAGGCCTCCTAGGCGAATCGAGCCTGAGCTGGGAACGAATCCCCCCACCGCATTCATGAGTGTCGACTTGCCGGCTCCGTTGTTTCCGATCAGCCCAACGATCTCCCCGCTGCCCACGGCCAGGGTGACATGGTTCACCGCCGTGTTGCCACCGAAGGACACACGCAGATCGGACACAGCCAGAGCGGGAGTCGCTCTATCCATGGGTTCAGGCCCTGGTCGAATTGCCCGAGCAGGTTGTCGTGCCTGCTGAGGGGCAGAATCCTTGCCGAAGCGACCATCCGCCCAAGCCAAGAACGCGTCACGAACGTCGAAACTGATCTGATTGAGCCCGCGAGGGAAATACAGCAAGATCGCCAACAGTCCGATACTTGACGAGAGGAGTCCAAGTACTTGGTTGCTTGGAGCCAAGGCAGGGATCCCAATCACCCAAATCGCCCCGATGATTGCGGCGGTGACCGAGCCCATGCCGCCGATGACCACCATGGCCACAAGACCCAGCGAGCCGTCGACCAAGAAGAAACTTCCGGGCCCCGAGAAGGCAACATTGGCATAAGCTCCGCTGAGCAGAGCACCGCCCAGACCGGCGAGCGCACCGGCGATTGAAAATGCCCGGATCTTCTCCCACGTCGGTCGCACCGTGAAAGCGGCCGCTGCGTTCTCGTTGTCGCGAACCGCCATTATCGAACGGCCCACTCCGCTGTCCCTGAATCTGCTCATGACCAGGAGAACCACGGCCAAGACCACGAGCACCACGTAGTAGTAGGTGAGCTGTCCAGGGAACGACAATGAAAAAAGCTTCCCCGGTGCAAAAGGAAGGTTTGAACCGTCTGGCGACTGTCCGCTCAGGATGGGAAGGCCGAAGAAGTACTGCTGTGCGGCCAACGCAAACACGAAGGTGACGACCGCAAGATTGAGACCGCGGACTCGCAGTGAGCCGAGACCGAGAATGGCAGCCAGCAAGGCCACCGCGATTGTCGTCAGGGCAATCGCAATCCAAAATGGTACCCCGTCTTCCACCATGCGAGCGGCGAACAAGGCACCCAACCCAGCAAATGCCATCTGCCCCAAGGAAAGCTGTCCAAGCCACCCCGTGAGCACGGTGAGTGAAGTGGCACAGATCGCGAAGGCCAATACTTCGGTGAAGATCTGCTGCGTCGAGGGAAGTGTGAAGATGAGGGGGAGGACAATGGCGATCACTGCCAAAAACAGAACTCCACTCTTATTTGCATTGCGCGCCCACCGACGGGACTGGAGGCGCACCGGAATCGGGCGGGCCCTCGGAGTGAAGGCGAACACTTCCTGTTCGTCGCCCTTTTCGCGGTTGAATCCGACTGCAATGAGCACGGTGATCAGGAGTAACAGATTGATCAGTCCAGGAGTATTGATGAAGTTATAGGCCACCACGCTCTGGGCTATCCCGATTACGAGACTGGCAATGATCGCTCGGCGAAAAGATGTCATGCCCCCGATGACCGCCGCTACCAACGCCAGTGAGAGCGTCTGTGGTCCGAGGGTGGTCACGTCCCCCGCCGAACCCGACTGCCCGGCAATCAGCACGACCGATAGAGTCGAAAGAGCGGCCGCGAGCGCCCACACCAACGTCGAGACCACCTTGGGACTGATGCTGGAGAGGCGCGCCAGCTGTGGATTGCTGGCGCAGGCCTTGACGGTCTTTCCAAGCGTGGTTCCGTCCAGAAACCAGGTCAATCCAATGAGCGTGACCGGGACCAATATCACGATCGAAAGGTCAGATCCGCGGACCTGCACTCCGGCCAATGTCCATAACCCGCTGATGGCGCTCGGGTAGTGAAGACTGAGGTTGGTCGGTTGCGGAAGCTTGAATGCAATCGCCTCCGCAATCTGTGCAATACCAATCGTTGCGACCAGGACGACGACCCGGGGCGACTTCCGCAATCGGCGAATCACCGTCATATCGACAATTGCCCCGAGCAAGAGTCCAGCACAGAGGGCGACGGAGAGTGCCACCCAGAATGGCACGTGGTACTGCACGACCAGCAGCGATAGGAGCGTCGCGGCGACGACACCCATGTTTCCAACAGCGAAGTTGATGATCTTGGTCGCTCGGTACACCAGGACCACACCTACGGTAATGACCGAAATGGCCAGCCCCTGGACGAGACCATCGAAGACCACTTGACTGTTGATCCACGTGACGCCGAGCATTATTCGGGCTCCTGGCCCCCGAGAAACACGGCCCGCGCCAAGTCGTCACGTTCCATCAGGTCTCTGATCGGACCTTCGAAGCGCAGTTGACCCTTCTCAAGGAACACCGCCCTGTCAGCGATCGCTGCAGCGACGTTGAGCGACTGTTCGACGATGATGAGCGTCACCCCTTCGGCCTTGAGTCCTTCCACCACTCCAATAAGTTCCTGGACGACGATTGGAGCAAGACCGAGTGACAGCTCGTCAATGATGAGCACTTGGGGATCATGAAGCATTACGATTGCCAGTGCGAGCATCTGTTGCTGTCCCCCAGAGAGCGCGTCAGCTCGCTCCTGCCGGCGATCCTTCAAGGCGGGAAACAGCCCGAATACTCGGTCTGTGCGACGGCGAAGCTCAGCGCGATTGGAGCGGTACATAAATCCACCCATCTCGAGATTCTCCGCAATCGTCATCTCACCGAATACGCCCTTACCTCCTGGAAGGAGATGGATACCAAGGCGGGATCGCTGTTCAGGGGTGGTGTACGTGATGTCCTGGCCATTGAGGCGCACCACTCCGCGGGACGCGGTTTCAAGGCCAGCGGCGACGCGCAATGCTGTCGACTTTCCGGCCCCGTTCGTCCCGAGGAGTGCCAGCACCTCTCCTCTCTTCACCTCGAAGCTCAGGCCAAAGAGAATCTGTACGTGACCGTAACTGAAGTCAATCGCACTCAATTGCAAGACCGGAATGTCTTCGGGGGCTGCCTCCTGACGCTTGTGCTCCTCCATCTCCTCTTGAAGCTCCACCACCACCAGGGAGAGGTCATTGCGGATGAAGTGCGCGCTCCGGATGATGAAGAAGGCGCCGATCAAGATGGACGGAATCATGATGATAAGTACCGCAGTGCGCACGCCGAACACGCTGTCAAACAAGGCAGCTAACACCGCTCCGCCTGTAGCTCCAACGAAGAAGACATACAGGCCTCCCACCGCAGTGACCATTCCGCGCAGGCGGTAAGGAGCTACCGAGGTGAGCACCGGACCGACCATTGAAAATGCAGTCAGTAAAAGCACCACGCTCGGGACGCTGAACACTGCCCATAAGACAGCAGTGGGCATGAAGTATTGGATGGGAACCAGGAATGCGACCGGTAGGACGACCTTGCCAATCAGGGACAACGCCCGGGTGGGGTCCGTACGGTAGAGGCGGTCGTAGTAGCGCCCGACGAGCGGCAATGCGACCAAAACGCCGAGGCTGCCAATGGTGCCGATCAGACCGCGCTGGAAGGCGTCAAGATGGAAGCGTTGCTTTAGGTACAAGTTGCCCAGGACGGGAACCGTGAACAACCCGAATCCGATCGCGGAGAAGGCGATAAGGACCGTCTTGATGGTGCGAATGCGCAGGATCCGTTCAAACGCCGCTTCCATGGAAGGGGCGGCTGGCGGGGTATCTGTGATGACCTCACCCAGCACTCCTATCTTTTCGAATTGTCCACGTGGCGGTTCGTGGATTCTAAATGTGATGAAGGCCACGAACACCACAGGTGCCGCCAAGAGGTAGAAGGCCCACCTCCATCCATTTGGGCCGCCCACCGATGTGGCAATGAGGCCGACCAGGATTGGGCTGAGCGCCGTCGCGGCGCCGGCGCCAATTCCCATGGCCGCACCGATCCGCCCGCGCAGGGTGATCGGATACGTGTCAGCCAGGAGCGATCCATGGACCGTGGCCGTGCTCGCTTGGGATATCCCGGCCCCGAAACGAGCTAGGAAGAACAAGAAGATGTTGGTGGCCAGCCCTGTGCAAAAGACCATCACTCCGAAAACGAACGTGGCAACACCAATGATCGGTGCCCGCCGAAGGCGGTCGGCCAGCCAGCCCATCGGCACGATACCCAAGACCAGAAATCCGCCGGAGATCCCGGTCACGAACACGATGGCGCCCGTGGTCACGTGGTAAGAGGCCTGGATATTGGGGGCGAGGACGGCAAGACCCGAGCTCTGCAGGTTGTCAAGCGTGACGATGATGGCCAGGATGAAAAATGTTCGGGTTCCGGCGCTCCGCAGGCCCTCTCGCAACGACATTTGCTCTTCGCTCGACCCCGGCAGCATGTCCTGGGGAAGCAGTACATCTTGCGCCAACTCGGCAGCTTGTTGTTGCTCAGCTGTCGGATCGGCGACCAGGTGCGCCAGGTCGGCCGGAGTCAGGGAGCTGGTTGGGCCCGAATCAGAGGGTCCAGCCACCGTCGGATCACTCAACCCAACCCCAATCTCCCCATCGTGTACCGCCCCACGACGCCGCAAGTGCCAACGCACCCGGACGTCGTGGGGCGGACTGATCGAGTCACTTCGTCGAGGAAGACGCAGGCACGAGGGTCTTGGATGTCGAAGAATAGGTGACCACATTCACTGGACCGACGGCGTACGGCTGATTTGGTCCAAATGACACTGGCCCGCCCGATCCAGGGAAGCTCACGCTCCTCAGTCCATAACCCGCCTTGGCGAAGCTCGCCACCGTCAATTTCTTCCCCGCTGCATCGGCGATCTTTTGGAACATCGCGAGCTCCTGACAAGCCTGGATCACCGACACTGCAGTGGAGGGAACACTTGCTGCCGTCGGGCTGGTGGGATTCGGAGGCGGATTGATGGTGTCCGACGGATAGGCCTTGTGGACGATGGCGGCGCACTTCTGCATCGCCGGGTCCTTCCACATCTGGTAGTACGTCGGCTGCGGACTGGCGGCCAGCACGTTCTCCAGGTACGGGTTGCCTCCCTTGGCCGAGTTGACATACGAGAGGAGGGACGACTCGCTGGTGGTGATGTACTGGGGCTTATAGGTGCTCTGGTTGTCCAGCAACGCTCGAGGCCAGGTGGTCGAACCCGAACCTCCGACGCCCACCACCACGTTGACGCCGGCGCTCTGGAAGCGCTGGGCGATCGTCTTGACTTCCTGGTCGGACGCAACCGCATCGGTGGCCACCACGCTGTCTTCGGCCGTCAGGACAACGTTGACGTGCAGCTTCTTGAGTGCAGACTGCACGACAGCTACCTCGGGCTGGTCGGAGGCTGCGCCATAGAATACCCCGACCTTCTTGCCCTTGAACACCCCTCGCTTGTTGAAGTTGGCGAACATCAAGGGATCGAAGGCGGCGCCGGGAGTCAACAGGGTGAAGTCGGGAGCCGCGCTGGCCGGCAAGGCACCGGGCAGGGATCCACCGATCACAAGGGTGTCGTGGATGGCCTGGTAGCAGTCAGGAAAGACCGGAGAGAAGGCCATGAAGATATGGTCATTCTCGGTCAACGTGGAACACGATGCTGTCGCATCTGCCGCAATAGACGGGTTCATTTCGTCATACGTGACAACAACCTTTCGCCCGTCGAACCCGCCGTGCGTATTCATGTAGTTGGATATGGCGGTGTACGCGTCGGGAAAGCTGCCCTCGTCAATCGTCACACCCAGGCTACGCAGAGCGACGAAATTCACGTAGGGCACGCCAACGCTGATGGTTGTTGCCGTGACACCCTGGTCGGCAGGGCTCGATGCGGTGGCCGACGCCGGACTCGTCACCAGCATTGTCCCCAGCGCAGTGACCAGAGCTGCCGCGGCCGGAAGTGCCTTTCGCATGCCTTCTCGTCTCCTTCTGGACGCGATGCGCCCTTGCCTTTGATCTCCGTCGGCATGCCCAGCCGGGCCATGTCCATTACCTTGTGTCATTACAACCTCCCACTTGATTCGGCTGGTACTTCAACACTGCAACTGAGGGCGACGTTGGCGGACGACCGACCGATGAAGACGTCATATCGTCCGGCATCGATCTGCCATCCCGGTGCGCGCAAGTCTGGGGGCGTGGCATTGCGGCTGAACAGATCTGGGACTTTTGACCTGGCCTCAACCCAGTCGCCCTGACCGGGATCCCAGTAGGCGAACGAGCGCGGATCGAGCACGAGGTCCACCACCTTCGTCTCACCCACCTCGAGCCAAATCTTTGCGAACGCCTTGAGCTCTTTGGCAGGACGAGCGAGCCGGGCAGCCTCAGGGGCAACATAGGCCTGCACAACGTCGCTCCCCGCGCGAGTTCCGGAATTGGTCACGGGCACAGAGATGATGACCGGCTCTCCGGGCTGAAATGTGGCGGCCGACGGGGTTGGCTCTCCGAATTCGAAAGTCGTGTAACTCAGACCGTGCCCGAATGGGAACCGGGGAACGATCGCGCTGTGCTCATAGCCCCGATACCCCATGAAGATGCCCTCGCCGTACCGGAGGACGCCATTCTCGCCCGGGAAATTCGCGTGCGAAGGGTTGTGCTCGAGTTGCGTGGGAATGGTGGTGGGCAGTCGCCCTCCGGGCTCAGAGTCGCCGACGAGGATGTCAGCCAGGGCCCCGGCCATTTCCTGCCCGCCGAACCAGCACTGAATCACGGCAGCAACGTCGCTCGCCCACGCCATGTCAATCGGGGCCCCGGCATTGACAACGACGATCGTGTGGTCGTTTACGGCAGCCACCCTGCGGATGAGTTCCTCCTGCCTACCTGGCAGGCCCATGTCCTTCCGGTCTCGGCCCTCCGTCTCCGTGTCCTGGGAGGTGCCGACACACACGACAACGACGTCTGCTTTTGATGCCGCCGAGACGGCCCGCCCCAGGAGCAGGTCTGAATCCGGTGTCCGAAAGCCGACCCGAAATCCAGCCAGGATGGTGTTGGCCTTGGCGAACTCCACCACTAGCTCAACAGGCACATCTCGCTCGAACATGACGTCGGCCACCAGGTCTTGACTGGCCAGTCCGAAGAATTCCGTTCCCCCCGAAGAGGGAGGGTCGGCGAACCCGTCAATGGCAACTTCGCCGTTGACCCGGAGGCGAGCCCGACCGGCCTGCGCCAATGCGAGCTGGAAGAGTCCGCTCTCCTCGGGTATCACGGTGCCCGTCACACGCATCGACCATTGGGCGGCGTCGGCCTCCGATTCCATGCTGGCAAAGGCCACCATCCGCAGGCTCGTCAACTCAACCTCCTCCACGATCGGCCCGTTGCACTCGCTCCCGGCATATTTCTCACCACGGAAGCCGTCTGGTGCCCGGAGTACGGGTCCGCCGACGACCGTTGGCGAAAGTGTGGCTTCGCAACCTCGCTCGTACACCACCTCGATATCAGCACCGCACGCTTTCGCAAGAGTCTGCAAAGGGGACTCCACGTCGTGCGGGGTCACCTGAGCTGACCCGCCACCCATGATGGATGGAGAAACAGCGAAGTGACCGAGCACCGCGATCCGGGAGAGCGATCCGAGATTGAGGGGCAGCGTGCCGTCGTTGAGGAGCAGGACCATTGACTCCGTGGCGGCCCGTCGGAGAAGCTCCCTATCGGCGGCTGTCGGTGGTTTCGGCTCATTCGGCGGTTCGGGCGCATCGAGAATCCCGATCCGGTCAAGTCCAGAGAGGAATCGGTGGACGGCGTCGTCGAGGTCCGCCTCGTCGACGGTCCCGTCAGCAATGGCGGTGAGCACTGCTGAACCCAGGGACCGTCCCGGCCCGGGCATTTCCAGGTCCAACCCGGCTCGCAGCGACGTGGTCGTCTCAGCCACCCCAAACCAGTCGGTCATGACCAATCCCTCGAAACCCCACTCCTCACGCAGGATATCGAGGAGAAACTCAGGCTGCTGGGTCAGCCATCGGCCGTTGAGCCTGTTGTACGCCGTCATGATCGCCAGAGCCCCGCCCTCACGGACGGCGATCTCGAACGGCAGGAGGTAGAGCTCACGCAGCGCTCGCTCGTCAATCACCGAATTGATCGAGCCTCGCTCGAACTCGGCATCATTTCCAACGAAATGCTTCACCGTGGCAAAGACACCCGCTGACTGGACTCCTCGCACGTAACCGGCCGCCAGGCGACCCGAGAGCAGGGGATCCTCGGAGTAGCACTCGAAGTTGCGCCCAGCCAGCGGCGACCGGTGCAAATTGACCGTTGGCGCCAGGAGCCCGCGACACCCGCGATCGAGAGCTTCCCGCCCGACCAGCGCTCCGAGGTGCTGGGCGAGGTCCGGATTCCACGTGGCACCGATCGCCGAACCACAAGGGATGCAGGTCGATGGAGGGCCCCCAGAACCAGGGAGGCCATTTCCCCTCGCTCCGGACGGACCGTCGGTGATGTGGACTTTTGGGATCCCGAGGCGCGCCACCGCCACCGTGGAGAACAAATCCTCACCCGCGGTGAGAGCAGCCTTCTCTTCCAGTGTGAGCGCAGCAACCAGCGCCTTGACTACAGCCAATCCGTACCCCCCGTAATCACACTCTGATTATTCGGAATGTGTGATTCTGGCGACTATAAGAAATATTTCGTAGCGGCGCAAGCACCTTTCGCCCGATTCCACACTGGCCAGGATTTGCTTACGGATTCGGAGTTCTGGTGGTCGCTCCGGGCACGTGGGCCCAGCCGGAAAGCGTTCTCCCTCCCTGAGCGCAGATGAAGCGACCAGCTCGCCCTTCCTGGCTTCCACGATGCGGTCCGTACTCGACTCAGAAGTGTCGAACTCCACAACCCATCGCCCTCGTGCAAGGGCCGGATCGAACTCACCAAGTCAACGTCGCTCATCTGCCGACAGGGTCCCCGACAGCCGAAACAACCTCCAAGATTGTGGGTCCAAGAGTCAGGCGGGGCCATCTCGTTGCCGGGGGTCTTCACTACCATCGATGCATGCCTTCCTCATTGAGTCGGCCCGCAGGAACTCCCCAAGTTCTGCCGTATCTCTACTATCGGGATGCAACGGGTCCTCTTGAGTTCCTCAAAAGTGACTTCGGGTTCACCGTGATGGAAGCCCTACGGGATGAAGATGGATCTGCCTGGTCCGCCCAACTTTCGATCGGCGATGGTGCAGTCCTCCTGGGGCCAGGGATCGCCGATCGCCTGACCTGAGTGGTGCGGCTCGACAAGACACTCCCGAGGTGGACGGATGCCCGTCATGCGGTGGGGGTCACTCCGCTGAGTCCCTGGTCGACGTGGATCGGAGGATGCGACGGCCAATGAAAGTCAAATGAGGACTTTCGGCCCTGTCCTGTAACTCAGGCGTTCGGCAGTATTCTTGTGACATTGAGCGCGTCGATGGTGCCATTGATGAATGGGAACCGGGAGGATCAATTGTGACATCGAACCAGGTGCACTTGACCAGCCACCATCGGGAAACTCTGGACCACATCTTCCGACACCCCCTGAGTCACAACATTGAGTGGTGGGCGGTTCTCTCGTTGCTCAAGGCAGTTGGCACTGTGCAAGAGACGCACCAAGGCAACTTTTTCGTGACTCTGGGCTCGGAAACTGAAACCTTTGAGCCTCCTCGCCACAAGGATATCGACGCACAACAAGTGGTTGATCTGCGGCGGATGTTCAAAAACGTCGGCTATGGACCAAGGGAATAGTCCTCGTTCTTAGAAGAGCGCTCCTTTGCCTGAGCGATGAGCCATCCGGCCCATTTGCCGAGAGTAGTTGGAGAGTAAATATCGCAGGCGCAGGAGTGGTGGACCCACCCAATCGCAGGTTTCGCACCTCCAGAGCAGCATGGAGAGCCGTCAATTTAATGTGACGTGCACTCTGATCCTTGAGATTCCTGTCCCAAAACGCACACCAAACGTTTGTTCATGGAAGAGGAAGTCGAGGTGGTTGCGACGACCCCGGTTGCCGATTCCCCCAATCCTCGACTCGTGCATGGCTTCTTGAGCCGTCGCCCATCCGGCGAACCGGGAAACGGGCGACGAATGCCATGCCAATCCCACTGATAGCTTCCTTTCTTCTTCGACCAATGTGGTCAGACTCACGAATATCGAACTACTATTAATAGGGCTTTGTGTCGACCGAATGTAGGAAGGAGGTGCGATGGGGGAACGTAGGCGTTTCGTAAGGCCCTTGTCGGTGATATCGGCATTCGTCGTCGCCGTGCTGGTAGTGGTGAGCTTCGGGTTCCTCCGCCACGGCGTTTCCACCCAGGAGACGTCGCTCCTCCAAAGTGACGACAACCAGCTCGGACTGGTGCTCAACGAGGCGGTCGGCGCCCTTACGACATCGCTGACCTCGGTGGGCGAGCTCATGGCGGCAACCAACGACTCGCCGAGTGTGTTCCAGTCGTCATCCAAGCTGATCACGCTCAGCCCGGGCACTTCGCTTGCCCTCCTCCACTCGGTCGCCGGCCACGCCACGGTGGTCCTGGGGGCCGGTCCGAATTTCGTGGTCGGCCAGACTCTTTCCGGGCCGCTGGCCACGGCGGTGGCCGGCGCCGGGCCGAAGCTCTCGGCGACCGACATTTTTCCCATCGGGGACAAGAAGTACTTCGCATTAGTCCTGAGCCCGACTCCGGGCACCGCCATCGCCGAGCTGGACCAGGTCAATCCGGGCAAACCCGCCGCCTCCCCTGGAGGCCCGTACTCGCAGCTCTACTTCAGCCTGTACACGTCCAAGACGGCCGACCCCGCACAGCTTCTCGGGGGCACCCTGGGCCTGGCTCCCCTCCCGGGACAGGTGGTGCACACGTTCATCACCGTGGGCAACAAGAAATGGCTCGTCCTCGCCAGTGCCAAACACCCACTCGTCGGCAGCGCCTCGAGTGTGGCGCCC
>PNAT01000026.1:0-585 GCA_003169675.1 Acidimicrobiaceae bacterium
TGAGATGGCGGTCGCTGCTCGCGCGAGCGAGCAAATCTATCGACGCCATAATACGCCGGCCCCTACTTCGAGCGATCGAAGAGGGTGAAGATATAGTCTGCGCCGTCAGGAATGACGGACAAACGCGCGATGTCGGATCGTCGCATCCTGGGGCTGTAATAGGTCCCAAGGGTTGGGCTGTTCGCCCATTAAAGCGGTACGCGAGCTGGGTTTAGAACGTCGTGAGACAGTGAACTAACCGCGCTGTCTATAAACTTGGCTAAATGCTGGAAAAGCCGTATGTATCCTGCACTACTAGCTTTCTAAAGGTCGTGATACACCCGTAAAGTACGTTGCGGGCATGGACGCAGAGAGCAGTGAAAATGTGTCAGGTGCGGTCAATCAGCAGGAAAGACTGGTTCCTACAAGGCCAGAATCCTCAGAGACCATACGCCGAGCACCCTCACAAAGATGTGAGCGTGAAGATATGGCCCGATCTGCATGGCGACATGCAGAGCTAGGCAGAAATGTCCTGGCCCCCGACTCAGTTGGTCGGTGGTAACAGAAATGTCGGTCCCTATCCGATGCAGCCGTAGGAGATTTGAG
>PNAT01000026.1:601-800 GCA_003169675.1 Acidimicrobiaceae bacterium
TCCTGCCAAGGGCACGGCTGGTTTGCGACCTACGGGTGGGATAAGCGCTGAAAGCATCTAAGTGCGAAGCCCGTTTCGAGATGAAATCTCCCACAGGGTTAACCTGGTAAGGCCCGTGGCTAGACGACCACGTTGATAGGCCGGAGGTGTAAGTGCGGCAACGCATTCAGCCGACCGGTACTAATCGGCCGAGGGCTTG
>PNAT01000026.1:821-10089 GCA_003169675.1 Acidimicrobiaceae bacterium
CTGGCCTGGTCTGCCGTGCTTCAGTGCGCCGCAGACCAGGTCGAGCGCACGGTTTCCGGTGGCCATGGCGGCGGGGAAACACCCGTTCCCATTCCGAACACGGCAGTTAAGCCCGCCCGCGCCGATGGTACTTGGGGGGAGGCCCCCTGGGAGAGTAGGTCGCCGCCGGGATTTCTAATGATGAAATCCCCCTCGAGTTCGCTTGAGGGGGATTTTGTCGTTCCGGGGCAATACGAGCCGGCGGTCGCCCTATATCTCCCCAATGAAAACGACCCTCTGCGTGAAGGTGGCCGCACCCACCCGCCTAAACTCTTTGAATGCCCGCTGATTCTCCCCGGCCAGATCGTCGCGCCTCCTCGGAGCGCCCGGGGTCCGGAGCAGGTGGCGCCAAGGGCAAGTCGGCGGCGAAAAAGGGCCGTCCCGGCGGCTCATCCTCCAGCCGGACCGCCACCGGCCGAGCAGGCGCATGGCGCAGCGACGGCACGGCTAGGCGACCAAGTGGGACGGGTCGACCGCCGCGACCAGCCCGGAGTCGTGCCGAAGAGGAAGAGGAACTCAAGAACGGTGCCCGACCCCGCCGGAGCACCGATGGGCGGCCGCCGCGCCGCGCCGCCACGAGCGCAGAAGGCCAAGGCACCTCTCGCCGGAGTGGTGGCTCGACATCAGCAAGCCGCCCGTCGTCCAGCGGCCGCCCGCACCCCACCAGCCGGGCAACCTCAGCTCGGCCACCGCGGAGCGATCGCCCCTACAGATCAGATCGCCCAGCTCGTGACGACCGACCGAGTCGCCCGTCAAGCCAAGCCGGCAGTGCCCGCACCGGTCGACCCCTACGCCCCTTGAACCGGGAAGGACCGCCGGCAGTACGAGGCTCAGCACCTCGCTCGGCGGCACCCCGCCCACGCCCAGGACCACCCGGGAATAGAGGCCGGACCGATCCACCCCGCTCCGGGCGATCACCACGCAGTGACCGGCCAGCTCCACGGGACCGGCGCCCAGCGCCCCGAACCCCGCCACGCCCCCGTGACCCCTTCTACCGCCCCTATGACGACGAAGCACTGCCGAGCCAGGCCAAGAAGTGGGGCAATGTGGCCCGGCGGGGGGCACGCGAGGTCAAGGGCCGAGACGCCGACGGCGAGCAGCGCACCGCCCATTTTTCCGACGACCAGGAGCGCCGCCGGACGGCCCCACCGCCCCGTCCGGCACCCTGGGTGCGAACCGACGGCTCACGCGACGAATGGGAGGACACGCCGCGCGCCAAGGCGAAGGCGCGCCGCACGCCGGCCCGGCCTTCCGCCTCGGATGGAGCCCAACCAGGCGGCACCGCCATCTCGACGTTGTCGGCCCGCAAGAGCCTCCCGCCGGAGATTGCGGCCGAAATCCGCAATGCGGCCGACGTGGCCACGGCGCAGCACAAGGAACGGTTGGTTGAAAGAGCCGAGTCGGCCTACGGAGCCTACGAACGCGCCCGCTACCAAGATGCGCTCCGAGCCATCAAGCCCGTAGCCGAAGAGACTCCCGGTGTGGCGGCTGTCCGTGAGTTGGCCGGATTGGCGGCCTACCGCTCTTCCAAGTGGCGTGAGGCCGTGCGCCACCTGCAGGCCTTCTCCGCGTTGACCGATTCGGCCGAGCACATCCCGGTCCTCATGGACTGCCAACGCGCCCTGGGCAAGCCGAAGAAGGTGGTCGATCTGTGGAGCGACCTACGGCAGAGCTCACCCGAGCCCGACGTGCTGGCCGAGGGTCGGATTGTGGCCGCGGCCTCCCTGGCCGAGACCGGCGATCTTCACGGCGCCATCGCCATGTTGGCCACCGCCGGGGCCTCCAAGGCCTTGCGCAATCCCTCCAACCGGCACATTCGCCAGTGGTACCTCCTTGGCGACCTGTACGAGCGAGCGGGCGATGTGCCCCGGGCCCGGGAGCTCTTCGAGCGCGTGGCCAAGGTGGACCGTGAGGCCTATGACGTCCTGGACCGCTTGACTGGGCTCGGGCCCGAGCGCAAGGCCCGCTCCAGGACGCAACCAAGACGCAAGGCACCCGAGTCCGACCCCAAGGCCGCCACTACCGCCACTACCGCCACTACCGCCACTACCTAAGCGCGGTAACGCCCACAATGCGACTAGCCGGGCGCAGTCGTGGTGGATGGGGGAGCGGTGGTCGTCGTCGAAGCCGGCGGAACCGTCGTCGTGGACGTCGAGCTCGTGGTGGGCGGCAGGGGAGGGCTGGCTGGGCCCTCCACGGTGACCAGGGTCCCGATGGGAGTCAAGGGCCACACGAGGGCTGCGTTGACATAGGCCATTTCGACACACCCGTTGCTCTGCGGGGAGCCATAGGAGGACCGGATGAACCCGTGCAGCGCATCGCCGCCGTTGAAATAGCTGGCATAGGGGACGTTGGGATCGTCGTACTTGGAGCCGTCGGGGTTGGTCCCCTTCATCTCCGAATACCTCACGTGCTCGAAGACGGCAAAGTTTCCGTCCACGGTGTCGGCACCTTGGGTGCCGGTGTTGACCAGGATGTGGGAGTACTGGGGCGTGCCGTTGTCGTACAGCGTCAGGGACTCGGGAAGGACCTTGGAGACCAGGACGTAAACATAGGGAGTGGTGGTCACCTTCCCGGTAGCCGCATCTTGGATGAGGGCGGTCCATACGGCCGGCCCGGCGTCGCCGTCGACCGTCAGTCCGTTCTGGTTCTGGAAAGACTCAATGGCGGCTTTGGTGATGCTGTCGACCGAGCCTTGGGTCCATTGCGACGTGAGTTCGGTGGGCAGGCCGGGCCACTTCCAGGCGAAATTGCCCGCCTGGACCTGCGCCGCGTCCTTGGGCGCCGAAGGCTTGCCACTCGGCGTGAAACTCAAGGGCAAATAGTTGAGGCGGGCCAGGAGCTGCTGAAGCCGCGCCGGGTCCCCGGAGGCCACGGTGAAGGTGAAGGAAGCTGCGTGGCGCAGGGTCCGGCCATCAATGGCCCGCAGCCCGGCCCCACCACCCGGGACGGTGACCACCTCCTTGGTCGAAGGGGCGAGCGGAGCGGCTAGGTCGTAGGTCAAGGTCGAGGCGCTTGACCGGACCCAGGTACCGGCCACCGAGGGCACCAGGATGGGCTTCACCGTTCCGAGCTTCACCGGCGTCGAGAACGAAACACGGATGGCCGCATCGGAGGCGACATTCACCGCGCCCGGCGCGGGTGTGGACGAAACAAGGCGCAAGGGAGTGCCGGACGCTCCGGTACCGCCGCGGGCAGATCCGTGCGCCCCGGGCCGCGCCTTTCCGCCCCCGCCGGTCAGCGCGACCACCAGGGCGATGACGATGATGGCGGCGACGGCGACGGCGATCACCCACGGGCGCACCCGGAGCGGCGCCTTTCCGTGGGATTCGAGAACCTGCATGGCGCCGCTCACTCCTCAATTGTCGTTCCGCAAACCGGCCGCCGTTCAGAGTACGGGGCGGCGCCTCGAATATGACGTCAGGGCGGCCACCACACCTCCCGGCCCGCCCACTGCCGCCCCGGGACCTTCCGGTGGCCTCCGTTAGACTTGCCCCATGAGCCAGGATCTCCATGCCCTGCTGGGCGACGACGCCGAATCGCTGCTGGGATACACCGCCAAGGCGTTCCCCAGAGAGGGTCTGGTGCTCCCCGGTCCGGACTACCTGAGCCGGGTCTTCACCGACAGCGACCGGCCACCGACCGTGCTGCGCAACCTCGGCTCCTTGTTCGGGCACGGACGCCTCGGGGGCACGGGCTACGTCTCCATCCTCCCCGTGGACCAGGGCATTGAGCACTCGGCGGCGGCCAGCTTCTCCAAGAATCCGGCCTACTTCGACCCGGCCAACCTGCTGGAGCTGGCGCTGGCCGGCGAATGCAGCGCCGTGGCCACCACGTTGGGCAATCTGGGGCTCCTCTCACGGCGCTACGTGCACCGCATCCCCTTCATCGTCAAACTCAACCACAACCAATTCCTGCACTACCCGAACACCTACAACCAGATCATGTTCTCCTCGGTCCGCCAGGCGGCCGACCTGGGGGCGATGGGGGTGGGGGCGACCATCTACTTCGGCTCCGAGGACTCGGACCGCGAGCTTCAAGAGGTCTCCGTCGCCTTCGCCGAAGCGCACCGCTTGGGTATGTTCACTGTGCTGTGGTGCTACATGCGCAACCCGGCCTTCCAGAAGGACGGGGTAAACTACGAGGTCTCCGCCGACCTGACCGGGCAGGCCAATCACCTCGGGGTGACCATCGAGGCCGACATCATCAAGCAGAAGCAACCCGAGAACAATGGTGGCTACAACGTGGTCGGGTTCGGCAAGACGGATCCGCTGGTCTACGACGAATTGACCACTGACCACCCCATCGACCTGACCCGCTGGCAGGTCGTGAACTGCTACGCCGGGCGGATCGGCCTCATAAATTCGGGCGGCGAGTCCAAGGGGGAGAGCGACCTGGCTCAGGCCGTCCGCACGGCGGTCATCAACAAGCGGGCCGGTGGCATGGGGCTGATCGTCGGGCGGAAAGCGTTCCAGCGGCCGCTGGCCGAGGGGGCGGCGCTGATCCAAGCCGTGCAGGACGTGTTCTTGAGCGAAGAAGTCACCATCGCCTGACCGGCGGCAGAGCCCCCTGGGGGTAGGGTGGACGCCCGGACGAGCTATTCGGACGGAGAGTGAGACGCAACTCACACATGGGGTGCGCAAGGGCCCGACGGTCGGAGCCCGGGATCGCTGGCGTCCATGAACGATGAGACGAGGAGCCCGTGGCATCGGGAACGCACCACGCAACAGAGCAGCTAGATCAAGTCATAGTCCGCTTTGCCGGGGACTCCGGCGACGGCATGCAGCTGACCGGTGACCGGTTCACCACCAGTAGCGCCCTCATGGGCAATGACATGTCGACCTTCCCCGACTTCCCGGCAGAAATCCGGGCCCCTGCCGGCACGCTGAACGGGGTGTCCGCCTTCCAGGTCCACATATCCGACCACGACATCCTCACGCCGGGTGACTCGCCGAATGCCCTGGTGGCCATGAACCCGGCCGCGCTCAAGGCCAACATCGACCTGATGGCCAAGGGGACGATCCTCATCGTCAACAGTGATTCCTTCGAGGAGCGGAACCTGGCCAAGGCGGGCTACGCCGAGAACCCGCTCACCGACGGGACGCTGGGTGCCTACACGGTCTATGAGGTCCCCATGACCTCCATCACCCAGGAGGTCTGCAAGGAAGCGGGTGTCAAGCCGCGTGACGCCGAGCGCTCCAAGAATTTCTTCGCTCTCGGCTTGGTCAGCTGGCTCTACACGCGCCCCGTCGACCCCACTCTCAAATGGATCAACGAGCGCTTCTCTTCCAAACCCCAGGTGGCGGAGGCCAACACCCGGGCGTTCCGGGCCGGCTTCGACTTCGGGGAGACGGCCGAGCTCTTCGAGTCCAACTACGAGGTGCGGCCGGCCACCTTTGAGCCGGGGGAGTACGTCCAGGTGACCGGTAACTCCGCGCTGGCCTGGGGCCTGATCGCAGGAACCCGTCTGGCCGGGCTGCCGCTGTTCCTGGGCAGCTACCCGATCACCCCGGCCTCGGACATCCTCCACGAGCTCAGCCGGCGCAAGGAGTTCGGCATCCGCACCTTCCAGGCCGAGGACGAGATCGCCGGCATCGGCGCCGCCCTGGGCGCCTCCTTCGGTGGGTCGTTGGGGGTGACCACCACCAGCGGGCCCGGGCTGGACCTCAAGTCCGAGACGCTCGGCCTGGCCATCAACCTCGAACTGCCACTGGTCGTCGTCGACGTGCAGCGCGGTGGACCGTCGACCGGGCTGCCCACCAAGACCGAGCAGG
Source organism: Acidimicrobiaceae bacterium (assembly GCA_003169675.1). Classification (GTDB taxonomy): domain Bacteria; phylum Actinomycetota; class Acidimicrobiia; order Acidimicrobiales; family RAAP-2; genus Bog-473. The sequence continues at coordinate 6,635 of PNAT01000026.1, forward strand.
CCGACCTCCTGCACGCCATGTACGGGCGGCACGGCGAAGCACCGCTGCCCATCATCGCCCCGCAGACCCCGAGCGACTGCTTCGCCATCGCCATTGAGGCCATCCGGATCGCCGTGAAGTACCGCACGCCGGTCATTGTGCTGTCCGACGGCTACCTGGCCAACGGGGCCGAGCCGTGGCGCCTCCCCGATCTCGACGCGCTGGAGACCATTGAGCCTGGCTTCGCCTCCGAGCCCAACCATGTGGATGAGGAAGGGAACCCGTCGTTTTGGCCCTACATCCGCGATCCGCAAACCTTGGCCCGTCCGTGGGCGCCTCCCGGCCTACCGGGTCTGGAGCATCGCATCGGCGGGCTGGAGAAGTCCGACGGCAGCGGCAATGTGTCGTACGAGGGGGTCAACCACGAGCGTATGGTCCACCTGCGGCGGGACAAGATCGCCGGCATTGCCGCCGACATCCCGCTCCTAGAGGTGAATGACGAGACAGGGGACGCCCAGCTGCTCCTGGTCAGCTGGGGATCGACCTACGCCGCCGTGGCCGCCGGGGTGAAGCGGATCAGGGCCCGGGGCATGAAGGCGGCCCATGCGCACTTCCGCTATCTCAACCCCATGCCGACGAATACGGGTGAGGTCATGGGACGCTACGCCCAGATTCTGGTGCCCGAGATCAACCTGGGTCAACTCAGCCGGATCCTGCGGGCCGAATTCCTGGTCGATGCCAAGTCCATGAGCAAGATGCAAGGGAACCCATTCCGCGTGGGCGAGATTGAGTCCGCCATCACCGAGATGCTCGGAGGGAAGTCATGACGACCACAGCCATTCCGGTGACCACCCGTAAGGATTGGAGCAGCGACCAGGAGGTGCGGTGGTGCCCCGGGTGCGGCGACTACTCCATCCTGGCCGCCGTGCAGATGCTCATGCCCGAACTCGGGGTGAGGCGGGAGAGCACCGTCTTCCTCTCTGGCATCGGGTGCGCCGCCCGCTTCCCGTATTACATGAACACCTACGGCATGCACTCCATTCACGGGCGCGCCCCGGCCATCGCCACCGGCTTGGCCACGACGCGGCCGGATCTCGACGTGTGGGTGATCACGGGCGACGGCGACTCGCTCTCCATCGGGGGCAATCACCTGATCCACGCGCTGCGGCGCAACGTCCGGGTGAACATCTTGATGTTCAACAACCAGATTTACGGGCTGACCAAGGGGCAGTACTCGCCGACGTCCGAGGTGGCCAAGGTCACCAAGTCCACGCCGTTCGGCTCGCTCGACACTCCCTTCAACCCGGTCTCGTTGGCTCTGGGCGCCGAGGCCAGCTTCGTGGCCCGCACCCACGACATGGACCGCGCCCACATGCAGGAGACCTTCCGGCGCGCCCACGAGCACAATGGGGCCGCCTTCGTGGAGGTGCTGCAGAACTGCAACGTCTTCAACGACGGTGCCTTCGAGAAGATCACCGGCAAAGAGGTGCGCTCGAACATGCTGATCCCGCTCGTCCACGGTCACCCGATCGTCTTCGGGGTCGAGGGCGAGGAGCGGGGCGTGGCCCAGCGTGCCGACGGCGGGCTGGAGATCGTCACGGTCGGGGAAACCGGTCCGGCCGGCCTGCTGGTGCACGACGAGAAGCGAGACGACCCGGGGCTGGCCTTCGCTCTTTCCCGCCTGGCCCGTGGGCCCTACGAGCCGACACCCATCGGAGTGTTCCGCGCCGTGGAGCGGCCCGAGTACGGCGCGCAGATGTCCGAGCAGATCGTGCAGGCTCAGGAAAAGCGCGGCCTGGGCGATGTGGCGGCACTGCTGCGCTCCGGCTCCAGCTGGACGGTCGAGTAGCTGCCGAGGACGGGCCCGTGAAGGGGCGCCGCGCCTACCGAGCTTCCACCTCGGCCTTGATCCGCTCCAACGTCGTGCGCATGTTCCGGCGGTTCGTCTTGCCCCGGCTCCACCCGAGGACGGCCCAGTACAGGCGCAGGAGCACGACGGGCGTCAGGGTGAAGGTCTCGGTGACGTCGGCCCCGTCGCCCGACGGCTCAATCGTGTAGCCCCAGATGCTGAGGGGCTTGTCGCTCGGACCGACCCCGAAGGCGAAGGCCCGACCGGGCTCGCTCTCGGTCACCGTGCAGGTGGTCCAGTAGGTCGGCCCGCGGCCGTTGCGCTTCACATGGCCGCGGAACTTCGCTCCCGTCGCCGGACCGGTGGCGCCTTCCAGCCACTCGGCCTCGAAGGTCTCGGGGCTGTAGCTCCCGATACGGGTCACATCGCTGAGCAGCTCCCAGATCCGTTCCGGCGAGGCGTCCATGTGGACGGTGACCGATTCGTGCACGGGGCGACCTTAGGGGACGTCGAGGGAGCGGAAGACCATGCCGGTCCGGGGCTTTGGGTTGAAGTAGGTCGTCTTGGGCGGCATGCGCCGGCGGGCGTTGGCCCACTCCTCAATCTGGGTCACCGTGACCGGGCGGAGCAGGAAGGCCGCCTGGGCCTCACCGTCGGCCAGGGCGGACATGGCTTCGGCCACGCTGTGCCGGTGCAGCACTTCATGGCGGGGGAGGTGCCGGAGGGCGGCGGCGATCAGGCTGGAGTCAAGCTCGTTGCCGGCCTCCTCGAAGGTCTCGGCATGGGGGAGGAGGAGGTACGCCTGGTCGCCGGTCACCATGGTCAATGAGTGGGAGTCGGCCAGCGCGCCGATGGTGCGGTCATCGGCCGCACCGGCCCGCACCACGTCGAACCATTCGGAGAAGGCGTCCACCAGGTCGAAGCCAGCGGGCAGGCCGCTCACGGTGCGGTGGATGGCGCCCACCGTGAGCTGCTCGTCGGCCAGCTCGACGATGAGCGCCAGCACCAGGTCGTGCGGACCCGCCACGTTGGCGTTGGCGGCCCGGCACTCGGCTTGGTAGGTGCGCGCCGTCTCGTAGCGATGATGCCCGTCGGCCACCACTACCGATGCGTCGGCCATCGCCGTCCGCACGGCACCGATGGCATCACGGTCGCTCAGGACCCAGAGCTGGTGGCGCACACCGTCGTCGTCATAGGCGTCGGCCACCGGCTCGTCATCGGTGGGATCGAAGGTGGCAGTCAGACCGGCCTTCATGGACAGGCCCCAGATGGGGGAGAGGTTGGCCCGGGTGGCGCGCAGCAGGTCCAAGCGGTCGCTCTTGGGTTTGGGCAGCGTCTCCTCGTGCGGGAGGATGTCGCTCTCCTCTCCAGGATCACTGAGACCAAGCGCCCCGAGGACACCGGTCGAGGTGCGACCCGACGTGTCGGTCATCCGGTAGGGATAGAGACTGGGTTCAGGCTCGGGGCGGAGAAGCCCCTCGGTCTGCCAGCGCGTGAAGAGGTCGGTGGCCACCATGTAGCGGTCCCGACCACCTTGGAGGTCGGGCTCGGGCAGCTCGACCAGCACCGCGTTGGCCGGATGGCGTGACGCCAAGTGCACCCGCTCGGCCGAGCTGATGACGTCGTA
>PNAT01000021.1 GCA_003169675.1 Acidimicrobiaceae bacterium
GCGGCAATGGTCGGCTTGCGGAAGTCATGGATGCGCATGCACCGTTCGAAGTACATCGTCTTCTCGTGCTGGAACTTCCCCTCGGGTGTCTCGCGCATCTTGACCCAGTCGTCAGCCGTGTCTTGACCCACCAAGGCCTTGAGATCATGGCCAGACGAGAAGTGCTTGCCGGCCCCGGCCAGGATGACGACTCGGACCGCATCATCGGCGTCGGCGAGGTCGAAGGCGGCGTCCATCTCGTCAATGAGGGTCGAGTCCTGCGCGTTGGCCATCTCGGGCCGGTTCATGGTGATGGTGGCCACCGCGCTCTCGGCCTCGTAAAGGATCGTCTCGAAGGTTTCTGGCATGCCGCCCATCCTCTCGCGTCAGTGGTCCAACCGGTGCGGCACCGCTCAGCCCCTCGGCAACCCGAGCACGCGCTCGCCGAGGAGTGTCCGCTGAATTTCATTGGTGCCGGCGAAGATGGAAGAGGCCTGGTAATAGAGCCATGACCGCTGCCATGCACCGTCGGCCGGATTATCCGGCGCACCCTGCCAGAGCGGCGACGCGGTGCCGATCACATCCATCGCGGTCTGGTGTAACCGCTTCGACATCTCACTCCAGTAGAGCTTCAACGCGCTGCCTTCGGGGCCGGGAGCCTCGCCCTTGGACAGACGAGTAAGGCTGCGCCAGTTGTGCAGCTGAAAGAGCCGCACTTCGGTGGCGGCTTGAGCCAGCTGCTGGCGCAAACGCCAATTGTCGAAGCTCCCATTCTCCTCCGCCAAGCGGAGCAGTTCCTCAATGAGTTGGGAATGGATGACCAGCTGGCGGGGATTGATGCCTCGCTCGGTGGATAGTGTCGATCCCGCCACGGTCCAACCTTCGCCCTGGGCGCCGACTCTCTGTTCCGCCGGCACGAAGACGTCGTCGAGTTCCACCTCGTTGAATTCGGCCTCACCGGTTGACTGGACCAAGGGGCGTACGACGACCCCCTCTGCATGCAGGTCGATGACCAGAGCGGTGATGCCCAGCTGGCGCTTGGGTGCGTCCGGGTCCGTGCGAGCCAGGCACAATCCCCAGTCGGCGAATTGCGCATACGACGTCCAGACCTTCCGGCCGGTGACGAGGTAGCCACCCTCGGTGGCGACGGCCCGCGTCGAAAGCGAGGCCAGATCGCTCCCGGCATCGGGCTCGCTGAAGAGTTGGCACCACAATTCTTGGGCCGAGAGGATCCGGGGAAGGAATCGACGCTTCTGCTCTTCGGTTCCGTGGGCCAGCAGCGTAGGACCGACCAGATTGATGCCGATCCGCCCGACAAACTCGGGAGCCCGAGCCCGAGCGAGCTCTTCAATGACGACGTAGTTCTCAAGGGCGCCGAGCCCCCGCCCCCCGAATTCCTCCGGCCAGGTGACTCCGACCCACCCTGCGGAGGCCAGGTCCCCCTGCCACCGGCGCCCGAACGCCACGGTGTCGGCCAGATCATCGAAGCGGGGGGGAAGCCCTTCGCCGTAGGTCCAGGGCAGATGTTCCATCAACCAGGTGCGGAACTCGCTCCGCAAGGCTTCTTGCTCCGCCGTGGTGCGCAGATCCATGGGCCGCCAAGCATGGCACAGCCGTCTCGACGGGTGACACCCATGTCAGGGAAGGCCGTAGACTGCGCCGCCGTGGACTTCGATTTTTCCTCTGATCAAGAGGCCCTTCGTGATGCCGCCGGAACGCTGCTTGATCGCTTTGCTGATCATGACGCACTGCGAGCCCGGGTGGGTGACGGGGTCGTGGTCGGCACCTTGCCAGGGACGGGAGCCGAATCGTCTGCCACAGGAGACGCGCCCTCGGGATTCGATCAGGGTGTGTGGACGGCCATGGCCGATCAGGGATGGCTGGCTCTGGAGGTCCCCGATGACGAAGGCGGTCTCGGCCTGGGAATGGTCGAAGCCGCCGTGCTCTGTGAGCAGATCGGCCGGCGACTGGTGGCCGCCCCCTTCCTGCCCACACTGCTGGCTCTCGGTGCCCTGAGCCAGCCCGAGGCGCGCGCCCACGGGGTCACGGAGAAATGGCGGCAAGCCCTTTCCGAAGGCACGGCGGTCGGCTGTGTGTCCTTCGTACCGGATCCCGATCAGGTCAGGATTGAAAGCGCCGCTGATGGGTTCCTCCTCACTGGCCGGTCGGCACCCACCCTCTTCGCACCATCAGCCGAATTGGCTGTGGTGGTCACCTCCGAAGCCGTCTATGCCGTTGACCTTCACATGCACGGGCCTTCGGCACCTCTGTCGGCGATGGACCGCACCCGCGAACTCGGGGTGCTGGCATTCGATAAGACGCCGGCTCTGGGGATCGGCCGGCAGGGAGCGGCCACCCTGCTGCTCGACAGAGCCGCCACCGGTGTCAGCGCCGAGATGCTGGGCGCGGCCGAACGGGTCTTGTCGATGAGCGTGGACTATGCCAAGGATCGGGTGCAGTTCGGCAAGCCGATCGGCTCCTTCCAGGCGGTCAAGCACATGCTGGCGGACGCCCTCGTCGATGTGGAGGGGATGCGCTCGACCGTCTACTACGGGGCTTGGTGCACCGAGGCGGATGACCCTGAGCGCTCATTGGCCGCCAGCATGGCCAAGTCATGGTGCTCCGATGCATCGCGGCGAGTGATGGCAACCGGGCTCCAGGTCCACGGCGGCATCGGGTTCACCTGGGAGCACGACATGCACCTGTACGTCAAGCGGGCTCAGCTCGATCAGGTCTCATTTGGCGACGCGGCATTCCACCGCGATCGGATTGCCGGCCTCCTCCACGACCGTCTGGTCAGTGGCCAGGGAATTGCGCTGGCCACGACCTAGGAGACTGCTGATTTAATCG
>PNAT01000139.1 GCA_003169675.1 Acidimicrobiaceae bacterium
TCGCCAACCAGAAGGGTGGCGTCGGCAAGACGACGACCACGGTCAACCTGGGCGCTGCCCTGGCCGAGCTGGGCTATCGAGTTCTGGTGGTCGATCTGGACCCCCAAGGAAACGCCACCACGGGCCTGGGCATCGATGCCCGTAACTTCGAGCTGTCCATGTACGACGTCATCATGCGGGACCAACCAATGGAAGACTGCATTGAGCCCACCAGTGTGAAGAATCTCTTCGTGGCCCCGGCCACCATCGACCTGGCCGGGATCGAGATTGAGCTGGTGCCGGCCTTCAGCCGGGAGCTGAAGTTGAAGCGGGCGATCGATTCCGTGGTGGACGACTTCGACTTCGTCCTCATCGACTGCCCACCGTCGCTCGGGCTCATCACGGTGAACGGGTTGGCGGCGGCCGATGAGGTCATGGTGCCGATCCAGTGCGAGTACTACGCCCTCGAGGGGCTGGGCCAGCTCCTGCGCAACGTCAACCTGGTCTCGTCCAATCTCAATGAGACGCTGGAGGTCACAACCATCGTCCTGACCATGTTCGATGCCCGGACCAGGCTCTCCCTCGATGTGGCCAACGAGGTCCGGGAGCATTTTGCCGATCGGGTCTGCAAGAGCGTCATTCCCCGGACGGTGCGGCTTTCCGAGGCCCCGTCCTTCGGACAACCCATCACAGTGTTCGATCCCACCTCTCGGGGGGCCGTGGCCTACCGGGAGTTGGCCAAGGAGGTGAGCAATGGCGCGCCGCAGCGGGCTCGGTAAAGGGCTCAGTGCATTGATACCGGGGGAAGCGACCGGGGAAGCTGATTCCCTGCTCCGGGTCGTCCCCATCTCACATATCAGGCCGAACGCCCTCCAACCCCGGAGCCACTTCGACGAGGAGTCGATGGCCGCCCTGGCCGCGTCCATCCGCGAAGTGGGGCTGCTCCAGCCGGTGCTGGTGCGCGAGGTGGAGGATGAGGACGAGAGCTATGAGCTCATCGCCGGCGAACGCCGCTGGCGGGCGGCCCGGCGGGCCGGTCTGCAGACCATCCCCGTCCTGGTCCAGGTGGCCAATGACGTGGCCAGCCTGGAGCAGGCGCTGGTGGAGAACCTCCACCGTGAAGACCTCAATGCTCTGGAAGAAGCCGCGGCCTACCAGCAGCTCATTGACGAGTTCGGCCTGACCCACGAGCAGGTGGCCACCCGTATGGGGAAGGGGCGGGCCACCATCACCAACACCCTGCGCCTCCTGCAGTTGCCGGCCGGGGCCCAGCGGGCGCTGGCCGAGCGGACCATTTCGGCCGGCCATGCCCGGGCCCTCCTGGGAACGCCGGACCGGGCACTTCAGGACAAGCTGGTGGCCCAGATCGTGGCGGAAGGATTGACCGTCCGCGCCGTCGAGGACATGATCCGTGGGGGTGGGACGGACCTTCATGTGGTGCCCCCACTCCCCGACGACGAGGACGATGGCAAGGCGCCCCGTACAGGTACGACCTCAGGTAGTACCAGTGGGGGAGTGCGGCGCCCCTCGACCCGGAATCTGCCTGAGCCCGGAGTCCTGGAGCTCGAAGAGCTGCTCTCGACCTATCTCAACACGCGGGTGAAGGTCGACATCCAGAACCGAAGGGGCCGTCTCGTGGTCGAGTTCGCCACCCTTGAGGACCTTGAGCGCATCTACCGGGCCATGGTCGGTCACACGACCGTCTAGTCGTTCACGCAACCGTCAAGACACCGTTCAGCTTCATCCACAACCTGTGCATGACATTGTGGATTGTTACCTGGTTAACCTGGTGAGGGTTTCGTCGCGTCCCCGTCGCGTGGGTCACGAACGTCCCGGAGCGGACGCGATGCGATGATCCCGCCCACCTGAATCCCTCGCCAATTACCAGTAATCAATCCCAGGAGGCGTCGGCCCACTGCCCGAGTGCGCCTGACAAGGCCGCCGCCAGCAGGGTGGCGTGCTCGACCACCAGGCTGGCCGGCCCCAGCTCGATCAACACCGAGGGCATCCGGGTCTCGCGCAGGATGGGCAACGCCATGCCGTGCACGCCCCCGTCCGCAATGCGCAGTGGTTCGGGGACGGCCTGCTGGACCAGCTCGGCCAACCGCCTCCCCCCGGGGGACTCGTCGTGGGTGCCGGCCCAGAACGCGGTCCGACACGATGAGGTCGAGGGATTGAGCCGGAGCCCCACGAAGACGTCCACCGCCAACTCGTTGGCCTCACGGGCCTGGGTCGAGTCGTCGGGGTGGTGCAGTTCGGTGACGCGGGTGCCGCCGAGCAGCAGCCGGCGGCGCAGTGCGCCGGTGACGCTGCCCAGGCCGCCGCTCTCCCCGATGGCGACATGGCGGCCGCTCAACGTGGGCGGCGCGTCGCGCAGGACGGCCCGGGCGCGCACCGAGGACACCAGTTCGGGGTCGTGGTGCCGGCTTTCTAGGCGGATGAGCTCGCGCAGCGTCGCCCCGCCGACGATGCCATCGACGGGCACGCCGGCGTTGCGCTGGAAGTCGGCCAAAGCGTGGGAGGTGGCGTCGCCGAAAATCCCGTCCACCCGGCCGGCGTCGAATCCGAGGGTGCAGAGCCTCTGCTGGAGGTCCGCCACGTCGTCACCCCGCTGCATGGGGGTGCGCCGGTAGAGGAAGCGGTCGCCCAGGCGGAATCCGGCCTCGACCAGGGTGTTCCAGGTCTGCTCCCCGCAGATACCGTCGACCCGGAGCCCCCGCTGGTGCTGGAAGGCCTCCAGGGTGGCCCGGGTCCCGGGCCCGAAGATCCCGTCCCGGTCGATGGGGGCGCCGGGCAGGATGGCGGCCAGGCGGTACTGCACATCGGAGACCGCCTGGCCGCGGTCGCCGATGGAGAGGGGGAGGCCTACAGGTACGCCGAGATCTCCTCGATCAACTGGCCCTTGGGTTTGGCCCCGATCAGGCGGACCTGGGGTTCGCCGTCCTTGAACAAGATCAGGGTCGGGATACTCATCACGTCGAAGCGACGGGTCACGTCCAGGTTGTCGTCGATGTTCAGTTTCCCGATCGTGAGTTTCCCCGCCTGCTCCTCGGCGATCTCTTCGAGAACCGGGGTGATCATCTTGCACGGGCCACACCATTCAGCCCAGAAGTCCACCAGGACGGGGATGTCCGAACCCTTGACATGCTCGTCAAAGGTAGCGTCGCTCAGGGTCACAATCTTCTCGCTCATCACTTCTCCTTGTCACCAGGGTCCAACGCCGCCAGACCCGCTTCTGTTCCCGCCGGCTACTGGCCGTGCTCTTCCAGCCAGTGCTCGGCGTCGATGGCCGCCATGCAGCCCGACCCGGCCGAGGTGACGGCCTGACGGTAGAAGTGGTCCTGGACGTCGCCGCAGGCGAACACCCCGTCCACGTTGGTGCGCGAGGAGCGGTCGAACGTCTTGACGTAACCGTTGTCCTCCAGCTCGACCTGCCCCTTGAGCAGAGCGCTGTTGGGCTCGTGCCCGATGGCGACGAAGAGCCCGGTGACCCCGAGCTCGGAGGAGGCACCGGTCACGGTGTCCTCCACCGTGAGGCCGGCCACCTTGGTGTCACCCAGCACGTCGGTGATCACCGAGTTCCACAAGAACTCGATCTTGGGGTTGGCGAACGCCCGGTCCTGCATGATCTTGGAGGCCCGCAGCGCGTCCCGGCGGTGGATCACGGTGACCTTGGAGGCGAACCGGGTAAGGAACAGGGCCTCCTCCAGGGCGGAGTCGCCCCCCCCGGCCACGGCGATGTGCTGCTCGCGGAAGAAGAAGCCGTCACAGGTGGCGCAGGTCGAGACGCCGTAGCCGAGCAGGCGGTCCTCGTTGGGGCAGCCCAGCATGAGTGAACGGGCGCCGGTGGCGATGATCAGGGCGTCGGCCAGCACGGTGGGCTCGTCCGCCTCGGGATCACCCACCCAGGCGCCGAAGGGCGACGCGGACAGGTCGAGCCGGCTCACCTTGGCCGTGCGCAGCTCGGCCCCGAAGCGGACGGCCTGGGCCCGCATGATGGCCATGAGCTCGGGTCCCATGATCCCTTCGACGAAGCCGGGGTAGTTCTCCACCTCGGTGGTCAACATGAGCTGGCCGCCCGGCTGATCGCTGTTGGACGACGGTTCACCCTCAATGACCAGGGGCTCGAGCTGGGCCCGGGCCGAGTAGATGGCCGCCGTGAGGCCGGCCGGCCCGCTGCCGACGATGAGGACCTTGCGACGCTCAGGCATCGGGTGCCACGCCCCGCCTGGCGTAGAGGATGGTGCCGACGAGGCAGAAGAGTCCGCCGAGGGCGAGATAGGAGATCCAGACCTTGTGGTCGAAGGGGGCACTCCAGGCGACCGTGAGGCGGATGAAGCCGACACTGACCATCATGAGAACAGCCAGTCCGACCACCGAGATGATGACCCCGAACACCACGGCGCGGGCGGCCACGATGGCCGGCCGGATGGCCTTGTCGTTGACGGTGGCCACCACCGTGTCGATGGTGTCGAGAGCGCGGGCGGACAGGCCGTCGGTGAATTCGTGTTCGGTCACGGCGTGAGATTAGTCGCCAGGCCCCGCCGCACCCGCGGCCACGATGTAGCAGACGCCCACCGTGTTGGGGCCGGTATGGGTACCGACCACCGGTCCGAGCTGCACTGACACCAGAGGATGCTCGGTGGCCACGGCGCCGAGACGCGTGAGCACATCAGCGATGTCGTCACAGGCTCCGTCGGCCACGCCGAGTCGTTCCAGCGGGGCATCCCCGGACACCTTGGCGACCAGGTGGGCCAGGGCCCGCCCCCGGGTCCGCTGCTTGGACTCCTCGGCCACCTCGCCGTCCTTGACCTGGATCACCGGCTTGATACTGAGCAGCGATCCCAACATGGCCTGGGCCCCACCGATGCGGCCGCCCCGTTGCAGGTGCTCCAGGCCCCCCAGCACGCCGTAGACGCGGACGCGGTCGATCCGGCCCATGGTGGCGGTCACCAGGTCATCCAAGCCGGCCCCGGCCGCCGCCGCCTCAGCCGCGGCGATGACGAGCAGGCCCTGGCCCATGGTGAGCGAGCGGGTGTCCACGACGCGCACCGGGATGTCGCTGAACGTGTCGGCCGCCGTGAGGGCGGAGGCGTAGGTGCCCGAGACCCCCGACGACAACGTGAGGCAGAGCACCGCCTCGGCACCGTCGGCGGCGGCCTGCGCGTAGGCCGCCACGAACGAGCCGGGGGAGGGGGCGGCCGTCTCGGGCAGCGCACCCTTGCCCGCGCAGCGCAGCCAGAACTCCTCGGGGCTGAGCTGGCGACGGTCCTCCAGCTCCTCGCTGCCGAAGCGGATGGTCAGGGGGACGACGATGACATGGTGCTCCTTGCACAGCAGTTCGCTCAGGTCACAGGCACTGTCGGTCACGATGTGGACGCCGGGCATGCTGGGAGTCTGCCACGGCGGCCACCACAGATTCAGTCCGCTTCAGTTCGCCGGGCGGTTCACACCATGGCGTCATACCTGTCGTCGCGGTCAGCCCGGGCGGCCCGGCGCCGGGACTCCTGACGCCGCCCCAGCACGACGGTGACCCCGACGAAGGCGATGAGCCCGGCCGCCACCGATCCGATCACCCGGGCCACCAGGCCCGCACCCGCGGTGGCGTCGGAGAGGTTCGAGACCACGAGCACCACCAGTCCCATGGCCACCGAAGCCACGGCCACCCGGCGCAGGGGGGCCCACGTCGTGACGGTGCCCAACCGGCCGAACCACGAGCGGAGCACCGCCAGGCCGGCCAGTGCCCCGGCGCTGTAGGCCACCGACAACGAGAGGGCCAGACCGCGCACCCCGAGCGGATGGACCAGGGTGACCGCCAGGGCGATGTTGATGGCGTTCTCCCCCACATACAGGAAGAACGCCACCTTGGTCCGCTGCATCGACTGCAGGACGCGCACCACGTAGAGGTAGGTGCAGAAGCCGGGCAGTCCCAGGGCGAACATGGCCAGCGCGGCCCCCGTGTCGGCCGTTTGGGCCGGCGTGCTGTGGCCGTGACCCAGGAGCAACGCCACCGCCGGCCTGGCCAGCAGCAACATGCCGACAGCAGCCGGGACGATCAGGGCCAGCATGGCCCGCAGTCCCGCGGCCAGCCGGCTCACGAAGGCTTCGGTCCGGCCGGCCGACCAGCGTTCCGCCAAATCCGGGGAGACCACGGACATGATGGTGACGGCCACCACGCCGTAGGGGAGTTGGAGAAAGGCGTAGGCGTAGGTGTAGGCCGAGACTGGGTCGGGGCCCGGTGCCGTGCCGGCCAGGACGGTCACCACGAAAAGGGCGACCTGGTTGGCGACCACGAAACCGAAGGTCCACCCGCTGAGGCGGACCACGGCCTGCACGGCCCGGTCCTTCAGGTCCCAGCGCCAGCGCAGATGCCCCAGTCGGGCCGCCCGCAGGCTGGGGAACAGGGCCAACCCCTGGAGCACCACGCCGAGCGAGGTGCCCAACCCGAGGAGGATGAGCTGGGAATGGTGCGCCTCGACGCTGGCCAGGCCGGCCCCGGTGCCGGCCCACACCCCGAACCAGATGAGCACGCTGATGCAGACCACGTTGTTGAGGATGGGGGCCCAGGCGACGGCCACGAAGCGGCGCCGGGTGTTGAGCAGCGCGGTGCCCAGGGCGAACAGGCCGTAGGCCGCAATTTGGATGACGAACCAGCGCAAGAGGGTGGTGGCCACCGCCCGTTCGAGCAGGATCTGGTGCACCTGATGGGCGTGGGCGTGGGCATGGGCATGGGTATCGAGCACGGTGAGGGCGTCGATGAGTTGCGGAGCCAGCACTAGCGCGGCCACCGTGGCCGAGGCGAGGATGACGACCGCCAACGAGAGCACCGCCGAGATGGAGTCGAAGGCGTCGGGCTCGTCCCGGTTGGTCAGCTGGTCGACGAAGACCGGGATGAACGTGGCCGAGAGCACGCCGCCCAGGACGATGTCGTAGAGCATGTTGGGCGTGGTGTTGGCCAGGTTGTAGGAGTCAGCCAAATGCGTCTGGCCCAGGGCCCAGGCCAGGGCCACGAAGCGCAGGAGCCCGGTCAGGCGCGAGAGGCCCGTCCCGACCGCCACGTAGGTGGCCGCTTGGCGCAATGGGAGGCCGGGCTGCCCCGGGGGGAGCGTGGCCACGCTCAGTGCGCCCGCGGCCGGTGGCGCCGGGACCGGCGCCAGGTCCGGACCCACCACACCAGGAGCACCAGGCCGGCCAGCGCGGTCAGCACCACCCCCACGATGGAGATGGAGGTCGAGTGCACCGTCAATTCGGTGTGGGCGAGAACGAGCTCCCCGTCGGGTGTGCGCAGGGTGACGTCGATGGGTAGCCGGTCACCTGAGGAGATCGCCTGGGCCTGCATACGGACCGAGGTGGTGGGCCGGCTGAGGACCAGCGTGCGGGTCCTCCCGTCGGGGAAGGTGAACTTGTCGCTTTCGAGCGACATGACGACGGTCACCGGGAAGGGGGCCGACGAGAGCACGGTGATCGGGATGGGCGCCGTGCGCGAGGTGAAGGTGACCGTGTGTTCCGTGGCCAGCGAGATACTGGCCACCTCGTTCTCGAATGCGTGGTTGTAGGTATTGATTGTCGCCGCGCGCTGGCCGGTGTCCAGCCCGGAGTCCTGGGTGGCGAGCAGGGCGTCGGACAGCGTGGTCAACACCGCCGGGTGACCGGTGACGGCCGCGGCGAATGAGGTCAGGTGCTGGCGATCCACCAGGATCTTCTGGGCCGAGCCGGTGGTGATGCGCCCGGTACCGGCGGAGCCGGATTGCAGCTGGCGGGACGACGGCTCGTGGTTGCCCCCGGCGGGGACCTGAGCGAACAGCTGGCTCAGGGTCACCGGCGTCAGGGCGGGGTTGTTGGCCAGCCCGGCCAGCAGGGTGCCCATGAACGCGCTGCGGGGGTGCCACCCGGCGGGTGGCTCGACCACCACACCGCGGTGGTCCCCCAGGAAGGCGTTCTCGAAGTGGATGAAGGAGAGCGCGCCCAGCAGTTGGTTGGCGGACAGGGTGGGGTCGTCCGGCTCGGCCATGAAACGGGCGCCCAGCGCGCTGTTGGCCGCCGCGGCCATGACGTGGCCCGTGTGGCCCAACTCGAGGGTGAAGGGTTGGGCGAAGGTGGAGTCGGCCAGTCCGGCGGGAGCCAGGTCGCTCTCACTCAGTACCACCTGAGGGGAGTCCACCGCCTGAAGTCCGCTGGCCAGGTTGGCGGCGTCGGCGGTGGTGAGGTTGGAGGCGTGGTCGACCCAGGGGGCGCCCTGCGGGTGCAGCCCTCCTTGGCGCAGGAGCTGGGTGCCGCGCGCCAGCTGGATGGCGATCTCCCCGGTCAGCCCGGCCCTGGTCATGGCGGCCAGGTCAAGTGGGACATAGGGCTCCGGCGCCAGCTCGTCGGTGCCCGCCCCTCCACCCGACGAGATGGTGAGGTCGGCCAGATCCTTCAAGGCGCGCTGGTCCTCTTTTCCTCCCTGGGTCAGCAGGGCGAGGACGGCCGGGGGGCTGACATCAAGGGTGACCGGCACGTCACGGTGGGCGGCCAGCGCGGACGCCATGGTGATGGCGCCCCGGCCGCGCACGGGAGCGATCACACCGACCCGGAGTGGCCCGCCGGCTCCTATGGCCGCCGGTTCCTGGTAGGTGAGGAAGGTGGTGAACCGTTGCAGGGGAGTGCCCGAGCCGCGGCGCAGCAGGGCGATGGAGACAGGGTAGACATCACCGCAGATCCCGGTGGCCGGCGTGCAATCGAGATACAGGGTCGGGCCCCCGGCCGCGCAGGCTCCCGGTGCCGGTGCCGGCGCCGGTGCGCTGGCCGAGGTGTCGGGCAGGACCGTCAGGCAGACCGAGGCCGCCCGCCCGCCTGAGGTACTGCCCACTGGCACGTCGCTGACGCGGAGGAGTACGCCCTTTTGCGGCGTGGCGCCCACGGATTGTTGGAATTGGGAGAAGTTGTCGATCCGGCTGTAGATCGTCATGCTCACGTGCAGCTGGCCGATCGGGACGCCCCGTGCCCCGACGCTGAGCGCCAGGTTGAACCACGGCTGGGCGGGGGTGACCCACGGGGTTTGCGACACCAGGGAGAGCTGCGGGCCCCTGCCGGCCGCCGGTGACGACGCCGTGGCGGAACCGGAGCCCATGAAGGAGGCGGCTGACAGGGCCAGCGTCCAGAGGGCGGTCCCGGCCCAGCGCTTCGACACAGGGAGAGGCTAGAGGGCGCACTACCGTGGGCGGGTGCAGTCCCCATCCGTGCCCGAACGATTCCGTCCCCTGCTGGCCGCCACCAGTGACCTGGCCGAGCGGTTCTCCGGTGCGGGCCGGTCGCTCTACGTGGTCGGCGGCTCGGTCCGCGACGCGCTGTTCCCCGCCGGTGCCTGCGATGACCCCGACTACGACCTGACCACAGAGGCCCGGCCCGATGAGATTGAGCGTCTGGTCCGCGGCTGGGCCGACGACGTGTGGACCCAGGGCGCCCGGTTCGGCACCATCGGATGCCGCAGGGGCGGGCACCGGTTCGAGATCACCACCCACCGGGCCGAGGTCTACGTGCCCGAGTCGCGCCAGCCCGAGGTGACCTTCGGCGACGACATCGAGGTGGACCTCTCCCGGCGCGACTTCACCATCAACGCCCTGGCCCTCCGCCTGCCCGACATGGAGCTGGTCGACCCCTTCGACGGGTTGGGTGACCTGGCCTCGGGCCGCTTGCGCACGCCGCTTGACCCTCAGATCTCCTTCGGGGACGACCCGTTGCGCATGCTGCGGGCGGCCCGCTTCGTGGCGCGCTTCTCGCTCAAGCCGGATCCGGCGCTGGAGAGCGCCATGGAGACCATGCACGACCGGCTCTCCATCGTCTCCAAGGAGCGCATCCGCGACGAGCTGGACAAGATCGTCATGGTCGACGTGCCATCGGAGGCGCTGTGGATCATTGTGCGCACCGGGCTGGCCGCCGAGTTCCTGCCCGAATTGCCCGGACTGGCCCTGGAGCAGGACCCCATCCACCGGCACAAGGACGTACTGGCCCACACGCTGGCGGTGGTGGACAAGACGTCGAAGGACCGCCTGCTCCGTCTGGCCGCCCTCTTCCACGATGTGGGCAAGCCCCGCACCCGAGCCATCACCGACGGAGGTGTGAGCTTCCACCATCACGAGGTAGTGGGGGCCCGCATGACCCGCACCCGCATGGAGGCGCTGCGCTACCCCTCCGACGAGGTCGACACGGTGGTCCGGCTGGTCGAGCTCCACCTGCGCTTCCATACCTACCGGTTGGGCTGGACCGACCGGGCGGTGCGCCGGTACGTGCGCGACGCCGGCGACCTGCTGGGGCCGCTCAACGAGCTGACCCGGTGCGACTGCACCACTCGCAACGTCGGCAAGGCGCGCGCCCTGGCTCACCGCATGGACGAGCTGGAGGCCCGCATTTCCGAACTGGGGCAGCAGGAGGAACTGGATCGGCTGCGCCCCGACCTGGGCGGCCACCAGGTCATGGAGATCCTGGGCCAGGGTCCCGGGCCCGTGGTTGGCCGGGCGCTCGGGTTCCTCATGGAGCTCCGCCTCGACGAGGGCCCGTTGGGGGAGGAGGAGGCGGCCGCCCGACTCCGGGAGTGGTGGGCCGGGCAGCAGTGAGTACCCTGAGGCCATGGCCCGCATAGAGGCACCGCAGAGCGGCATGGGTGAGCACGTCGACTGGGCCCTGCTGCGTCCCGAGATGGCGGCCGGCATGGGTGCCCTGTCCCGAGCCGTCTACGGGAATTCCCAGCTGCCGGTGCGCGAGCGGGAAGCGGCCCGGTGGACCATCGCCCTTCTCAACGACTGTGCCGTGTGCCGTGACACCCGGGCCAAGGAGGGCGAGCAGGCTGGTGCCGACGAGTCCTTCTACGCCGAGGTCACCAACCGTTGTACCTCGACCACCCTGAGTGAGCGTGAACGCTGCGCCGCCGAATTCGCCGAGCGCTTCGCCCTGGACCACATGGCCATGGACGACGAGTTCTGGGCCCGCATGCACGCCGCGTTCTCCCAGGAGGAGCTGGCCGACCTCACGATCTGCTGCGGGGCGTTCCTCGGCATGGGCCGGGCCCTGGCCGTGGTCGGCGTACCGGCACCGGACCAACGCATCCTGGTCTGATCGCGCCGCCCGGCGCGCCGTGCGTCAGTCGGCCGGCCAGGACTCGCCGCGCCCACCAGCGGCGAACGACTCCACGAGTGCCTGGGCCTCGTCGTCGTGGTACTGCACCGGGGGCGACTTCATGAAGTAGGCCGAGGGGCCGAGCAGCGGGCCGCCGATGCCACGGTCGAGGGCCAGCTTGGCGCAGCGCACGGCGTCAATGATGACGCCGGCCGAGTTGGGGGAGTCCCACACCTCAAGCTTGAGCTCGAGGTTCAACGGGACGTCGCCGAAGTTGCGACCCTCCATCCGGATGTAGGCCCACTTGCGGTCCTTCAACCACGGCACGTGGTCCGAGGGACCGATGTGGACGTCATCGGTGTCCATCAGGCTGTCCTCTATCTGGCTGGTCACGGCCTGGGTCTTCGAGATCTTCTTGGACTCCAGGCGGTCGCGCTCGAGCATGTTCTTGAAGTCCATGTTCCCGCCCACGTTGAGCTGGTAGGTGTGGTCCAGCGCCAGGCCACGGTCCTCGAAGAGGCGGGTAAGGATCCGGTGCACGATGGTCGAGCCGACCTGGCTCTTGATGTCGTCACCGACGATGGGCACGCCGGCGTCGCGGAACTTCCGGGCCCACTCGGGGTCGGAGGCGATGAAGACGGGAATGGCGTTGACGAAGGCCACACCGGCGTCAATGCAGGCCTGGGCGTAGTAGCGCTGGGCCTGTTCCGAACCGACCGGAAGGTAGGAGACCAGGACGTCGGCCTTGGCATCGCGCAGGGCCTGGGCCACGTCCACCGGAGCTGCCGGTGACTCCTCGATCACTTCGCGGTAGTACTTGCCCAGCCCGTCGAAGGTCGGACCGCGCTGCACCGTCACCCCGACCTCGCCCACGTCGGCGAAACGGATGGTGTTGTTGAGGCCGGCGTGCATGGCCTTGCCCAGGTCGGTGCCCACCTTGGTCTGGTCCACGTCGAAGGCCGCCACGGGGACGAGGTCGCGCACGTGGTAGCCACCCAGCTCGACGTTCATCAGACCGGGGACGACTTCGTCGGGATGGGCGTCGTGGTAGTAGGTGATCCCCTGGATCAGTGAACTGGCGCAGTTGCCGACACCGGCAATGGCAAGGCGAATGGGGCTGCTCATCTGATGTCTCCTTCGTAGGTCAGCTCGGCGGCTGCTGGGTGAAATGTGGCGCGTTCGGTGGCGATGAGCCGGTCGAGCCAGGTGATGTCCTGCGTGACGCTGTCGGCGGTGTGCTGCACCACCGAGCGGGCGTAGACGTCGAGGTCGGGGTTGTGGGCTCCGGCTTCGGCCAGCCGCTGGACCAAGATGGCCCGGCGCCGTTCGAGCAAGGTGAGTCGGGCCTGGGGAGCCAGGTGGCGGGCGAAGGCCACCTTGAGGCCGAAGCTGCGGGCATCGTCGACGGAACCGCTCTCGGCCAGAAGCTCGGTGAAGACCAGCCGACCCTTCTCGGTGATCCGGTAGACCTTCTTGCCCCGGCGTGAGCGCGTCGGTGTGTGGCGGCGGGCCCGCAGGACCGCCAACTCGCCGCTGAGCGAACCGGTGGGCGGGGCGGGGGCGGACGCGTCCGTCGCGGGGGTTGCCTGGTCTTCGGTGGCCACCACGGCACCCGTCTTCTCCAGACGGCTCAGGGCGGGGTAGATCGACCCGAACGAGACGTTGGCCAGAATGCCCAGGTTGTCCCGCAGTTGCCGTCTGATTTCGTACCCGTGGAGGTCCTTCTCTTCCAGAAGGCCCAGGATTGCCATATCCAACATTGCATTTCATTATATCGGTTCGATATAGCGTTGTACAGCGATTCGTCACCACATGATCACTGAGCTGCCCAACTGTTCTCTCTATGGGTGTCATTGCAGCCCAGCAGGGATAGCCTGGCTCCCGTGTCCGTTACCTCGGAACCGAGGTCATCTTCCCGAGCGGTGAGCCCTGACGTCTCGGCCCAGGTGGAGTACCGGATCGTGCGCAACGGAGTGGTGCGCGAGGTGGAGAGAGGCCGGATTCTCAAGACCGACGTCTGCGACGCCCACCCGGAGCTTCTCCGGGCGGCCCGCAACGTGGGGCGACCCACCAAGGAGGTCTGCCCTATCTGCGACGAGGGCCGCCTGGTCAAGGTCACCTTCGTCTTTGGGGCCAAGCTCCCGGCCGGTGGGCGTTGCCCGGGAACGGCGGCTGAGCTCAAAAAGTTGTGCCGCCGGCCCGAGCCGGTGCTCTGTTACGAGGTGGAGGTGTGCCCCGACTGCGCCTGGCACCATCTCATGAGGAAGTACCCGGCCGGCGGGCCCAAAGTACGAAGGAAGGCCGTCTTGTGAGCGAAGCTCCGGCAACGGTCCCTTCAATTCGGGCCCGCAAGCGTCGCGACGGCGCCACCCCCATTGTCATGGTCACCGCCTACGACGAGCCGGGCGCCCGCATCGTCTCCGATGCCGGGGTGGATATCGTGCTGGTGGGGGACTCGGTGGCCAACACCGTGCTGGGTTATGAGGACCCCCTGCACGTCGACATCGATGTCATGGCTCACCACGTGGCCGCCGTGGCCCGGGCCAAGCCGCGATGCCTGATCCTGGGTGACATGCCGTGGATGAGCTATCACCTCTCGACCGAGGACGCCGTGCGCAACGCCGCCACCCTCATCCGCGCCGGCGCCCACGCCGTCAAGCTCGAGGGAGGGCGGGCGCGACTGCCCGTGGTCGAGGCCATCATCCGGGCCGAGATCCCGGTCATGGGCCACCTGGGCCTCACGCCCCAGTCGGTGCTGGCCATGGGTGGTTTCCGGGTCCAGGCCAAAAGCGTCGATGCCGCGGAAGCGCTCCTCACCGCGGCCAAGGACCTCACCGCGGCCGGTTGCTTCGCCTTCGTCATTGAGGGTGTCCCCGACGTGGTGGGCGCCGCCGTCACCGAGGCCATCGTGGTGCCGACCATCGGCATTGGGGCGGGCCCGTCCTGCGACG
Organism: Acidimicrobiaceae bacterium; assembly: GCA_003169675.1. Taxonomy (GTDB): domain Bacteria; phylum Actinomycetota; class Acidimicrobiia; order Acidimicrobiales; family RAAP-2; genus Bog-473. The sequence goes on from PNAT01000139.1 coordinate 14,022, forward strand.
GCCAGGTACTGGTCTTCCACGACCTGTTGGGCCTGGGGTCCCGGACACCGCCCAAGTTCGTGCGCCAGTACGCCGAGCTGGGGCGGATCGCCACCGACGCCGTGGCCGCATTCGCCGCTGACGTGCGCGGTGGATCCTTTCCCAGCGACGACGAGAGCTACCACGGCTCGGCCGAGCTCGGAGAAGCGCTGACCTAGTCGGGCGGAGGTGGATCACCCCGTCGACTAGCATGACGGCCCGCAACAGACCCTGCCCCTGACCGTCAGGGGCCCAGGCACGACGCCCGGTCCAGAGGGAGGTACGCCGCGCATGCGGCCTTACGAAGTCATGGTCATATTTGAGGCGTCCACCGAGGCCACGGTCATTCAGGGTGTGCTCGACCAGGCGCTGAACGTCATCCGCACCACCGGGGGCAACCCGGGTGCCATCGATCGCTGGGGCAAGCGGAACTTCGCCTACGAGGTGAACCACAAGCGCGAGGGCTACTACGTGGTGGTCGAGTTCACCTCCGGCACCCAGACGGTGGCCGACCTCGACCGCATGCTCGGCCTGGCCGACGAGATCGTCCGTCACAAGATCGTCCGTCTACCCGAGGCGAAGATCCCCGTCGCCACGGCGGCCCAGCCAGCCGGCCGCTGAGAGGAGCACAGAATGCCGACAGACAACAGCGTGATCCTGGTGGGCAACATCACCCGCGACCCCGAACTGCGCTTCACCAACACCGGGCAGCCGACCGCCTCGTTCGGGCTGGCCGTGAACCGGCGCTGGCAGAACCGCCAGACTCAGGAATGGGAGGAGGCCACTTCGTTCTTCGACGTGGTGTGCTGGCGCGAAATGGCCGAGAACGTGAGTGAGACCCTGACCCGGGGGGCCCGGGTCATGGTGGCGGGCCGCCTGGAGCAGCGGAGCTGGGAAACCCAGGAGGGCGACAAGCGGTCCAAGGTCGAAGTCGTGGCCGATGAGATCGGACCATCCCTGCGCTGGGCCACGGCGCAGATCACCAAGAACGAGCGGAAGGGCCCCGGAGAGGGGCCGACGCGAGGAGGAGGCGGGAACCGGCAGGCGCCGGCCCCACCCCCGGCCGCCCCCGACACCGGCGGCGGATACGGATTCGACGAGGAGCCCTTCTGATGGCACGGAACAACCAACGCGGTGGCACCACGACGCGTCGTGCGCCCAAGGATCTCGGACGCCGGGTCAAGAAGAAGCCCTGCGCGCTCTGCCGCGACAAGACCGAGTGGGTCGACTACAAGGACGTCCCCATGCTGCGCAAGTACATGAGCGACCGGGGCAAGATCCGTTCGCGCCGGGTCACCGGGAACTGTGCCCAGCACCAGCGGGCCCTGGCCCAGGCCATCAAGACGGCACGCGAGCTGGCCCTGCTGCCCTACACGCAGCGCACGGTCACCGAGCGTCCGGGTGGGCGCGGGGGAGGCCGCGACCGCGGTGAGCGCGCCGAACGGACGCTCAGCGACACCCTCTCAGCCGACGCGCCCCGCGACCGGTTGGCCAACCTCGAGGTGCTCGACCAAGGGGGAGAAGCCGACGGCAGCGTGGAGGACGACACGGTGGCGGAGGAGCCGGCCGTTCTTGAAGTGCCGGCCGCCGAAGAAACCGCCGAAGAGACTGTCGCCGAAGAGACTGTCGCCGAAGAGACTGTCGCCGAAGAGACTGTCGCCGAAGAGGCCGCTGTCGAAGAGACGGTGTCCGGGGAAGGCAACGCGTGAAGGTCCTCCTACGGGCCGATATCGCCGGCGTCGGCCGGCGCGGTGACATCGTGAAGGTGGCCGGCGGGTTCGCCCGCAACTTCCTCTTACCCGAGGGCCGCGCCATCGTGGCCACCGAAGGTGTGGCGGGCCAGGCCGAGCAGATGCGCCGTGGGCGTGACCTCCGAGAGGCCCAGGACAGGGGTGCGGCTGAGGAACAGGCGAAGATCCTGGCCGGCGCTGTGATCCCGGTGTCGGCTCGGGCCGGTGGCGGTGGGAGGCTGTTCGGTTCCATCGGACCGGTCGACGTGGTGGAGGCGGTGAAGGCAGCCAAGGGGGTCGACATCGACCGCAAGCATGTGGTCATGCCCGAGCACATTAAGGAGACGGGCTCCTTCGACGTCACCATTGAGTTGTTCGACGGCGTGGCCACCGTGGTGACCTTGGAGGTCACGGCCGCTTCCTGAGCACCGGCGCGGGTATCCGCGCTGTCACACCCCCCGACCACCATTGTGGGGTGAAGATGACGCACCAGGCTCCTCCCGCCATGGGGATCGGCCGTACACGGCTTATCCACACCATTTGGACCTTTACCCACATCTATTGGGGGCTTACGGTCCCCAGGGTCCGACCGGCAGAGTGGGGGGGCCGTGGTTCAAGCCTTTGATGACGCCCGACCCCGCAGCCTGAGGGCAGCTCCCCCGCTCGCCCCGAGTGGCTCGCGCATTCCCCCGCACGACCTAGAGGCGGAGGAGTCGCTCCTCGGCGCCATGCTGCTGTCCAATGACGCCGCCTCGGCGGCCATTGAGCTCTGCACCGCCGGGGACTTCTACAAGCCGGCGCACGGGCACATCTTCGGGGCCATCCGAGCCCTTATGGAGCGGGGAGAGCCCATCGACGCCGTCACGGTGACTGATGAGCTCAAGCGGTCGGGTCTTCTCGAAGCGGTGGGTGATCCATCGGTTTTCATCTCGCTGCAAGCCAACACTCCGTCGATTGCCAACGCGCGCCACTACGCGGCGATTGTGGAAGAGCACGCGCTCCTCCGTCGCCTCATCGGCGTGGCCGGAGACATCGCCGACATCGGCTACTCGGTGCCCGAGAATGTCGAAGGCGCCATTGACGAAGCCGAGCAGATGATGTTCAACGTCGCGGAGCGGCGGACGGCCGATAGTATGTACCCGCTGCACAATCTGCTGATCCAGGGCCTGGACCGCATTGAAGAGCTGGGCCAGCGAGGGACGGCTATCACCGGGGTGGCCAGCGGGTTCGACGACCTCGACAAGATCCTGCTCGGGTTCCAACCGTCCTCACTCAACATCGTTGGTGCCCGACCCGGCATGGGGAAGACGAGTTTCGCCCTCGGTGTCCTGGCTCACGTAGGCGTGGTGGTCCAGCGGCCCGCCCTGCTCTTCTCGCTGGAAATGGGCCACCTGGAACTGACGCAGCGCCTGCTGGCCTCCGAGGCAGAAGTGAATGGGCAGAGCCTGCAGACAGGCCGGATCCGCGCGCAGGACTGGAGCAAGATCGGCGTCGCCGTGACCAAGTTGAGCAATGCGCCCATCTTCATTGACGATAATCCGAGCGCCACGGTGATGGACATCCGTGCCCGCGCCCGCCGCCTCAAGAAATCCCAAGGCGACCTCGGCCTCGTGGTGGTCGACTACCTTCAGCTGATGACGGGCCGCGCCAAGGCAGAGAACCGCCAGACCGAAGTGGCTGAGATCAGCCGAGGCCTCAAGATCCTGGCCCGCGAACTCGAGGTGCCGGTGATCGCCCTTTCCCAGCTGAGCCGCAATCTCGAGTCACGCCAGGACAAGACCCCGCAGCTGTCCGACCTCCGTGAGTCGGGATCGCTGGAACAGGATGCCGACGTGGTCCTCTTCATTTACCGCGAGTCCGAGTACAACGACGAGGTGCCGATCGACCGGGCTGACGACGCGCTGATCGAAGTGGCCAAGCATCGCAATGGCCCCACCGGCAAGGCCAACCTCTTGTTCTTGAAGCAGTACGCCCGCTTCGAGAACCATCGCCGGGTCTAGTTGCTCAGCTGGACCAAGTCCTTGAGACGGTGGACGGGTGGGCCCTCATGGCGCTCCCGGGAGGCCACCAGGGCAGCGAAGCGATTGAATACGAGAGTGCGCGGCGACGCGATCGCATCCAGAGCGGCCACGGCGTCGACTCGGATGGCTTCGGGTCCACCCGCCGCGCCGGCGGAGTCAGCGGCGAAGGCGGCGACGAATGCGTCCACCGCTTCGGCCGTCACCTCCAGGTGGAACTGCACTCCCCAAGCCACTTCACCGATCCGGAACGCCTGGCAGGGGTAGAGCGGGCTGCTCATCAGGAGCTGGGCACCGTTGGGCAGGTCGAAGGTGTCACCGTGCCAGTGCAGGACCTTGAGCTTGTGGGGCAGCCCGGCGAAAATTCGGTCGTCCTGGCACGAGCGTGACAAGGTGACGGGGGCCCAACCGATCTCTTGCCCGTAGGACCCGGCGTACACCGGAGCACCTCCTGCCAATGCGACCATCTGCGCCCCCAGGCACACACCCAGGGTCGGTATACCGGACTCGATGGCATCGGCGATCAACGACAGCTCGGCCTGGCGAGTGGGAAATCCTTCATCGGAACCGGCCGACATCGGTCCGCCCATGACGACCAGGCCGTCGTAGCCGGCGGCGTCGAAAGGGATGTCATCGCCGGCGAAGGTACGACGAATCTCAATGTCCACTCCGGCGCCAACGAGGGCATCGGCGATCGACCACGGCGCCTCAGGGGCCACGTGTTGGATAATCAGGCAATTCGACATGCGCTCGGGGGAACGAGAGCCGTCGAGGGAAACGATGCGCATGCAACGCTCCTTTCCGGGGGAATTGGATCGGGGTGTCCGTGTCAGTTTAGAGGTGACGGGACCACAATTTGAAATCGATCTCCGTTCACATTCTCGAAACAAACGACCTGTCCGCCGACTCACTAAAACTCCACATCACGACACATGACGTGAACGAATTGTCCGAGGCGAAGGCCGACACCACCAGCTCGTAACTGGGTGGGGTCCCGTGATCCTGGCGCCCAGTCAGATCAGGTCAGCCAGGGTTTCCCATCCATGCGGCGGCGGGGCCAACTGCCAGAACTGCTCGGGAACGCGGCCCTCCATGCGTGCCGTCAGGGCGTGGTCGCGCTCCAATGGTGGGATCTGGCTGGCGTAGCTCCAGATGGCCCGGCGTTTGCGTTCCTCGTCGGGCGCGTGGGGCACGATGGCCGGCGTGGGCCACGGGTGGGACCGCAAGAGCTTGGCCACCCGCCACGCCAACAAGCCCGGGATGTGTTTGTAGCCGTGGTCCTCGTAACAGAACCAGGCTCGCTCCGGCTGCTCTTCCCGAACCAAGAGGCACGCCTCGTGCACCATGACGTGATCGGGATTGCCGAGTCCCATGGGGAAGAAGACCGAGGTGGCGTCCAGCTCCTCCAGGGACGCAGCCAGGACGGGCGCCACGTCGGCCGGTGTGGGCCGATCCTCCGGGGCCAGATACTGATGGTCGGAGAATTCGAGCCAACGATGGTCGGACTCCAGTACCTCCATGGCGGCCAGGTCCTCCAGGCGGCGCGCGGCCACGATGTCGTCGCCAGCCACGAACCCCCCCAACGCGTCCCACTCCGAGGGGACCTCGGGGTAGGCAGGCGGGTGGCCGGCCAGCACGGTGATGACTGTGGTGACGGGGTAGCTGGCCAGGAGATGCCCGGCGCCCATGGCGGCGTCGTCGAAGTGCGGCGAGATCACGGCGACGCGGGTGAAGACTGCCGGGTCTACCTCACCCCAGGTTGGCTCCTCGTAGGCCATGGTCGGATCATACGGGGATCTCGTCGGTCTCACCGGCGGTATGTTGGCGGAACCGGGGCATCAGCACACCGATGACGACGGCACCGACGACGCAGGCCAATCCGCCCGAAACGACGGAAAACTCCAGGCTGCTGGCGGCGGCCACGGCGCCCGACTCCATGTCACCGAGGCGCGGTCCTCCCTGCACCACCGCCATCTGAATGGAGGACATGCGGCTACGGAAGCGCTCGGGGCTCGAGGTCTGCATGATGGTGTTGCGCAGGACGGCCGAGATCACATCGGCCCAACCGGCAACGGCCAGCATGAGGAGCGCCAGCCACAGCGTGCCGACCAACCCGAAGACGGTGATGGCCGCTCCCCACGCCATGACGGCAACGATGACGGCGCGGCCCTGGCCCTTGAGGGTACCCACCCAACCGGTGGTCACAGCCCCGATGAGGGCGCCAACGCCCGGAGCGGCGTAGAGGAAGCCCAAGGTGATGGTGCCACCGCCGAAGACCGAGCCCGCCATGGCCGGGAACAGGGCGCGCGGCATGCCGAAGACCATGGCATTGATGTCGATGAGGTAAACGCCCTGCAGTGCCTGGTGCGTGCGCAGAAAGCGCAATCCCTCCTTGGTCGACTGCCACGGGGAGAGACCGGTACTCGAACCGGGTGGGATGGGAGCCATCAGGAGCGTGGCCACGAAGGCCACCGCGAAGCTCCCGGCATCGAGGGAATAGACCAACGGCAGACCGACGCCCAGGAGGAGACCGGCCAGCGCGGGGCCGACGATCACCCCGAGCTGGAAGATGATCTGGATCATGGCGTTGGCCGCGATGACGTAGTTCTGACCGACCAGGCCGGGCACCGACGCCATGCGGGCAGTGTTGGCAAAGCCCATCAGGCCGGCAGCCAGGGAGCTGACCAGGTAGAGCGCGAGAAGTGACGGATGGTGGAGGGAAGCGTTGAAGGCCATGCTGGCGCTTGTCACTACTGACGCGCTGGCCGTCCACAGCATCAGGCCGCGGCGGTCGGCCGAGTCCCCCAGCGGCCCGGCCAGCAGGGCGCCGGCAATGAAGGGGAAGAGCTGGGCCAGGCTGATGGCGCCGACTTGCAGCGTCGAATGCGTCAGGTGGTACACCTGAAAGGGGATGGCCACCACGGTCAGCTGCGTGCCCAGGGTGGAGATGAGCTGGGCGATGAAGAGGAGCCTGAATTCCCGACTCTCCCGCAGCGGGGTGATGTCCACCAGGATTCGTCCCGGCATGGGACGAATCCTAGGAGTCAGCCGTGCCCCTCGATCGCTACGAGCCGAGCTGCTGCCCCAGATCGCGCACGGTGATGTCCCAGGCCGCCGGCCAATCGCGGGTGCGCAGGAGGGCGTCGCTGCCCCCGTCACAGAAGAGCACCGAGCCGCAGAAGAAGCCCCCATCAGGACCGAGCAACAGCTCGACCAGGGCGGCGATCTCCTCGGGCTGCCCGGCCCGACCGATCGGGATGGGCAGCATGTCGAGCAGGGGACCCACTTCGGGGTCGGCCCGCATGCCGGCCACCATCGGCGTCTCGATCATGCCGGGCGCGATGGCGTTGAGCCGCACGCCCGAACCAGCCCATTCGGGGCCCGTGGCCATGCGCCGCACCCAGTGGGCCACCGCCAACTTGGAGGCGGGGTAGGTGACCAGGGATCCGACCTGGTCGGCCAACGTCCGGCTGAGCTCCTCGTCGTGGGCCAGGAACGCCTCGACGAGCTCGGCGGGGATGGCGGGCTGCACGGTGGTGGAGTTCGAGCTGATGGCCACCGCCGACCCGTTCTCGGCCAGCAGCGGGCGCAGCCCGTCGAGGAAGTCCACCGTCCCGAAGTAGTTGACCGAGGCCAGCAGCGACCCCTTGCGGTCGGGAGCACCGGCCAGACCGGCGCAGGTCACCACCCCGGCCAGGGAACCACCGCACAGGCGGCTCACCGCCGCCACGGCTCCCATGCGACCATCGACCGTGCCCAGATCGGCCACCACGTCGGCCTGATGCCGGTCGACACCGATGACGGAGTGCCCCCCGTCGCGCAGGCGGGCGGTACAGGCGGCGCCGATCCCCGAAGCGGCGCCCGTCACCACGACGGAGTGTTCAGGCAGCTTTGGCCTTCAGGATCTCAAGGGCCTTGTCGGCGTGGGCACCCATGGAGAATTCGGTGTGGATGACGTCGAGCAATCTCCGGTCGGAATCGATCACGTAGGTGACCCGCTTGTTGGGCAGGAAGCTCGCTCCCCGCTTCGCTCCGAGCAGGGTGGCCACGGTGTGGTCGGAGTCCGAGAGGAGCGGGTAGCCGAGCGACTCCTTCTCGTCGAACTGCTTCTGCTTGTCCACCGAGTCGGCGCTGATTCCCACCCGTTGGGCCCCGACGGCGGCAAATTCGGCTCCCAGGTCGCGGAAATGGCAACTCTCCTTGGTGCAGCCGTAGGTCATGGCGGCTGGATAGAAGAACAGCACCACCGGGCCGCCGGTCAGCAGCTCACTCAGCTTGCGAGTCGTGCCGCTCTGGTCGGGCAATTCGAAGTCGGGGATTATTTCACCTTTTTGCATGCCCTCAATGTAGAGGGATTGGTCCCCGTCCCGCCCGTTCGGCGCCTGTGGCGACTCAGGGTTCGAAGCGGAAGCCCACGCCCCGGACGGTCACCATGTGGCGGGGATTGGCCGGGTCGGGCTCGATCTTCCGGCGCAGCCGCTTGATGTGGGTGTCCAGTGTCCGGGTGTCGGTCAGTTCCTGGTCCCACCAGAGCCGGTCGATGCACCAGTCGCGGGTGACCACCTGCCCGCTGTGCGACATCAAGAGGGCGAGGAGGTCGAACTCCTTGCGGGAGAGATCGACGGGGACATCGTTCACCGTGACCTCTCGGCGGCCGGCATCGAGCCGGACCGGGCCCACCACGAGGACCTCCTCCAGGTGCTCCGCCACGGCCACGCCGCGGCGCAGGACGGCCCGCATGCGGGCCACGAGCTCACGGAGCCGGAACGGCTTGGCCACGTAGTCGCTGGCCCCGAGCTCCAGGCCCAGGACGACATCGACCTCGGAGTCCCTTGCCGTCACCATGATGATGGGCACTGGCTTGAGCGCCCGCATCTGCTGGCAGATCTCGATGCCCGACTGATCGGGCAGCATCACGTCGAGCAGGACCAGATCCGGGTGCACGCGGTGGAAGAGACGGAGCGCCTCGTGACCGTTCCCGGCGATCTCGACGGCGAACCCTTCCCGGGCCAGTCCGGAGGCCAGGGCCTGGCGGTACGACTCCTCGTCATCGACGACGAGGACCAGAGGCCGGTTGTCGCGTGCCGGTCCGGTGACTGGCTGCCGAAAGCTGGGAGTCACCGCCAGCGCCATGGAGAGAGCAGCTTCAGGCCACGTCGTCGGGCGAGCGGAGCGGGATGAACAAGCCAGGGGCAGGCGACGACGGTGGTGGGGGGGGAAGTACCACCGACGCCGCCTGACCACGCGAGGAGGCGAGCTCCCGCGCCATGGTGACGAGTGACTCCAGCCGCCCGGTGCTTCTCGCCGGGAGTCCGGGCCGGATCGGGATGATCTCGGCCAGGGTGTACCGGCCGATAGGGGGGTCGTTCCTGGGAAGAGCACCGGCGTCCCGACCGATGCGGTGCACGTGATCCTGCGCCAGCGCCATTACTGGTTCACGCTACGGAGCGTAAGTGAACGGCATGCGAAAGCGCCGCAACCAGAGGGTGTTCTCCAGATGAACTCTTCACGTTGCGTTCCTGGCCGGGGCGTTACGCTCCTGTTCACACGATTAGGAGGTGGCAGATGACTGAGGCCATGGGGCACGGGGTGAACCAACGCAAGGCCATTCAAATGACGCAGGCGGAGGTTGACGCCTTCCTGGCCGAGCGCCGGGCCATGACCATGTGCTCGCTGGCCCCCAACGGCACCATCCATGCCGTCGCCATGTGGTACGGCTTCTTAGACGGTTGTGTCACAGTCGAGACCAAATCCAAATCCCAGAAGGCCCAGAATCTCCGACGCGATCCACGCCTCACCCTGCTCTTCGAGGGCGGCGACTCCTATGAGGAGCTTCGAGGAGTCGAGTTGGTGGGCCAGGCTGAGGTCATTGACGACCCCGATCAGCTCTGGGCTCTCGGCATCAGTGTCTTCGAGCGCTACTACGGAGGGTACTCCGACGAGCTGAAGCCCTTCCTTGAGACGATGCTGCACAAGCGGGTGGCCATCAAGATGCATGCCGAACGGACGGTCAGCTGGGACCACCGCAAGTTGGGTCTCGCACCGACGCGACCAACCGACTCCGCGTGAGATTCTCCATCGATCAGAATGTGGCGGTGGCGCCCGAAGCGGCGGTCGCCGCCTACGGCAACCCCGCCTTCTACGAGGGCCGTCCCGAGCGCGACAACATCTCAGTTCTTGAGGTGGTCCGCCACGAAGACTCCGGCGCCCGCGTGCTCATTGAGGTGCGGTTCAAGTTCTCCGGCTCGGTGTCCTCCGCTGTGCGCGCCATCGTGGACCCCCACAAGATGGTGTGGATCACCCGCACCGAGATCCTGGTCGACGAGCAGCGCACCACCTGGGAGGTCCTCCCCGACCACTACCCGGACCGGCTGACCAGCCATGGCAGCTATCAATTCACGGCGGGTCCCGCCGGACCCGATTCCACCGATATCAAGGTGGAAGGGGACCTGAAGGTCCACGTGCCCATCGTCGGGCGCACGGTGGAGCGGGTCATCGTGTCGGGACTTCGCTCCTACATCGCTGCGGAAGTAATGAGCGTTCCGGACGTTCCCCTTGGGTGATCTCTCCAAGGCGGCCCTTGGCTGTCGCCGCCTTCGCCCTGGTCGGCACCTTCCTGGCCGCCCAGCCCGCCTCGGGCTCCAGTGCCCCCGCTCCGGGCTCGCCAGCGTACATGCAGCGCGATGTGCAGAACATGGATGCGGCTTTCGGGCGCAACCTGGCCCAACTCGAGGATCCGGCCTACCTGCCTCAGTTCTTGCTCAACGCGGGGTCACTCTACGGCAGTCAGGTGACCACGCAACTGCAGAATCCGACCAGACCTTCCCTCACAGCGGGCAGCCTGGTACCCGGCTTCGCCGCCGGCAATCCCAATCGCGAGCACTGGAACGGTGTCCGCGGCCAGGATCTCCCGGTCACCTTCACCGCCACTGACGGCGCCGCCCTCAAAGGCGACGTCTTCGCTCCCTTGCCGGGCGCTCGCGACCCCTACAACGGGTTGCCCCTGCGGGGCCCGTTCCCCGGGGTGGTCATCGTGAGTGGATCGATTCAGGCCTCCCGTGACGAATACACCTGGCTGGCTGAGGACCTGGCCGAACGTGGCTACATCGTCCTGACCTTTGACGTGCAGGGCCAAGGATCGAGCGAGACGTTGCCCCATGGAGGATCCAACCCCAACCTCCCCAGTTGCCCGCTGGGCCAGCCGACAGCGGGTCAGGTCACGGCGTGCAACGGAGTCCCTTCCGAACAGGATCAGAACTTCATCGCCTCGACCGAGAGCGCCATCTCGTTCTTCCTCTCCACACCCACCGCTGCCTACCCCAATGTCCAGACTGGTGCTCTCGCGGTCAACTCCTACAACCCGTTCTGGAATCTTTTCGACCACAGCCCTGACTACCGCACGGTCACGCATGGGCGCACCACCCGCCTGGCCCTCATGGGCCATTCCACCGGAGCGGTGATCACGTCGTACCTCCAAGGTATCGACCCGCGCATTGAGACCGCCGTGGCTCTCGACAAGCTCACTGCCACTGCGAACGCCATCTCCGACGACCAGGCTCTGACCGGCTCGCTGCCCGGACCGGTGGTGCCCCGGGTGCCCACCTTGGGCGTGCAGTCGGAATACGGCTTCGAACCGCAGCCCTACTTCGAAGCGGGCTGCTCGTCATTTGAGCCCTGCCCGGGTGCGCCCGGCGGGTCAGTCGCCGTCCCCAATTTGAACGCCGCCCCTGATCCCAATCGGGAAGAGGTCACCGGCTTCAACACCTGGCGGGCGGCCCGTGTCGACTCCATGGTGATCGTGCCGAGGGCCTCCACCCACCTCATCTACACCGATTCCCCTCCGGTGCTGCCGGCAACGGTCAATGGTCAGGACATGGCCAGTTACTACGTGCAGGCCTGGTTGGCCAAGTATCTCAAGCACCGCGTGACCGCAGGTTTCGATCTGCTCTCACCCGTCATCCGCTACATAGGCCCTAACACGAGCGGCCAATGGGTCATGGACACGTTCAATCGAGACGACAACCTGTCCTTTTACTTCTGCTCGGGCTACCAATTCCAATATCGCAGGGGCATGATGTTTGCCAACCAGGACATCACCCACGACGGGTGCTCCTGAGGAACCCGAAGTGAGAACCGGGAGTCCCCATCATGTGTGCGGGGAAACTAAACAGAAATGTTTAGTTTCCGTGAGAACATCACGGGGACAGCCGCCGCCAATGCCTCACCGGCACATTTTGAGCATCTGTGCCATGCCGTCCTCTATCCCGCCCGAGAGCACGTCCAAGTCAGCCGTGGTGTCGTAGTCCCCGGTGATTCCGAAGTTGACCTCACCGTCGTAGGAGAAGATGGCGATGCCGATCCGGATCTGACCGCCCAGGGGTACATAGGGAAAGGCGCGGATCATCCTGCGGCCGGCCGCGTACAGCGGGAACTGTGGCCCCGGCACGTTGGTGGTGACCGTGTTTACGTTGCGTTGTGCAGCCCGGGTGGCCAGGCGCATCCCCATGGCGAGCAACATGGGTGGAGCGAAACCCGACATGGATGTCAACGCCTCGCCGGCGACCGCTTGCTTGGAGTCCTTCAGGCCATCCATCTGCTCGGTAATGGCGCGCAGTCGATCAGCCGGATCCTCAATGGAGATCGGAAGCTCGGCGAACATGGCCGAGACCTTGTTCTCGAAGGTACCGTCACCAACCGCTTTCCCACTTGAATCACGCGGCCGCACCGATACCGGGACCAGAGTGCGTACCACGCGCTCGATGTCCTCACCCCGAGACAGCAACAACTCCCGAAATCCATTGGTGATCGATGCCAGCACGACGTCGTTGAATGTCCCGCCGAGACCCTTGCGGACCTTCTTGATGTCATCGACCGAGGTGGAGGCCCAGGCATATCGACGGTGGGGACCAATGGGCCCGTTGAGACTTGAGACGGGCGGCCGCCGGACGATTCCACCCATGGCCACCAGACCGGCGCCCACTTCTCTGGTGTAGCTCATGGCCCGCCTGATGACCCTGGTCTGGGCCCAGGCTGCTCGCAGTTGCTCATACGGCGATGTCACCATGTTGACCAGCGCATCGGAAGCCAACTGGGCCCCGGACGGGCTGGACCGGGCCTGCCACACCGCCGGCTCCGCCGGGCGCTCGGCATCAGGGCTCAGATCCATGATGACGGCCAGCAGGTCGGTGCCCGCCACACCATCGACCATGGCGTGATGGGTCTTGGACAACATGGCCCAGCGGCCGTCCTCCAGTCCCTCAACCACCCAGATCTCCCACAAGGACTTGGTCCGGTCCAGCTGCTGGGACATGACCCGGCCTACCAATTTGCGCAACTCCGACTCGCCACCGGGGGTCGGGAGCGCGGTGTGACGCAGGTGGTATTCGATATTGAAGTGCGGATCGTCCACCCACAGCGGGCGTCCCAGCTGCAGCGGGACGAATTTCACAATCTGGCGGTAGCGGGGGACCAGACCAAGCTTGGCGCCCACCATGGAGACCACCTCTTGGAATGGTGGTTGAGGGCCTTCAAAGATGGCCACCGAGGCGATGTGCATGTGGGACACATCGTCCTCAATGTGGAGGAACGACGCGTCAAGCGGGCTCAGCCGGTCATGACTCACGGTGCTCTCCCTTCCAGGGGGACTCAAGCCAAGGACGGTAGCACCGAAGGGAAAGTATCTCTCCTGGTCCAGCCCAGATTGAGAGGGGGCGTCAGCCGACGGCGCTGGTGCGGGCCGGCCGGCCCAGGCAGGCCAGGAAGGGGGTGGAGAGGACTCTCTTCCTGGTCTCTTCGTAGGCCGCCTCGATCACCCGCGGCCCCCGATCCTCGGCCATGGCCCGGAGTCCCATCATCCGGCGTGATTCACCGCCTGGCTCCAGCCGGATGACAGCGGACCCGCCCGCCTCCAGACGGGTCACCTCCCGCTCCATGCGCCGGTGCACGGAGCGTCGCAACATCGCGTCGGCCCCACGAGCGTTGCCGTGGGCGGCCGACATGGATGAGACGATGATCACGATGTCGAGTCCTTCCGACTTCAGGACGTCGGCGTTGGTCACCGAATGGATCCCTCCGTCGACGTACTCGTGCCCGTCAATGTTGATTGGCCTGAAGTAACCCGGAATGGCGCATGACGCCAGCACGGCCGAAGCCAGCCTGGCGCTCGGGGAACCCTCGCGGCCGAAGACCACACGGGCTCCGTCCGACCGACGAACGGCGCAGATGCGCAGACCATCGGGCCACCGGTCGCCCATGACGTCGTCGAGACCGCGAGCTCGCTCGGTAATGTCGACTTGGCCACGCGGGAGCATGGTGACCGCAGCCACTTCGGGCCGGAAGGCCAGTGGCCGGCGGGCCACCCGGGTGATCAGCGCTGGAGAGGGCAGACTCCACGGGCGCAGGAGCGCCTTCACCGATGGCGACGGCAACGGTCCGGCGTCCGGAGGCAAGATGCGTTCCAGGAGAGCGCCACCACGTCGCGAGAGCGGTGCGCCGTAGGTCGTCGCTGCGAGGTCGGTGGCGGGAACTCCAATCCGGAGCGCGGCACCGGTGACCGAACCGGCCGATGTGCCCACAATGATGTCCGCGTTACGCGGATCCCATCCGACCTCACGCTCGAGAGCGGCCAGGACTCCGGCTTGATACGCCTGGCCCACCACGCCACCAGCGCCGAGCACCAAACCGATTGTGGGCCGTTGACGCCCCCCGAACGCCCCGCGCATCACATTCATCACTCTTTGTTTACCCGCTGACCTCATGTGAACCGCGGCAATTTGTGCTTGGTCATGCATTTTCCCTGGCTGGCGCATTTTCGAGTTCCGTAAAGCAACGAAAGAGCAACCTAGTTGCACCCGTGACGGTGCAATTCCGATCCAGCACACCACGGTGGGCGATGGGAAGCGATGGAATGCAACGCGACGAGGCACTCGGAAGAAGCTGATCAAAACGGTAAAGAAATGGGTGGACAACAAGGCCGTTCCGGCGTTAACTAGAGGTAGGTATCGCGCATCGTCCTTGACCACACTCCGTGCGGGAGCGGAGTTCGAGGACAGGCTGCCTGATCTGGGCGGAGGAGGTCCGGATCTGGCAGATGAGATGTCGCGATGCTGTTGAGCAGACGATCGGAGGGGCTACGCAAAGATCGACACCCGAGGGGATTGAGGCGGGCGCCATCACGAGCTTGGAGGACATCTTCCATTCTCGCGATTTCGGACACGTCGCGGCGCACCCGAATGCCGAGGAAACAGCAGATATGGCGCCACCTTTGATTGAGTTCGCCGAGGTTGGCCACACGGCTGTCGCCCACACCCCCATCCCCCGACGTCACGTGACGATGGCAGCCATGTCGAGCGGCGCCATCGTGACGTTGCTGGCCACCGCGGGCTTGGTGGGCAGTATGCAGGAAGCACCTGCCGGCCCGCGCTCCGTCAGCGCGCTCCGCGCGTTGGGCGGTGTCCCCTTCTTCAGCGCTCCCGGCTCTTCAATATCCCGAACATCACCCGCGGACGGTGGCGCTCCAGCTGGGAGCGCCAGCCTGAGTGCACCCATTTCCGCCGCGCTGGCCGCCGCCAGTGCTTCTCCCTCGCCGCCGGCGTCAGTGGTGCAGGGCAACCACGCGATTACCGGCACCGGTTCTGGGAGCGTTCACCAAGCCACGCTGCTCAATGTCGAGACCACAGTGGCGAAAGTGCCTTCCGGCACCGGTGTCTCGGGGTCAACCCCGCCACCATCCGCACCGGTGACGGTCATCCCCACACCCGTGGCGAGGTCCACGACGTCCGCACCGACCCATGCCGCGGTACCACTCCGGCCGTCCACGTCCGCCGGTGACCATGGGCCCACGCTCACGTTGGCCGCCGGCAGCGACCGGTGTTCCAAGGGAGGCGGGTGCGCGCTGGCAACCTCTCACGCTCCCCCTCGGTCCAATGGGCCACCCGACCGCTCAGGCCAGTTCAACGCCGGAGGCTCCTTGCGGGGTTGATTGGACTCTTGTCCCACCCACTTGCCGCCGAAGATGAGGACGGCGAGGATGACGGGGATGAGGACGTGGAAGGCGCCCAAGCGGTACCCGTCGTAGGTGAGGGTCGAGTTTCGACCATCCTCCACCTTCCCCGGGGAATCGTCAGGGAATTACGTGACGGTTGATAGCATGATCTGAACCGGCACCGAACGCTCAATCCGGGTCCCGTTGAGCCGGGTGCCGTTGGTGCTGCGGTCGACCAACCACGCCTGGTCCTGCTCGACGTCGAGCCGCACCTCCATGTGGTTGCGCGACACCGCGTCGTCATCGACCAGGAAGCGGCGATCCTCCTCAATCCCGCTGCATTCCCGCCCGACGTAGAGGTGGTCGTAGATCGGGATCGACTGCTCGTCGTCCTCGCCTGGCCAGGCCACGAGATACGCCAGGACCCCCGGCACGGTGCCCGACCCCCTACGGTCCGACGGATTCGAAGGTCACGAACGTGAAGATCTGCTTCCCCACCCGCAGGCTCCAGGTGGGTGGCAGGGCCACCGGGTCCGAACCCACCCGGGTCCAATCCGCCGCGCCCGGTTCGGCAATGTACGTCCCGTTGGCCGATGAGGCGTCCCGCACCGTCACCTGCCCCGCATCGACGGCAACGTGGCTATGGACGCGCGAAATGAGATTGTCCTGATCGTCCAATTTCACTGGCGTGGCCGCCCCGCTGGTCACCCCGGAATCCTCTTCGGGTGCCCGACCCAGGACGTAGGCCCGGTCGAGCGGGATACGCATCCCGTCGCCAGCCACCAGGAAACCCACCGGACGGACGACCATCTGGGTGGCCCCGGCCGGCTCGCGCTGTGGTGCCGCATTCGCCTCGGCGGCGGGCAGGTCGGCGGCGGGCAGGTCGGTGGTGGCGCGCTGAGGTGGATCGGGCTTAGGCGGGTCGTTCCTCGGTGGGTCGGGCCTCGGGGGATCAGGCAACTTCTGCAGATTTGCGGTGTCATGGGCCGGAGCGGGAGCCGCTGGAGCTGCTGGAGCCGGAGGCACCACGTCCACCGGCGCCTCGGCCACCGGCGCCGTGGGAACGGGCTCTGTGGCTTCCACGGCGATGGCCGGCGGTTCGACGGCGGCGGCCGGGGCAACCGTGGGCCGGGACGGGGCGGGCGCCGGCGCGATGTCCTCAGACGGAGCGGCCGGACCTTGCGTGGCGCGGGCCTTGGGCGCTGCGGCGTCGGCTGCCACCACCTTGACTTCGTCCTTCACGTCGACCGGCGTTGTGACCGACGACCCCGCCGGGGTCATGATGAATCCGCTCCCGGGCACCAGACCGGCCCGGAGATCGGACCTCGGGTCCACTTCTATCGGCGCTTCGCCGCTGCCGATGCTGAGCTGGACCAGGGGCAATTCGATCTTGTGGTCCACCCAGGTGACGGCCTGCTGGCCGGAGAGCCGCTGGCTGCCGTCGGGGCCGGTGATCTCGGCCCACACCGCCCCATGGAGGAGCACGACATAGGAGTCGGCCAGTGGGGCGACCACGCCGAAGGGGGGAACTGCACCGGCCTCGCTTCCGGCGACGATGGAGGCCAGGCGAGCTGCCATCACTGCACCCGGTGAGTCGCCACCCGCCGCGGCCTCGACTGCTTGGAGCACCTCCTCGGTGCCCTTCTCGTGCTGGCCCTCTTCGGTCACGAGCACGACGGAATCGCCGAAGCGGGATACGAGCCCTTCGCCCCGCTCGACACTTACATGTGGTTGTGCGTTGTCCACGGTGTGCCCTCCCTGGTTGCTGCCGTCATTAAAGCAGGCCAACACCCTTTTGTTCCCGCCGTGGACCTGGTGGCCACCATGAATGGTCCGTCCGGTGCCTCCACTCCCTCCCGGATCAGGTAGTTCGGGAGAGACGCCCAGGAGGCTGGGGGCATACACTGCGCCCCGCATGTACAAGCTGACGCAGCCCCGCCATGAAGGATTCGTTGAAGTCCGAGAGGGACGAAAGCTCGGGTACGCCGACTTCGGATCGGAAACAGGCCGCACGGTCCTCTGGTATCACGGGACACCGGGCGGGCGACGCCAGGTCCCCGAGGATGCCCGGGTCATGGCGGCGAAGCACGACCTGCGCGTCATCGGTGTTGACCGGCCGGGCATCGGCTACTCCACCGGTCACCTCTACCGCAATATTTTGGACTTCACCTCGGACGTCGAGATCCTGCTCGACGAACTCAAGGTGGACCGCTGCGCCGTCGTTGGCCTCTCCGGAGGTGGCCCGTACACCCTGGCCACGGCTTACGCCATGCCCGATCGGATCACCGCGGCCGGAGTTCTGGGCGGCGTTGTCCCGCACGTTGGGGAAGAGAGTATGGAGGGAGGATTGGTCGGGTACCTGTCCCGGACGCGATCCGCCCTTCCCTTCATCAGCCCTCCATTGTCTCGCTTCCTGCAGCTTGCGATCTTCGGTCTCGGACCGTTCGGTCCCCAAGCGCTTGACCTCTTCGCGCGATACTCCCCCGAAGGTGATCAAATCGTCTTCGCCCGAGAAGAGATCAAGGCGATGTTCATCGACGACATCAAAGGGAACAGCCGGCATGGCATCTCAGCGCCCCTGAATGACCTGGCGCTCTTCCTCCGGCCTTGGGGCTTCTCCGTTTCCGACATTTCCGTCCCCGTTCGGTGGTGGCACGGCGATGCGGACAACTTCGTGCCGCTGGCCCATGCCGAATACCTCGTGCCGCACATCCCGGATGCACAGCTCTACCTCCGACCGGGCGAGAGCCATCTGGGGGGCCTCGGTGCCGCCGAGGAGGTACTCCACGTGCTTCTCGAATTGTGGACTTGACGGGCTGCGGCCGGCTCGTCGAAATGAGGTCAGAAGGCACCGGTTTCAGCTCCGGTGAGATGATGCTGCCATGAAGGACCCGAAGCGAATTGTGGTCTGGGGAACCGGGTTCGTCGGGAAGATGATCATTCCCGAAGTGCTGCGTCACCCGACCTTCGAGTTGGTCGGGGTCGGCGTCAGCCACCCGGACAAGGCGGGCAGAGACGTGGGCGAGATCTGCGGCATCGGACCAGTCGGGCTGGCCGCCTCAGACGACGTCGAAGCTCTCATCGCCCTGCGCCCCGATGCACTGGTCCACTTCGGGCCCACGGCGGCCCATGCCGATGACAACATCCGCGACATCGGTGCGTTCCTCCGGGCCGGCATTGATGTGTGTTCGACGGCGATGACGCCGTGGGTCTGGCCGGCCATGAAACTCAACCCGCCCTCGTGGATCGATCCGATCACCGAGGCCTGCGCCGCGGGTGGCGCCACCTGCTTCACCACCGGCATCGATCCGGGTTTCGCCAACGACCTGCTCCCCATGACCCTCATGGGCCTCTGCGCCGAGGTACGCAAGGTGAAGGCCCTCGAGATCCTCGACTACATCAATTACACCGGTGCCTACGAGGACGAGATGGGCATCGGCCGACCACCCGAGTTCACGCCCCTCCTCGAGCACACCGACATCCTGGTGATGTCGTGGGGCGCCACCGTGCCGATGATGGCCCACGCCGTCGGCGTGGAGCTCGACGAGATCACCACCACTTGGGACAAGTGGGTCACCGACACTCCCATCACCACCGCCAAGGGAGTGATCAACCCGGGTGAGGTGGCAGCAATCCACTTCACCATCAACGGGATCTACCAGGGGAAGCCCCGCATCTGCCTCGAGCACGTCAACCGGGTCGGCACCAACGCCGCGCCGGACTGGCCCCGGGGCACCCAGGACGACGTCTACCGGGTGGAGATCGAGGGGACGCCGTCCATCACCCAAGAGACTGCCTTCCGCTTCACCGACGGCAGCGGGCGCGATGCCGCAGCCGCCGGCTGCCTGGCCACCGGTCTCCGCGCCCTCAATGCGGTGCCAGCCGTCAACGACCTTCCACCCGGGTGGGCCACTGCCTTGGACCTGCCGCTCATCCCGGGGGCGGGCACCATCCGCTAGCAGGCCCGGTCGATGCCAGACCAAGTGGCCATTTGTGAGAGAGCGGGCGACGAGAATCGAANNGTGGAGGTGAGGGCCACCACCTGGTCCTCGCTCATCCACACGTCGTCGGTGTCGAGGAGGATCTCGTCGAGTTCGCTCATGAGCGCTTCGTGGTCGAGTCCGTCGAAGGCCGCCAATACGCCGAGCTGCCGCAAGGTGGCAGTCAGGTCGCTCAGCGACATCGGACAGTCAGCGAGTGCGACAAGCGCGGCACCGAGGATGGCATCGACGTCGTTGGTCTCCACGCCTGCACGGTACAGGCCGGGCCCCTGAGCAGGGGCCCGCTGGAGGTCGATTCAGCGGATCAGCCGGATGGCCACAGCCGAAACCCCTGAGCACGGGGAGAATGGCCTGAGTCGTTGTGAGGTCGCAAGTCCTATTCGTACGTTCGGGTTAATTCTGGCGGGTTGCGACACTATTCCCGAAAGTGTACGGTACAGTTATCTGAACCAGATCGAGACACTTATAAGGAACCCCATGCCCCGGCCGAGTCGAGAACAGGTCTACAAACGCCTGGAGGGCGCCATCGCCGAGGTCCGAGAACGACTCGGGGGCCTGCCTGACCCGGTTGAGGCTCAAGGGATATGGACGACAATCTGGTACGAGGAGGCGCATCACTCCACGGCCATTGAAGGTAACACCCTGGTGCTCAAGCAGGTCGAAACCCTCCTGGCGGAAGGCAGGGCCGTCGGGGACAAGGAGCTCTCCGAATACATGGAAGTCCGGGGCTATGCCGATGCCGCCCAGTGGGTCTATCGCCACGCCCTCACCCGAGACGGGTGGTCGGGCGCCGACATACTCAACCTGACTGAAGTCCGCCACGTCCATCGCATGGCCATGCAGCCCGTCTGGGAAGTCGCTCCCCATGCGGCGGCGATCGAACATGAGGCGCCTGGAGCATTTCGGGAGCACGAGATCGCTCCGTTCCCCGGGGGAATGATGCCGCCCTCCTGGGTCGAGGTCCCTGCAGCCATGGCCGATTGGGTCTCCGACGTTGGCCGAGTTGTCGAATCCACTCGACCGATCGAATCTCTCGCCGGAGTGCATGCTCGGTTCGAGCGGATCCATCCCTTCCTTGATGGGAACGGGCGGACCGGTCGGCTCCTCCTCAATCTTGTCCTCGTCCGGCTCGGCTATCCCCCCGCCATCATCTACAAGCGAGACCGACCTCGCTACCTCGCCGCGCTCCGACGCGCTGACGCCGGCGATGCTGGGTCATTGGGGGAGCTCGTCGCTCGTTCGGTGCTGGACAATCTCTATCGCTTCGTCGTGCCGGCTATCGCAGGGCCGTCTCGCTTGGTTCCACTGGCTGCTCTGGCAACACCCGAGCTCACAACCGGGGCGTTGCGAGTTGCCGCAAATCGCGGCCGCCTCCGAGCTCAACATGGTGCGGACGGCCAGTGGCGAAGCACGCAGCAGTGGGTGGACGAGTACGTGCAAGGCCGCTATCGACGCGACAGTTGACAGCCTTCGCACTGAATCTCAACGGTCAGTCTGGGAGCGTTCAAAGTGGCACGAAGTGGCACGGCAGGCGAAAACGGACAGGTTGTCATGACAAGGGTGGCACGTAAGTGGCACGCCCAGGCACGAATGGACCGCAGTCCGTTACAAAGTACGCGGTCGCCCACATGAACTGTTGTGCAAGGAGCCGTCCTACCAGGGAGTGTGTGAGAGCGGGCGACGAGAATCGAACTCGCGTTCTCAGCTTGGGAAAAATTGGGAACGCGAATTTCTGACCTGGGGAAAAGCGGCGAAATCCTGTTCGGAGGGCATTTCGACTGTCCGCTCGTTACCGCTCATTACCCCTGGTTTCCGCTCAAAGTGGCACGACAGTGGCATGAAATCACTGTCGGACACGATACGACCTTGTTCAGAGATCCAGTTCTTTGCGTAGTCGCAATGTGTCAAACGACAGCATGCCGGATGGAAGATCCTCAATGCGGTCGAACTCATTGAGAAGAGTGATGAGATCTTCTCGGCGTGTCGGATCATTGACCGCTTGGCGCGGGGTGAGACCAGAGAGTGCAGGGATCTGCTCGTCCAACCATGCCTTCTCCTTGAGTTGCATCATGTCTGCCAGCTCGGCGGTTAATTCAGCCGGCGACTGCGGAGCGTCGATCGACTCTGAGACCTCTGACAGGTCGGTCCTCTGGGCAAGGGCTTCCGAAGGCGAAAGCCTCTGCTCATCGATGACCTCAAGTTTGGTGGCGAGCTCGTCCTGCAGTGCAGCCAAGAGGCGATCGAATCGCTCGACCGAATTGGATTCTACGACGAGGTCGTCCCCCTCCCGATGCAAGAGACAGCGGACGACGCTGTCCCCTTCAACATCGACTTTCTCGGTCCACTGGGCGTCACCTTCCGCCCCGAACTGTTCGTCGAGCTGCCTTGTCAGTTGCTTCCAGCTCGTCGAGCGAGGTCGGAGAGTCGCGCGGCAGAGGACCACGTCTTCACCTTCGCGGTTCGTGATGCGAGGTGGGGCAAATGCCGTCGCCAGCCACAGCGCGACGTCTTCAGCGTCAGGATCCGAATCGAGAAGCTCAATGAGGCTCTCACGCTGACGGAGGGTCACCTCCAAGGGAAGTCCGACGATCTGATGCTGCGAGTATGCGACGACGACTCGGGCCAGGAGGTAGTCGCCTCGGTCGAGCATTTCGGAGGCCGAGCGTTCGGTGACGATCGTTTGCACACCGGATCGGGTGTTACGCAGGGTGACGGTGGTTCCCCGATCTACCGCGATGATCTCCCAGAGCACGAGGGGAGTGCCGAGCCATGTTCGAGCGAGGGTGAGCTCGTCGTGAGGGAGCAGTGCACCTCGCTCCCCAGCGAACTCTTCGAGGCCGCCAAGCTCGAAGACCCCGAGATCGACGAGGAACGGAAGGAGATGCTCCGATGCAGCTGCGCTCAGGCCGTAGGCCGCAAGCTCGAAAAGACTCTCGACTCGATTCCGCCTTTGTGGCCGTAGCGAGAAGTTGACCGCCTTGTGATAGAGCCACCCGGCGCGTTGCTCGATCGTAAGCGTGGGGCCATCGATACAACACGCCTTGAATTTGCGCCTCGAACCGCACGGGCAGGGGTCGTTGCGCCCAGCGCTCACCGTCCTTGTGGGTACCCGTGACGACAGGTAGTCCAGCTCGGGATCGTCGTCATGCATGTCGGACCGGCGGAGAAGCGAGAGCGCCATCTGCGCGTCACCGCGGTCTGCCTCGTACCAAGCCAGTTCGGCGAGCGCAGGCCCATAGTCAGGGTCAGCGCGCACCGACGCCCGCAGAAGCTCCTCGGCAACGATGGCTCTGCCTTCACGCTCCGCTTCCAGGGCTTGGAGGTAGAGCCCCGGCGCGGAGAGTTTGCCGGGAAGGTGTGCGATGTCGACCGCGAACGAGGTCAGGGACTCGCTCCCGTAGTCGTGATCCCTCAGCACGTACTCGGCGAAGGCCGGGGCCACCGATCCGTGTACGAGCCCCCTGGCCACCGACCGGAGGTCCTCCCTCTCGAGTGCTCTTCGGCTGGTGAGGGACTCGCTCCATGCCCCACGTACAATCTCAAATGCGGCTTCACAGCACCCGTTGAAACCCCACGACTCACACAGGGCGTCGTACTCGCTCTCCATGTAGCGAACGAGCGGCGGTGCCCAGTCCTCCCCGCGCAGCCCGAACCACGCGCCGCACCGTTCGAGGCCGATGCTCTCGAGGAGCTCTCCGATGGGAGGTACGGGGCTGTGGAACAGCGACGGGTTGTGGCACAGGGCATCCATCACCATCTGATCTGGCTCGACGCCGAGTCCCTCTACGTGCTGGTTCTCGAAGGCTGCTCGGAGCGCGCGCACCTCCGCCTCACCGTGACCCGGCTCCGATGCCACTTCGAGCGAGACCTTGGAGCCCTCTCGGCGTAGGCAGAGCAGGTCCGACGCTCCGAAGGTGGATAGCGATCCGGGGGGTAGGACGTAGGAGCCGTTCTCGTCGAGCCCGAGTCCGAGCTCGAGCTCGGGCCCCGGCTCTCCGGCGAAGGGATATCGGCACTGCAGCGTGCCGCCGGAGGTCATCTCGAGCCCGTCGAAGGCATCGAAGTCGATGGCTCCGAGGTCAGGTGTGGCATCGAGGACACCTCGTTCGAGTTCGGATTGGGTCAGGCGGTGGCTGAACACGACGCCGTCGAGCAAGGTGGAGGTGAGGGCCACCACCTG
>PNAT01000125.1 GCA_003169675.1 Acidimicrobiaceae bacterium
GGGTTGGGTCGCGCCGTCATCTTCGTCGACCTCGACCGACTCAAAGCTGTAAACGACGAACTCGGTCACGCCGCCGGCGATCAGGTCATCGTAGCCGCCGCCAACCAGATTCGAACCGCGCTGCGGACCGGAGATTTCGTTGGTCGCCTGGGCGGTGACGAGTTTCTGGTGATCTGCCCACGGGTGACGAGCGCCGCTCTGGCCATGGAAATCGCCAAGCGGATTTCGGCAGCGCTGACGATCGCTGTCACCCTTGAATCGAACACGGTCGAACTGAGGGCCAGTGTTGGTGTCGTGTGGACCATGGAAGCATTGGACACCGACACCTTGATCGCCCGCGCCGACAGTGCGATGTACGAGTCAAAGCGATTGGGTCACCACGGTGTGACGTTGTACGCAGACGCCGACATCGATAGCGGCTTACCCCGCAACAGCCATGCCTACCGGCCACAACCTCGCGAGCTGATCTATCCGGCAGGATCCCCCACGACAGATGACTAATAATGACCAGCCAGGTTGTTGACAAATAGAGGGATCTTCTCCTCGGATGGGTGTTGCTAACGCACTCATTTAAAAGGAGACCCGGTGGCTCACGCTAAAGCGAAGTTGACCCCCGCGGGAAGGTTGTTGCTGGTCCAACGAATTTTGGTGGAGGCTCGGTCCACGTCACCCGTGGACAACCCACGTCATATGCGGGTTGAGCCGGCCGTTCCATTGCGACTAGGGCCACGGAACTTCGGTGACAATTCTGGACGAAGTTGACCGATCTTCCTGTTCTGGGTAGACATTTGGGTAGTTGTTTGGCGGACGCGGTGCGTGGTAAGGATCAGAACCTGTTCACCGGGCTAGGAACGCGACCACGAGCTGGGAGGACTTCCATGGTGAATCTCGCAAGAAAACGGGTGCTGATCGCCAGCCTGATTGCCGGCTCAGCTGCCGTACTAGCGGGGAGTGTGATCCCCCTGGTGACGACGTCGTCTGCGGCCGCGGTGCCCTCGCTGAGCTTCGCGGCACCGGTCCAGGTCGGCACCGGCGGGAGCGAACCCGGCATCGTCCAGGCACCTGACGGCAACCTCTTCATAAACGCACCGGACGGCCTCCTGTCGAACGGCACGTCGCCGAGTTTGGTGTTCCGTTCGAACGCCGCGGGCCTCTCATGGGCCCTTACTCCCCCCGGGGCGAGAAGCAACAACCCTGGGGGAGGCGACTCACAGATCGCCGTGGATCCCTCTTCCGGAACGCTCTCCATGATCGACTTGTGGCTCGGTAGCGCCACGGCGTCGGTCTCGACCGATGACGCCCACACCTGGACGGCCCAGCCGATCGGCGGTCAACCCGTTCAGGACCGACCGTGGATCGCGGCGGCCGGAGGTGGAATCGCCTACGAGGCGACCCACGCTCTACCCGCAGGTATCGTCGTCGCCAAGTCCACCGACAACGGCCTGGCCTACGGCCCCGGCGTGGTGGCAGCGACGACCGCGGACCAGACCGGATGCGTGTGCCCTCCCGGCAATATCATTGCCCAAGGCAGCGGCGGCCTCCTCGGCACCGCCGACAAGGTCGGAGTGATCTATGCCACCTCAACCGGGGGGATCAACTTCGCCCACTCGTCAAACGGCGGGACCACCTGGACCAACACCTCGATCCAGGCGGCCAGCAGCAGCACCACCAACTCGGCGTTTCCCGTGGTGGCAAATGGCGGCGGTAGCCGCCTCTACACCGCGTGGTTGAACGAAACAGGCAGCGCCAGCGTCATCGCGTTCAGCACCTCCTCCGACTGGGGCAGCACCTGGTCTGCTCCCACAACCATCGTGTCTTCAGGGACGTCGGTGTACCCGTGGATCGCGGCCAACGCGAGCACGGTGGCTGTGTCCCTATACAACACACCGTCTGTCTCGGCCACTCCCGACGCGCCACCCTCCAACGCGGAATGGTTCGCGTCGGCCCTGAAGAGCACCGATCGAGGGTCAACCTGGTCGTCGCTCACGACCGCCGACCCGACACCAGCCAAGACCGGTCCCGTTTGCACGGGTGGCACCAGTTGCACTGCGGACCGTGAACTGGGCGACTTCCAGACCGTTATCCTCGATTCGGTCGGCCATGTCGATGTCAGCTACGTGAGAGTCCCCTCTGCCGGCGTGGAGGACATCGAATTTATCCAAGGCACTTAGCTTCGGTGAAGGCCTGAGGCGGATCACTTGATCTGCGCTGTCGTCCTTTCGTCCTCGAGCGACTCGGGCGAAATGCAGATCGACGGTTACCGCGGGCCCGGAAACTGTGAGGCCCGGGCCGGGGTGTCCCAGATCGTGCACGCCGAACATCGGCCGGAGGTGTCCTCCAACGGTTAGGCTCCGGTCGGTGGCGCCTCACCAGGGGCAAAGTGGCCCATTTCTGCTCCGACCTTCTTGCCGATGTTGGCGACGTGCAGGTGGATCTCATCGAGGAGGTCCGTATTTTTTTTCACCTGCTGAGTAAGTGCGGTGTTCTCCGATAGCAGCGTCTTGTTCTCCTGCATCAGCGTCTTGTTCTCCTGCATCAGCGTCTTGATGTCGTCAGTGTTGTGCTCGGTGTGGATTGCGATCTCAGAGGAGATGGCGTCAGCCCGCTTGGCGGCGATCAACAGCGCTGCGGCTTGAACGCCGGCGAGCATGGAAAGGAACAGGTTCAACAAGATGTAGGGGTATGGATCAAAGGCCTTTCGGTTAAGAATGTGCTGCAGGAAAATGGTGTTGACGATCACCCACACGGCCATGATCCCGAAGAAGGAGAATACGAAGGGCCACGACCCCATCATGTTGCGCATCCGATCTGCAGCCCGTTCGCCGAGCGAGAGCTGATCGCCGGATCGAACACCTGGGTGCTTGTGCCAATGGGTCTGCCACGCACGCTGTTCCATAGACGCGATCGTCGCACACATTGGCTAGCGAGAGACGAACCACTCGGTACTCCAGCACCCGGGTGATACCAATCACGGCATACCGATCGTCGCGTCCCATAACATCCGGCCGAGCGATGGCCGCGGGGTTGGAGTTGACCGCTCTGGTGGACACCTCATTCTGGGGGAGACCCCAGAGGAAGGAGCCCGCAGTGGGTCGTCCATTGTTGTATCCCGAGGTACCAAGGCCAAAAACCCGATACCTTTTTGACCACCCATTTCGCACTCAGCGGGATCCATCGGGATCTTTCGGGACGGTCATGGCCTCCCTAGTAATGCGCAGGCCGCGGGTTCAAGTCCCGCCCCAGGCACCTTGTGATGTCGCAAGACAT
>PNAT01000073.1 GCA_003169675.1 Acidimicrobiaceae bacterium
TCAGTTCAAGGGGACCCGGTCAGAGGAACGGTAACCGCTCTCGCACAGTCCATTAGCGCGAGCAATGGAGTCGACGGAAGCTCAGAACAGCTGACCGATCTCATTGCCACAAATGCCGATATTCAAGCCGGCGACTCCGGTGGGCCATTGGTCAACGGATCAGGTCAGGTGATTGGCATCGACACTGCAGCGTCAGCGGGGTTTACGTTCCAGTCACCCAACGAGGCGTCCAGCAACCAGAGCTTTGCCATTCCGATCAACAGCGGTCTCTCACTCGCCAAGCTGATTGAAGCCGGCGCCGGCTCCTCAACAGTGCACATCGGTGCCACCGCTTTCCTGGGGGTCGAGATTGCTACCCACCCCGGAAATGGCGATGGCGGGCAGTTCGGAGGCAGCGTCGGTGGTGGATTCGGGAACGGTGCCTCCACCGCAGGCGCCACCATCGCCGGCGTCGTGACAAGTTCTCCCGCTCAAGAGGCCGGCATGGCCCAGGGTGATGTCATCACATCGGTCAATAGGGAGATCATCGGCTCGCCTGACGCGCTGACCAGCGCTCTGGCTCCATTCCATCCGGGCGACAAGGTCACGATCGGATGGACAGACGGATCGGGCAAGTCGCAATCCGCCACGGTGCAACTGACATCTGGTCCGCCGCAGTAGCGAGGGTAGCTGCACGTCCACGTTTCCTCCCGTCACTGACCGTCTGCGGGAACACAGCTCCGTCAAGGAGCGCTCCGTGCTGTCGGCAACTTCCTTTAAAGACGCCGCCCATTAGGATCAGTTCGTTGCCTGGTCTGTTTTCCCGCAGACCAGGCAACATGATCAATGTCCAAATAGTTTGGCGACAATAACCATGTTCAATGGGACCGTTTGGGTACCACGATGAACGGGTGGGATCATTAGATCCTTGACGTACCCACAGTGGTCTCGAGGAACGTCGTAGACAAACCGCGGTTAGCTGCCTCAGAGTTCAGCCTGACCCTCGACCAACGAGATGCGCTCTTCTTGAATGGGGTCCAGGTGGCAAAGGCGATTCAGGTCGGAATAGTCGCCAAAGGGCGAGTATCCCTCGCTGTTTCAGAAGGCCAGCTGGTAGGAATTGTGCCAAAGCCGGACAAATGACTCGTGGCTGCCAAATTCGGTGAATCGGGCCAGATTGCGAGGTGGAACGAGGCGTTTGAGCAAGCGGTGGCTCTATGGCTTGCCAGCTTCCACCCAGCTATTGACGCGTGCATCGCTGATCCGACGGGCCGTTGCCATATTCGCCCAGGCCCGGAACCGATCCTTTTCCCCGCTACTCAACTGAGAGAACAGTGTCTTGACTCCCGATGAGCTATTGGAGCGTGCCGCCCTAGTCCGAGGCGAACTATTGCTGGCGCGACCCTTTTCGATGAAGGGCTTGAATGCAGCACGGACTTTCGCCGCGTTTGAGGCGTTGACATCTATCTGATATCGCTTACCGTCAACCGAAAAATGCAACGTCTCATCGGCCACTCCGCCATCGATATCGTCCGTCAAAGTTACTATTACCGTTTTTGCCATGGCCCAATAGTGGCAGACGAATGACCATTAAGCCAATATCCCAGCTCTTGACCAGAATTCAATGGCGCTGGCTTGCCAATTGGGCGCCGATTCTTTAGTAGTTCAGACTGATAATGAAAGCTTTAACATCTAGAGAAGCAGTTGTTTGACCTGTCCAAAATAGGGGTCCAGCCGGGGTGCTGGGGCTTTCCCCTGAAGGGTCCTTCTTCTCGGTTGTCGTTGGCGGGCCAGATTCGGCACCCTTCCCTCTCTTTGGGAACTTGGAGTGACCCGGCAAACCGACGCGGAAGTCTCCTGCCAGAACTTCAGTGAAGGTCCGGCTCGGGCGCAATTGCCGCCAATATGGTGTTGTGGCTCGTCGCAATGGTCCTCGGAATGATCGGCGGCGGCCGTCGTCCACCGATCGGCCCTTCAGTCTCGGATCCCATTGGCGGGCCGACGGGACTCCCAAGGTGGCCTATCCGACTCAGAGCGCGGCATTGGGCGTGGCCGACGAGCGGCGGCTCGACTTTGGAGTTGACTTGAGCGTGTACCAGTGTGATTTCTGCTCGAGTTGGCATATGGGCAATTCGGCGGGGCGTGACAAATGAAGGAAGCCAGATGACGGAGGAAGCTGACACGAATGCGTTTGTCGCATGGGAGCCGAAGGAGGGACGTTGCACGGAATGCCAGTTTGATTGGGATGAGGCTGACTACGTAAATCTGATCGGCCAATGTGTCCGAGGGGTGGCCGTATTCGGCGGAGTACTTTCGAGGATTGACCCTTCGGCACCAGTGGATCCGGGACTATGGTCGGCCAGTCGCTATGTCTGGCATACCGTGGACGTGCTTCGATTCGGTACGGAGCGACTGTGGACGATTAGTGCCGACCCCGCGTTCGGTGTGCCTTCATGGGATGAGAACGAGATGGCCGAAACCCGCTGTTACGACGAGCTCTCACCGATTGTGGGTTTGATTGCGCTCATTGCAGCCGTTGAGGCCTGGCGAACAGCGTCGATGGAGGCCCCTCATGATGTCGGGACGCCTCACCCTGAGGCAGGTCTGATCTGTGCCTTCGACGTTGTCCAACGCAACGCGCATGAGGTGTCCCATCACTTATGGGACGTCAAGAGGGGTCTGCCCGAGTTCGCTTCTTAGGACTGAACGTCCCCTCCAGGTGCCAGTACCCGGTGAATCCGTTGAATGGGCCGCCCACCACCTGGCTGGTCCACATGATGACGAAGGCGCGCGTCGATGCGTTGTAGGTCCCGGAAAGCGTCGTGGTTGCCCGACGGAGAGAATGACCCGGCTTGAGTGAGCCCTGATTCATGAAGATCTTCTTCCAGGCGATCGACCATGCTTCAACTTGACCTGAGAGCCTTCCTTTGGTGTCAACAATGGACGGCGCTGGTACCGCAGCTCCCGACTCAGGGTCCCTCTTGTCAGTGGCGATCGAAAGGTTGATGTCGCCAAAGTTCTGCGGCTGTTCAATGGCGCTGGCCAACCCACCGCCCCGCGCATCAAATGCAGGTTTGGGGTCGGGTTGAAATTTGCCTGTGAATAGGCCACCTTGAGTCCCGGGCACGCCGAGCGTGTAGGTCTTGTCGGAGCACGTTGAGGTGGCGTTCTCGAAGAACTTTCCGTTGGACACATTTCCATGCGGAAATATCATCCGGAAGTACGTGCCCGTCACGCTTGTACCCTGGCATGAGCCGGCCGCCAGATTGAAGATGCCACGAAGGGCCTTGCCCGTACTAGCACCAGCACTGTCGCGTTGCCCAGAGGCCAAACTGGCGAGAATGGCCACTGCGGCGAATGTCGCCACTGAAATCAGGCGCGCCTTTCGTCTCCGGCGGTTGGGCAGGGATGCGGACAACGACCGATGGTTCATGTGCGGCATCAACTTTCTCGTCCTCCTCTGTGCCGACCCCTGATGGCGGGGCCCTCAAGGTCATAGAGCCGTCCGATTCCGACCACCTGATAGATCGGTGAGGTTGGCGCCCTCCCTTTTGGCCTGAACGCTGAGATCATGGGCCATCGAACCGAATAATTCAGGTGCGCCATCAGACGGGACGCCGAAAGAAGAGGATCCCGACCTGCTGCCCCCCAGCAAATTCGACGGCTGGCGCAGGCGATCGGCCATCGGCGGGATCGCCACCGGCATCGCATTGGGTCTGGGAGACATCTTCTCCCCGACCGAGAACCGACCGGTCATTACTGCTGAATCCCCTGGTGAACCGCCTGACGCAGCCGATCACATGCGGGTGATCCTTGATCCGGATGATCCCAAGAAGTCTGTGGCGATCCTCCCAAGCACCCCAGCGCCACCGCCACCGCCCGGTTGACGTTTTGCAACCCGGGTGAGTTGACGCCACTCACCTCTGGACATACCATCCTAGCGATCGGACAGTATGTCCGATTCCCAAGAGGAGCTGTCCGAACATGAGCGACATCATCGCTGACGTGGCCCCCATTGATCTCTCCGACTCCGGGTCGTTTGTGCCGGCGGTCCCCCATGAATGGCTGGCCTATCTGCGCCGGCATGATCCCGTTCATTGGCAGGAAGAGCCAGGCGGGCCTGGCTACTGGGCCGTCACCAAGTATGACGACTGCGTCACGGTCAACCGTGACTTCGAGCGTTTCAGCTCGTCCGCCATGGGGACCATGCCCTTCGAGCTCCATGAGGAAGACCGCGCCCAACAGAGTCTGATGATGCTCAACATGGATCCCCCCCTCCACACGCGGTACCGCCGTTTGGTCAACAAGGGGTTCACGCCGCGTATGGTGCGCGATCTTGAAGAGAGCATCCATCGGTCGACTGACGGCATCATTGATCAGGTCATAGAGGCTGGCGAGGCCGACTTTGTCACCGACCTTTCGGCTGAACTTCCGTTACAGGTGATTGCTGAGCTCCTCGGAGTCCCTCAGGCCGATCGCCACAGAATGTTCGATTGGTCCAATCGGATGGTGGGCAGTGAAGATCCCGAGTACCAATCCGAGGCTGAAATGGCCCTCGCTGCAGCCATGGAGCTGTACGCCTATGCCGCCGAGCTTTTCGGCAAGAAGCGAATCGACCCACACGCCGATCTCATGAGCGTCCTCACCACTGTCGAGATTGATGGCGAACATCTGAGCGAATTGGAACTCGAACTCTTCTTCCTCCTCCTCACGGTGGCGGGTAACGAGACGACCCGCAACCTCATGTCGGGCGCCATGCATGCCTTCTTCCAGTTCCCCGACCAATGGCAGCGGCTGCGCGACGACCGCAGTCTCCTGCCCACTGCAGTCGAAGAGATGCTGCGTTTCGTCACTCCCGTCATGAACTTCCGGCGTACCGCCATGTGCGACCTCGTCCTCAGTGGGACAAACATAAAGGAGGGCGACAAGGTCGTCTTCTACCATGCGTCGGGGAACCGGGACGAAGACATATTCGAGAACCCCGATGCCTTTGATATCGGCCGCGATCCGAACCCTCATATGGCCTTCGGAGGCGGAGGACCCCATTTCTGCCTGGGCGCCAACCTGGCCCGCATGGAGATTCACGTGATGTTCGAGCACCTCCTCAATCGGATGCCCGACCTTCACTCGAATGGAGAGGCACAACGCCTTCAGTCGCGATTCATCAATGGCGTCAAGCACCTCCCGGTCGCATTCACGCCCGGAACACGACTCGACCACTGAGCACCTGGCGAAGGTAGTTCGAAGAGAGATGGCGCGGCGTGCCCCCAGTGCCCTGAAAGATGTCATACGGGACTTCAGGCGCGATCAGATCATTGCGACATCTCGCCGGCTATTCGGCGAGCGCGGCACCACGGAAGTGTCAATGGATGAGATCGCCAGCCAAGCCGGCGTGGCCCGTTCAACCGTGTACGTGTACTTCGCCAATCGTGACGAGCTTCTTCAAGCCTGCATTCAATCCATGTATGACCAGCTGAAAGACACGATCGTCGTCATCTTCGAGGACAATGCTTCGCCCAGTGAACGACTGCGTGGGTTGATTCGTGGGCTGCTCGAGCGCATCGACGAGAGTCCCGCCTTCTTCCGCTTGGCCATGGCCACTCAGGCCACCGACGGTGCTGCAGGCTCGGCCGCGCTGGGCGGCGCCCTGATGATGATCGGGCTCGACATGATCAGGCTGCTGGAAGACGTGGTGGCCGCCGGCGAAGAGGCTGGGGACTTCCGGAATGGCCTCGACCATTACCGTGCCGTCGTGCTCATCGGCCAACAGATCTACGGGGCCCTCTCCGTGCGGGCCGGCGAACCGGACCCGGTGCCGGTGGCTCAGGCCGCTGACGAGATCTGCCATTTCATCCAACGCGGATTGGGGAGCTGACATGAAGTTTGACCTCTGGATGCCGACGGCCAGCCCGATGACCACGTTCGACCTTCTCGACTCTGTGGCCGCCGAGTCCGAGGAGCGCGGCATATCGACACTCTGGGTCGGAGAGCATGTCGTGCTGTTCGCGAATTACTCCAGCAACTATCCCTACGCCGAAGACGGCAGGATCCCCGCACCCTCCGGCTCCGGATTGCTGGATCCGATGGTCACGCTCTCTTACCTGGCTGCCCGCACACACACCGTGCGCCTCGGCACCGCCATGCTTCTCCTCCCGCAGAGGAATCCCGTGTACACGGCGAAGGAGGTTTCTTCACTCGACTGGCTGTCCGGCGGCCGGGTGGACTTGGGTATCGGCGTGGGGTGGCTGAAAGAAGAGTTCGATGTACTGGGTGTGCCCTGGGACCATCGGGGTGCCCGCACCGATGAGTACGTCGAAGTCCTGCGGACTCTGTGGTGCGATGACTCGTCCTCCTTCGACGGCGCCCTGTACCAGCTCCCCGAGTGCGAGATGTTCCCCAAGCCGATCCAGCAACCACACCCTCCCATCCACATCGGCGGTGAATCCCCGGCCGCCCTTCGGCGGGTGGCCCGCCTGGGACAGGGTTGGCACACCTTCAATCGCACGCCGGCCGAACTGGCCAACGGCTTGAAAGAACTCGACGTCCACCTGGCGGAGGCCGGGCGCAGCCGTGACGAATTGCGGATCACCGTCTGCCCCTACTTCAACCAATTGACTCCCGAAGCCGTCGAAGAGTACGCCGAGGCGGGAGCGGATGCCGTGGCCGCCCTCTTCTTCTGCTTCGGTGCCGGCGATGTGGCTCAGACGTTCGACGGGCTAGAAGCCTGCCGAGAGGCCGCGGCCAAGACCGAGGTCTGACCATCAGTTTTGCCAGCCGCGACGCGGTCTCTCGTGGCTAGGGTCGGCGGAACCGCTGTGATGGCGACTGAGGTCTATCGACCAGGGAGCCCTACACTCCGGACCGTGGCCTCTGCGGATACCGAGCTTGGCGCATTCACTGACGAAGGTCCGTGGGTCCTCGACTTCGATGCCCTGGTGTGGAGGCAAGGTCTGGTCCGACTCAGGGCCGACCTCCATGCCTCCCTGCCCGACCTGATCCGGGCCCGCAGGTTCCCACCTACGGCGCGGGTCGGCACCACCGTGCACCGCCTCGGCGGTGCCCTCGGCCTGTGGTACATCAAGGAGCGACGGCGCGGCGGTACCGAGAAGATGGTGGGGATCTCGCGGCGGCTCCGGGTGGCGGCCGAGCGACTCGGTCCGACCTACATCAAGCTGGGACAGATCGTCTCGTCCGGTGACGGCATCTTCCCCACCGAACTCGTCGAGGAGTTCAAATGGTGCCGGGACCAGGTCAAGCCAGAACCGTGGCCCGTGGTGTCCCGGGTGCTCACCGAGGAGCTGGGGCGACCCATTGACTCGGTCTTCGCCTCGGTCGACCATGAACCGCTGGCCGCGGCCTCGATCGCCCAGGTACATCGGGCGACACTGTGTGACGGGACGGAAGTCGTCATCAAGGTGCAGCGGCCGTCGGTGGCCACGCGAGTCCGCCAAGACCTCGCCGTCATGGCCTGGTTGGCTCCGCACCTGGTCGGCCGCATCCCGGTGGCGGCGCTGGCCAACCCACCCGCGCTGGTGGAGTTGTTCGCCGAAACCATCGTCGAAGAGCTCGACTTCCGGCTCGAGGCCGAGAACATGCTCGACATCGCGGCCACCTTTGCTGCGCTGGGACAGCGGGATTTCGTCATCCCACGTCCGCACCCCACACTGGTCACTCGCCGCATGCTGGTGATGGAGCGCCTGAGCGGCTTCAACTTTGGCGACGTCGAAGGCATGCAGGCGGCCGGGATCGACACCGAAGCAGTCGTGCGTAGTGGCATGATCGGCTTCCTCGAGGGGTGCATGATGCACGGCATATTCCACGGTGACCTGCACGGTGGGAATCTCTTCGTGCTCCCAACGGGAAAGATCGCACTACTCGACTTCGGGATCACCGCCCGGCTCTCGGAAATGAAGCGGCTGGCCCTTCTCTCCCTGATCGTCGGCGCGTCAAACGGTCACATTCCTTCACAGGTGGCAGCCATGCGCGACCTCGGAGCCCTGCCCGACGACATCGACGTGGATGAGGTGATCCTCCAGCTCGGACTAGACCGCCCACCGGTCGATCC
Organism: Acidimicrobiaceae bacterium; assembly: GCA_003169675.1. GTDB lineage: Bacteria > Actinomycetota > Acidimicrobiia > Acidimicrobiales > RAAP-2 > Bog-473. The sequence goes on from PNAT01000073.1 coordinate 8,045, forward strand.
CACGACGCTGACTCCGGACGAATTGGTGAGCGAGTTGCAGCGCTCCATGAAGGCGTTGCTGGCCCTCGGGGCCAAGATGCCCAAGGAGCTCATGCTGTTCGTGAAGAACCTCATGTTCCTCGATGGCGCCATCGCCACATTGGCGCCCGACCTTGACATCTTCGGCGAAATCGAAGCCATCGCCCTCATGTTCGCCGAGAAGCACGGCGAGCGGATCATGTCTCAGCTCGGACTGGAGCACCAGGAGGGATGGGAGCCCGACCTCACCGGTCTGAAAGCCGGATTCGGATTGGACGAATCGACCGTAAGCCTGACTCACCGGGAGCTCCAGGCCCGGCGTGCTCAGGTGCGCGAGAAGTTCGAGGGGCGCGGGCGCCAACGACGCGGCCGGCGAGCCCGGCGCTAGGTCCCGAAGGGACGGTGGCGAGCAGGCGGCCCCGGAGGAGCGGCGGCAATGGGATGCTGGGAGGGTGGATGCCTCCGAGGTTTGGAAGAGCAGGACTGGGACCGTTGGTCGCCCCTCTGGCACGGTTACCTCAACTTCTACCGGGCTGAGCTGTCCGAGGAAACCACGCGCTCCACTTTTGGCCGTCTGTGCGATGAGGTCGACGGGATGTTCGGCTTCCTGTCCGTGAACGACGGTGGCGACGGCATCGGCCTGGCCCACTGCCTGGTGCATCCCACCACGTGGTCCGGCGCCCCTACTGCTACCTGGAAGACCTCTACGTGGCGCCGGAAGCCCGGGGGAGGGATCTCGGCCGAGCACTCCTGGAGGAAGCCAAGCGCGCCTCGGTTGAGCGCAACGCCGGTCGCCTCTACTGGCATACCCAGCAGTACAACGGCCGGGCCCGATCGCTCGGACCAGGTGGGCCGGCCGACCTCGTTCGTCGTCTACGAAATGTAGAGGCTCGGCTCAGAGCGCGACTATCTCGACCAGGTCTTCGAGGCCGGCCAGATCTGATGGGTTCCGTGTGACCAGCCGTGCGTCGTGGGCGAGGGCAGTTGCCGCAATCAGGAGGTCCGACACCCGGGCGGGTGGCTGCCGACCGGACGCGGCCGCGGCGGCGGCCACGCGGCCGTAGGCCGATGCCACAGGATCGTCGACTGGTAACGGTTCGAACTGGGACTGGAGCGCCGACAGCAGACGCAGTCGTTCGCCCCGGACCCGTTGGTCAGTGGACACCATGACGCCAAAGTGGAGCTCGGCGAAGGTGACAATGCTGATGGCAATGTCATCGTCGATCGGGAGCGTGACCTGCTCAATGACGGCCGACGTATCGAGGACGGATCTCATGGCCGATGGAACGGATCCGTCAGCGTGTGATCGATCTGCTCCATGTCCGCACGCCACGTCGCCGCGTCTTCGGGAGTGCCCGCGAACAGCTCCTTCACGTCCTCCATACGTCGCCAGCGGGACCGTTTGATCGGCACCAGGCGGATGGCGGGGCGCCCTTGGACCGTGACGGTCATCTCATGGCCGTCCTCGACCTTGCGGACGATCTCGCTGGCTCGCTGCCGCAGTTCGCGCAGACCCACTGTCTCTTCCATGCCCACAAGGTAGCGCATGTGCTACTACAGCGTCACGCCCGGTCCCGGGTGCCGCCATGACCTGCCAGGGGTACCCGAGATCACCCGGCCCACGCCGAGCGGCCGGTAGGGTCTGAATTCCCCATGGCTGCACGGCGTCGCACCGAGACATCCAATTTTGGCGTCGGGCGCCGCGAGTCGCACATCGCGGACGCCTTCTACGCCCGCTTCGAGGCTCCCGAGCTCAGTGGCGACGAGCACGTGAACCCACATGCGGCGGTCGGGGTGTCCTGCCGGTGCGGTGATGCCCGCCGGATGGATGAGGTGGCCGACGACTCGGTCGCCCTTGTCGTCACCTCGCCCCCCTACTTCGCGGGCAAGCAGTATGAAGAGGAGCTCGACCGGGAAGGCGTGCCGGGTTCCTATCTCGAGTACCTCCAGCTGCTGCGCGACGTGTTCGCCGAGTGCAAGCGGGTGCTCGAGCCGGGTGGGCGCATCGCCGTCAACGTGGCCAATCTCGGCCGCAAGCCCTACCGGAGCCTGGCGGCGGACGTGATGGCCATCCTCCAGGACGACCTGCACCTCCTGCCCCGGGGGGAGATCATCTGGCAGAAGGGCGAGGGCGCGAGCGGGTCGTGCGCTTGGGGATCGTTCCGCTCACCCACCAATCCCGTGCTGCGCGATGTGACCGAGCGAGTGATCGTGGCCAGCAAGGGTCGCTTCGGACGGGCCAAGAGCCCCAAGGAGCGCCGCGATGCCGGACTGCCCCATGAGAGCAGCATCCGTTCCGATGACTTCATGGCGCTCACGCTCGACGTGTGGGACATCCCGCCCGAGAGTGCCGTTCGGGTGCGCCACCCTGCTCCCTTTCCCGTGGAGCTCCCGCAGCGTCTGATTGAGCTGTACACCTTCGCCGGTGATCTGGTACTCGACCCGTTCTGCGGGTCGGGATCGACGCTGGTGGCCGCCTTGCGGACAGGGAGGGACGCCGTGGGCTACGACCTGGACCCGTCCTACGTGCAGCTGTCACGGGCCCGCCTGGCCGACGAGCGCGGGGTCATCGCCCCCACCACGGGCATTGACGATGCGGGGGCCTCGGCCAGCAAGCTGGCCAAGGACGCCCTGGGGGCGGCCGGCTTTTGTGACGTGCGGGCCAACAGGCGGCTGCGGGGCCTGGGCATGGCCGTCAGCTTTACCGCTTCCGATGCCAGGGGGCGGGTGTGGTACTTCGACGTGGCGGGGGCAAACTCGTCGTATCGAGGTGGCATGGCCAAAGCTGAGATTGTGTGGCGCACGCTCGGGCGGGCCCACGTCATGGCGAGCAACAACATCGGCCCATTGGTCATTCTCACCACGCAACTTCCCCGCTCGGGCAGCGAGGCGGATCGCGCCTTGCGCGCAACCGGTCCCGGTGGCTTCTTCGATGCCATCGATCTCCTCTCCGTCGAGGCGAGGGCGCGGTTGTCGTCCTATGCCGCCGCAGGGTCCACTCCCCCGCGCCCAGGGTTCTGGACGGCGACCGACCTGACCCCGGGCGAGGTGTGAGCACCCTCGTCGCCTGCGCGGTGGTCCGCGACGACCCGCCGCAAGTCTTCGTGGCCGAGAACCTGGCCACGTTGAACTGGGTGTTGGCCTGCCAGTTGGTGGCCAAGACCCCGGGGAGGGAACTTCCGTCCGGCGAGCGTGATGCCTTGCGCTTGGCGCTGACCGAGCAGCGATGGGGAGATGCCGTCTTCGCCTTTATCTCGCTCACGGGCGTGGCGGTTGACGTCTATGAGAGCACGGACCTCTTCAGCCTCACCGACGTGGAAGTTGGCCCGATGGAACTGCAACTCACCCCGCTCTTCACCGGATAGGGGCTCGTCGTGCCGGGGAGTCGGCATGGAAGGATGCGAGGGTGCCCCACCCCCGCACCATGGCAACCGAATTGGGGACCGGACTGGGCATGCTGGGGCTGCCCTCCATGGACCACGCCCTTGAGACCCGGACCCCGGTCATGCGCAGCCTGTCGCCCGAGGACTGGGACCGGCTGGCCCTGCTCCGGGCCGGTGGCGCCTATGACGCCGAATTCCACGCCGCCTGGGAAAACGGACAAGCCTTCCTGGCCGCCCGGGACGGCCTGCGGGAACGCCGTCCCGAAGTGGTGGAGTGGAAGGGTGCCGTGAGGGCTCCGGGCGACGAGGTCGCCCCGATCGACCTCCGCATCGACCATGTCTACCTGGTCAGCTGCAAGTACCTCTCCAAGATCCTGTTCAATGTCTCACCGGCCCACCTCTTCGATCACCTCCTCGTCGGGGGCCAGAACCGTCGGGGACGGTTGGCCGGGGGCGACTGGTTCGCCGAGGTGGCGCCCCGGCAGTACCAGCAGCTCTACGAGATCGTGCGCCAGGCGGTGCGTGACGGCGGCGGGTCGGATGCGAGCGCGATCGGTGGCCGACGGGGTCCGGGAGCGGGCGCGGGGAAGGGCGGCGTGACGGCGGGCGCCCAGCCCCTGCCCGGGTTCGGGGCGGGCGCCGGGGTCGAAGTGCCAGGCGCTGGAGGGACGACGGTCGCCGCAGATCGTGCGGGCGCCGTGCTGCGGCAGCTTCCGGCACAGGCGGTCGATCTGACATCGACGGAACGCGCGGCCATGGCGGAGTGGCTGAGATCCGGTTGGCCCGACCACGCCAAAGCCGCCTACGAGGAGCTCTCGGATGAGGTGGCCGAGGCGTCCGTAGCCCGCTGGCGCGCCTCACTGGCGCCGGGCGGCGGGGCTGGCGAGGCGATGCTCTGGCGCCTCCTGCGCATGGGGGGCACGCCCTACTTCGTGCTCGGTTCGAGCGAGACCCGGCCACTTCGCCTGCGCATCGCCACCCCGTGGGACTGGCGCCAGGTCTACTCACTGGTCCATTTGGAGATCTTCGCCCAACCGGGGGGTCAGCCCAGGGTGGGGTGGACCGCCTCGGTGTGCCAGCGGGCGTCGGGTGAGGTGCACCAGGTCTCGGGCCACGTCGAAGTGCGATGGGGCCACGGGCGGTTCAGCGGGCCGCCCGAGGCCAAGGGATATCTCGATACGGCGCACCACCTGGTGCCCGGCTACTTTCCCCTCCGTTGACACCATTCGACATCAGGACATTCGACCCACCACTCTCGGTCCCCGAACTGTCGTCGGGCCCGGTGGTCCTGCGACCGTACGCCCCCACGGACCTCTCGCTGATCCGGCAGGGGTCAGCCGACCCCTATATCCCCACCTTCACCTCCATCCCGGCGATCTACAGCGATGCGGAGGGAACGGCCTTCATTGAGCGCCAACATGAACGGGCGTCGGGTGGGCACGGCTTCTCCTTTGTCATCGCCGAACATGGTCACGCCGGGGTGGGCCTGGGGTCGATTGGACTCTGGTTGCGCGAAATCGAGAGCGGTCGGGCGTCCATCGGGTATTGGCTGAGTTCCGAGGCCCGGGGTCGACGCCTCGCCGGCTGGGCACTGCGGGCCGTGGTCGCCTATGCATTCACCGGCCTCTCCATCCCCCGCCTCCATCTCTTCGTCGAACCGTGGAACGTGGCCTCGGCGCGTACGGCCGAGTTCGCCGGGTTCTCCCGCGAGGCATTCCTGCGCGGCTGGGAGCGGATCGATGATGAACAGCGCGATGTCGACTGCTACGTGCTCTTGCACCAGGAGTGGTCGGCCGGTGAGTGAGCCCGAGCACCGTGGTGACCTCGACCCGCTCTCATGGGCTGATACCGCAGTGACGTATGACGTGGTGGCCGAGCGCTACGCCGAGACGTTCGTTGGCGAGTTGGCCTATAAGCCCTTCGACCGGGATCTTCTCAGCCGGTTCGCCCTGGCCGTAGGTCCGGGATCCAGTATCGTCAGGCCGGTATGCGACCTCGGTTGCGGCCCCGGCCACATCGGGGCGTACCTGTCCGCGCGAGGGGTCGACGTTGTGGGCATCGACCTGTCGGCCGGCATGGTGGCCCAAGCCCGACGGTCCTTTCCCGACTTGCAGTTCACCCACGGCGACATGACCGCCTTGGACTTGCCCGATGGTGCATGGGCCGGGATCGTGTGCTTCTACGCCCTGATCCACCTTCCTCGATCGCGTGTCCCCCTCGCTCTGGCAGAGATGTACCGGACCATGGTGTCCGGAGGTGGCCTGCTTCTGTCCGCCCATGGAGGGGTGGGGTCGTTGCATGCCACCGAGATGCTCGAGCACGCGGTCAGCCTGGATGCCACGCTGTTCTCACTGCCCGAGCTGGTCGAGTTGACAGAGGCAGCGGGGTTTGCGGTGACGGAGGCCCACGAGCGTCAGCCCCTCGACGAGGAACTGCCCACCCAACGCCTCTACGTCTGGGCGACATCGTGATGGTGACGGGATCCACCCTTGTCTGCGAAGCTTCTGGTGTGTTTCGTCGGCGCCGCCAGACCTTCGACGTGGCCGAACGCATCGACCTCGTCATGGCCGCCGTGTTCATCAGGGACGAGCTGGAACGGATGGAACATCTCGAGGAGCACCTGGCCTTTGACTTCGTCTACGCCAGCCCGAGCGCCGTCGTCGATGGTCCCTTGGGCCTCAGCGATGCCTTCGTCCACTATCGCCACGATGAATGGCGACACACCCTGCTGCGCCGCACCAGCCACGTCGACCTGCACCATGCGTTCTTCCGGTACTCCTGGGAGAGGATCGAAAACGGTGCCACGGTCATGGAGGGTTGGAGCTTCGGAACCCTGAACACCCAGGGATTGATCTCCCGCATCGTGTCCTTCGACGGACTGTTGCTGGAACAGCATGCGGCCAGGAAATAGGGGGCGAACTATGTCGATGGTGGAAGTCGATGTCGCTGACCATGTGGGCACGGTGACGCTGAATCGACCCGAAGCGCGCAACGCGCTCTCGGGCGAAGTGACGAGCCTTCTCGGTGCCGCCATCGCCGACCTCGACGCCCGAGACGATGTCGGCGCCATCATCCTGACCGGTGCCGACCCTGCCTTTTGCGCCGGCTTTGACCTGCGGGCGCTGTCCACCGAACTCCGCTCGGTCCAGCAGGATCGCCAGAGGAGCACTCTCAAGCATCTCGGTCTGATGCCGGTACACGACACGCCGGTCATCGGCGCCATCAACGGTGCCGCGGTGACCGGCGGGCTGGAGTTGGCCATGGGCTGTGACTTCCTGATCGCTTCCGAACGGGCCCGCTTCGCCGACACCCACGCCCGGGTGGGGGCCATGCCGGGCGGGGGCATGACCATCCGGCTCCCGCAACTCATCAGCATCGATCGGGCCCGCTGGATGACCTTCACTGGCAATTTCATTGATGCGGAAACGGCCTGCCAGTGGGGCCTGGTGGTCGAGGTGGTGCCCCATGAGTCGCTGATGGACCGGGCGCGCGAGATCGCCTCGACCATTGCGGCCATCCCGGCGGAGAACATCCGCGAGGTTCGCCGCATGTACGACGAGATCGGCACCATGTCAGGGAAAGAGGCGTGGGTGGCCGAGGCCCGAGCCTCGCGCCAGTGGATGGAGAGCCGCTTCGACCAGGCGCGCCTGGCCTCTGAACGTGAAGCCATCATCGCCCGCGGGCGATCTCAGAGCACAGGGGCAGGCAGCCCGCCGGCATGAAGATCTATGCCGGCATGGACCCGCGCCTGAATTTGCGCGAGGTGATCGACCACGCCACCCGAGTCGAGCGGCTGGGCTACGACGGGCTCCATGTCGCCGAGACCATCCATGACGCGTTGGCGGTGGCCCTGCTGGCGGTGGAGCACACCACGCGCCTCACCATTCGAACCAGCGTGGCGCTGGCCTTTACGCGCAGCCCCACGCTGACGGCCTATGCCGCCTGGGATCTCTCGAAGCTGAGTGGGGGGCGCTTCGAACTGGGACTCGGCACCCAGATCCGTCAGAACATTGAGGATCGCTATGCCATGCCCTTCAGTGACGATCCCCTGGGCCAGCTGCGCGACTACGTCGGCGCCGTCCGAGCCGCCTTCGCGGCCTTCTCCTCCGGCAACCCGCCGGCGTATGAGAGCTCGCACTATCGGGTGACGCGGATGCAGCCCTACTTCAACCCCGGGCCGGACGACGAGACCACCGTGCCGAAGATCTACCTCGGGGGCGTGCAGCGCAAAGCCTGTTCGCTGGCCGGTGAGGTGGCCAACGGCTTCGTCACCCATCCCACCAATTCGAACCCCTTGTACCTGGAAACCATCTGCCGGCCCGGCCTGGCCGAGGGCGCGAACAGGGCCGGACGTGACATGGCCCAAAGCGGATTCGAGCTGGTGATCGGGACCCAGGTCATCACCGGCTCGTCACCGCCGGCGGTGCTGGCTGAACGAGAGCGCCAACGCCGTCTGCTGGCCTTCTTGTTCTCGACCCCCGCCTACCGACCCACGCTCGAACTCTATGGCTGGGCCGATCTGGGGCCGCGCCTGCGCGACCTCGTTCGGGGTGATCGCTGGGACGACCTGGCCGCCGTCCTCTCCGATGAGGTGCTCGACACCTTGGTCCCGTGCGGGACGTTTGAAGAGCTGCCCGGATTGCTGGCGGCGCGCTTTGGCGGGCTTGGTCAGGGCATCGTGGTCTCTCCGCCGCACGATGGCGGCGATGACGGCGCGTTCCGCGAGGTGATTGCCGCCCTGCAGTCCGCCTGACCTAGTGCGGCATCGGGAAGATCAACTCGTCGGTGGCCATGGGCGCCACCGCCGCCTGCCGTTCTGTCTCGGTGAGTGGAGTGAACCGCTCGGCGGAACTCAGGACACGCGGCAAGAGTGCGATGTCGCCCGGGGTGCAGAACGCGTGCACTCCCGCTGTGGAGAGTGCGAAGTGGACGCCCCGGTCTATCTGCTCATCGGTAGCCGCAGGTTCGTACCATGAGGACGCCCAGCGAGCCTGGGCAGGATCGCCCACGGCCCAGGGTCGGTGCGCCACCGCCTTGATCGCCATGACACCGATGTCACGCCGGCCGCACAATTCCAGGAGCTCCTCGGCCGGTTCCCGGTATTCCGGCCGTGCCCAGAGCGCCGGGTAGACCGGGAACATCACGGTGTCGAGGTCGAATCGCCGCAGGGCCTCCAAGAACACCACCGGCACCCCGAGATCGTGACCGGTGATCCCGGCGAAGCGGGTGTGCCCCGCTTCCCGCAGGGCCACGATCAGCTCCAAGGCGGGGGTGCGGCGCTCCAACTCCTCCAGCGTCGTCACGGCGTGGGCCTGGTAGAGGTCCATCACCTCGGCATGCAGCAGGCGCCTGGTGGTGTCGAACTGGTCCCGTACACCCACGGGGTTGGCCCGCAGCGTCTTGCCGGCAATGAAGAGGTCGGCGCGATGGTCGGCCAAGTGGGGACCGACGACGGACTCCGCGGCACCGTACTGGGGAGCGATGTCGAGGTGGTTGACCCCGCTCTGGAGGGCGGTGTCCAGCCAGTTCCCGGCCTCTTCGGGTGTGGCGGCCCAGCAGGCCGCCCCACCCAGGATGGCCACACTGCTCTGGTGCCCGGTCCGTCCCAGGCGTCGCTTCTCCACGAGACGTGTGCCGTTACGCTTTGAGGGCCAACACGTTGAACATGGCCCCGACCGGATCAGCCAGCACGGCAAAGCGCCCAGGCTCAATGTCCATCGGCCCCATGAAGAGAGTCGCCCCGAGTTCCTGGGCCTTGGCCACGGAGGCGTCAGCATCAGCCACGGCGAAGTACACGCCCCAATGCGGTGGCACCTCAGCCGGCATCTCGGCGGGCTTGAGCATCATGCCACCGATCGACTTCCCACCGAGCTTCCACTCCGTGTAGGCAACGGGACCCCCGGGAGGCCCCTGGCCTTCGGCATCCCACCCGAACACGGCCTTGTAGAAGGCCTCTGAAGCCTCTAGATCGGTGGTGATGAGCTCGCTCCAGCAGTAGGTGCCGGGCTCGTTGGCCACCTGCGCACCCTTGTGCTCCCCGGGCTGCCAGATCCCGATCACTGCACCGACGGAATCGGCGAAGATGGCCATCCGGCCTGCTTCCATGACGTCCATCGGGGGCATGAAGACCACGCCGCCGTTCGCCGTCACCTTGGCCACGGTGTCATCGGCGCTGTCGACATTTACGTAGGTCAGCCAGTTGGGTGGAGCATCCGGGTTCATTTGGGGCCCGAGGCCGGCCACCGTCTTGCCCTTGAGGTCACAGACTGAATAGCCACCCGCTTCGGGAGGTCCTTCCGGGCAATTCCAGCCGAAGAGCCCGCCATAGAATTCCTTAGCCGCCCCCAGGTCCGGGCTCCCCATGTCCACCCAGGAGGGGACCCCGTTGTCGTAACTCTCGAACTCCATGACCGATCTCCTTGTGTGGTGACGCCGACAGGCGCGACGGTACCCGATCAGAGGCTCACATGCCTTCCCGAGGGGTGAAATGATCACACTGATGACACATTGCGGGGGGATCGGGTGAGCCCCAATCCGAGGGGGTCGCGGGTGGAGCACCTCACCCAGTCGATCGCAGAGCGCATCGTCACCCTGGTCATTGAGTCCATCGACATTGACGCGCTCATTGACCGGGTGGACATCGACAAAATTGTGGCCCGGGTCGATGTGGACTCGTTGATTGCGCGGATCGACGTGGAGAAGATCGCCCGGCGTATAGACGTGAACGCCATCGTCAACGAGCTGGACATTGACGCCCTGGTGCAGCAGACGGAACTCGGGTCCATCATCGCCCGGTCAACCACCGGCGTGCTCGCCGAGGTGCTCGATGTCATCCGGAGCCAGGGAGTGGGGCTGGACGACTTCATCTTCCGCTGGGCCAACCGCCTGGTGGGGCGCAAGGCCACCCAACTCCCGCTCGGGCCTCCACTCCTCGTCCCACTGGAAGTACCGGCATGACCTCGATGCCCGCTCCCCCGGTGGAGATGACGATGGGCCGACAGGGGCACTACGCCGGCGCGATCAGCCGATTGGCCGCCTTCGCGGCCGATGTCGGCGCCTCTTGGGGCCTCTACACGGCCGGGGTGGCCCTGCTCTCGCTGGCCAGCGAACTGGTCTCCGGGAGGTCGGTCATGCTGACGCACCACCAAGCCCTGGCCATCGTGGCCCTGGGGGTCTGGGAGTTCATCTACTTCGCCTACCCATGGGCGGTCAGTGGGAAGACGCTTGGCATGGCACTCTTTGGACTTCAGGTAGTCACGGCAAAGGGCGCACCGATCGGTCCGCGCCAGGCGGTTGTGCGCACCATCACCCTGCCCCTGAGCATTTTCATCTTCGGTCTCGGATTCCTTGGGGTCCCCTTTCAACGCGAGCGACGGGCCCTGCATGACTTCTTCGCCGGCACCGCGGTGGTGTATTCCTGGGACGCCCGCGCGGCCCACCTGCGTTGGATGGCCCGCCAGGAGCCTCTGCACCAGAGAGTCACCGAATAGCAGGTCCCGGGTCGAGAATGCCTACGATGCGCCATGCCCTTCATTGACGTCGACACCCCCCATCCCCACGTCGCCGTAGTCACGCTCAACCGGCCCGAACGGATGAATGCCATGGCCTTCGACGTGATGATCCCGTTGCGGGACGCGTTGCGGGACATCGGTACCGACAACGACGTCCGGGTGGTCGTCATCACGGGGGCCGGGAAGGCGTTTTGCTCGGGCGCCGATCTCGAGGACCCAGGAACGATCCCCCACATTGACGGCCTGACGCTGCCCACCATGGCGCTCCGTTCCATGGAGCTGCTTGACGACGTCATCACCACCATCCGGCGCCTGCATCAGCCGGTCATCGCGGCCGTGAACGGTCCGGCCATCGGTGGCGGGTTCTGCCTGGCCCTTTCGGCCGACATCCGGATCGCCGCCGACGAGGCCTACTTCCGCGCCGCCGGCATCAACAACGGCCTGACGGCTGCCGAGCTGGGTCTCAGCTTCCTCCTGCCGCGGGCCATCGGGCAGTCCCGAGCATCCGAGATCATGCTCACCGGACGCGACGTCACGGCCCACGAAGCCGACCGGATCGGGCTGGTCTCGAAGGTCGTGCCGGGCGACGACCTACTTCCCTCGTGTTTCGAGGTGGCGGATCGGATCATCGGTTGGAGCCGCGCCGGGGCGGAGCTGACCAAGCGGCAGCTCTGGAACAGCCTTGATGCGGGGAGCTTGCAATCGCATATGGACGCCGAGGGCACGGCACAACTGTTTGTGCGCATCACGACGCAGAATTTCCAGGAAGCCGTCCTGGCCCGCCGCGAGGGGCGGCCTCCGGAATTTCGCGACTGATCAGGGGGCGTTGACCAACGAAGCGGCCGCCATGGCGAAGTAAGCCCGCAGCTCCTCGGCGTCGGCCTCGGTGAGATCCGTGGTGGTGGCCATGTGGGCCACCGCTTCTTCAATGTGGCGGACCCAGGCGTCCCGTTCCGCCGGTCCGATGACGAAGGGCATGTGACGCATGCGCAGCCTCGGGTGACCCCTCAGCTCGTTGTAGGTGGCCGGGCCGCCCCAGTACTGCATGAAGAAGAGCGCCAGATGGTGCGCCGACTCGGAGAGATCGTCGGGATAGAGGGGACGCAGGAGGGGGTCACCAGACACCCCTAGGTAGAAGTGCTCCACCAACTGGATGAAGAACGGCTCACCCCCGACCCGATCAAAAAGCGCGTCCACGGGGTTGACGGTAGACGCTCTAGCCCGGACGTTTCATGAAGCCTGAGTGATCTGCGGCTGAAAGACGCGGAAAAGCCCCTCTGCTCTGGGAAACTTGTAGCTGCGAAACACACAAGATCCCCCGAGAGAAGGGCACTTCCAAAGTGAAGCGTACCAACGCGCGTCCCCCGTTGTCCGTGACCGCTGATGGCAAGGGCATCGCCGCCCACGCCGGCACTCGCTTGTTGGCGGAGATGGCCGAATTCACTGGCATGAGCGATGCGCTCAGTGACGCATTGT
>PNAT01000052.1 GCA_003169675.1 Acidimicrobiaceae bacterium
CGATGCACTTGCGGAATTCCTGGCCCCGCTCGACATCGATCTGGGCCATGCGGTACCCGCCCTCGGGCTCGGGACCGGGCCGGAAGGCCGGGATCGTCTTGGCCACCTCGTAGTTGAAGCTGACGTCGGTGACGAGGTCCCGGATGATGGGGAAGGCCTTCATGGGGGCGACGGTGACCGGGACGCCTTCGGGCAGCGTGTTCATGCGGGTCATGCACATCAGACCGGGCAACCCGTTGATCTCGGCCGAGCACGAGCCGCACTTGCCGGCCTTGCAATTCCAACGGCAGGCCAGGTCGGGGGCGTCCGTCGCCTGAATGCGGTGGATGACATCCAACACGACTTCGCCCTCGACGGCGGGCATGACGTAATCGGTGAACTCGCCACCCGTGGGGTCACCGCGCCACAACCGCATGGTCACGTCGCCCGACATCTGCTGATCGGCCATCAGTGTCCTTCCTCCATGAGCTGGCGCAGTTCGTCCGGCATCTCGAGCAACGGTTCTGGATTCACCGAAATCGGTTCCAGGTACCCCCGCTTGGCGGTCTGGCGTTGCACGAAGTTGACCTTGCCGAGCTCGGGGTCCGGGCCCGGATGGTCTTCCCTGGTGTGCCCGCCGCGCGACTCCTTGCGGTTGAGCGCCCCCTGGGCCACCGCGATGGACGTGGTGATCATGGACGGCAGGTCGGTGGCCAGGTTCCAGCCCGGGTTGTAGGCCCGGCCTCCCTTGACCGACACCTTGGAGGTCTGCTCCTTGAGCTCCTCCAGCTTGCCCAATGCTTCCTCCAACTCCGGACCGGTGCGGATGATGCCGACCAAGGCCTGCATCGTCTCCTGCAGCTCGTGTTGGACGTCATAGGGATTGTGCCCGTCCTCACGTCCGAAGGGTGCGAAGGCATCGTCGATCACAGATTGGATCTCCGCCGCGTTGACGGTTGGGGAGCCGGTGCGGCCCTCGGCATGGTCGGCCGCCCCGATTCCGGCCCGGCGGCCGAAGACGAGGAGGTCGGAGAGGGAGTTGCCGCCCAGGCGATTGGAGCCGTGCATCCCCCCGGCCACCTCACCGGCGGCGAAGAGCCCGGGGACGGTGGCCGCGGCCGTGTCGGCATCGACCCGGACCCCGCCCATCATGTAGTGACAGGTGGGCCCCACTTCCATCGGGCTGGCCGTGATGTCGACGCCGGCCAGCTCCATGAACTGGTGGTACATGGACGGGAGTCGGCGCCGGATGTACTCCGAGGAGCGGCGGCTGGCGATGTCAAGGAAGACGCCGCCGTGGGGGCTGCCCCGACCCGCCTTGACCTCGGAGTTGATGGCCCGGGCCACCTCGTCGCGGGGCAGGAGGTCAGGGGTGCGGCGGTTGTTGGCGTGGTCGTCGTACCAGCCGTCGGCCTCTTCCTCGGTCTCCGCCGTCTCGGCCCGGAACATGTCGGCCACATAGTTGAACATGAAGCGCGTGCCCTCGGAGTTGCGCAGCACGCCGCCGTCACCGCGCACGCCCTCGGTGACCAGGAGGCCGCGCACGCTCAGCGGCCACACCATCCCGGTGGGGTGGAACTGCACGCACTCCATGTCGATAACGTCGGCCCCGGCCCAGATGGCCATGGCGTGCCCGTCGCCCACCGATTCCCAACTGTTCGACGTGTACTTCCACGACTTGCCGATGGAACCGGTGGCCAGCACGAAGGACTTGGCGGTGAAGACCACCACCTCGCCGGTCGGGCGCATGTAGCCGACGGCGCCCGAGATCTGGCCCGAGATGTCAGGGAGGAGACGCAGGATCTTGCATTCCATGAAGACGTCAATGCCCATGGAAACGGCCTTCTGCTGCAGGGTGCGGATGAGCTCGAGCCCGGTGCGGTCGCCCACGTGGGCCAGGCGGGCGAAGCGATGGCCCCCGAAGTCGCGCTGGAGGATGCGGCCGTCGTCGGTCCTATCGAAGAGGGCGCCCCAGCGTTCCAGCTCGCGCACCCGGTCCGGCGACTCCTGGGCGTGGAGCTGGGCCATGCGCCAGTTGTTGAGCATCTTGCCGCCGCGCATGGTGTCGCGGAAATGGACCTTCCAGTTGTCCTCGGGGTAGACGTTGCCCATGGCCGCCGCCACGCCGCCCTCGGCCATGACGGTATGGGCCTTGCCCAGGAGCGACTTGCAGACCAGCGCCGTGCGCAGGCCACGCTCCTCGGCCTCTATGGCGGCGCGCAGGCCGGCACCACCGGCTCCGATGACAATGACGTCATAGTCGTGAGTTTCGTATTCGGCCATGGGCTGGGTCCTTAGTGTGCGCGAGCGATGGTCGCTAGAAGTGGAAGCCGGCGTCGTGAATGGTGCCGCTGGCCACCAGCCGCACGTAGAGGTCGGCCAGGGCCACGCCGAAGAGGCTGATCCAGGCGAACTGCATGTGGCGCGCGTTCAGCGGCGTGACCAGCTTCCACAGCTTGTGGCGGACGGGGTGCTTGGCGAACGAGCGCACCTGACCGCCGCAGAAGTGGCGGCAGGCGTGGCACGAGAGGCTGTAGAGCCAGAGGAAGGCCGCGTTGAGAGTCAGGACCACCGCGCCGACGCTGATGCCCCAGCCCAGGCCCGGCTGGTGGAAGGCCTCGATGGCGTCGATGGTGAGGATGGTGTTGAAGGCGAGCAGGATCCAGAAGAAGTAGCGGTGCACGTTCTGGAGGATGAGGGGGATCCGGGTCTCCCCGCTGTAGCTGCCGTGGGCGTCGGCCACGGCGCAGGCCGGTGGCGACCACCAGAAGGAGCGGTAGTAGGCCTTGCGGTAGTAGTAGCAGGTGAGACGGAAGCCGAGCGGGAAGATGAGGATGAGCAGGGCGGGGGAGAGGGACCACCACTCGGCAATGACCCGGGGGTGGCTGCCCGCCACGCAGCTGGCGGAGAGGCAGGGCGAGTAGAAGGGCGAGAGCAGGTTGCGGTGCAGGGCCGCCCCGGCGTAGTAGTCCTTGTTGATGAAGGCGGCCCAGGTGGAATAGACGACGAAGGCGGTAAGTATGGCCACCGTCACCACCGGCTCGAGCCACCAGGCATCCTGGCGCAGGCTGGTGGCATCCGGCCCACCCCTGGCACCCCCCAGGGAGACCGGCGTCGGTGTGGCGTTCTCGACCGTCGTTGTCACTCAGACCTCCTTCGGTGCCCGCGCCGGGCCAGTCGTGGCGGGGCCATCATTCCAGACGTCACGCCTGGCCACCCAACTTCTGGCCACCCAACTTCGGGACAGTGGCCTGTCTGGGTCCGGTGGCGCACCGCAGTGACCTTAGACATCCCCGACGGTGACGTCCAAGACATAAATGATATGGAGTTCATAGCTATAAGCTCTGAATCTGATGAAGCTTCAGCAGCTCGCCTACGTGCTCGCCGTGGCCGAGGAGCGCCATTTCACCCGGGCCGCGCACCGCCTGCACCTGGCCCAACCGTCGTTGAGCCGGCAGGTCGGCCTGCTCGAGCACGAGCTGGGCGTGCTCCTCTTCCACCGTGGACCCGGGCAGGGACTGGTCACGCTCACCGCCGACGGGGAAGCCCTGCTGCCCTTCATCCGCCGCGTCCTGGCCGACGCCGAAGCCACCGGCGCCGAAGCCCGCGCCCTGAGAGGGATGTCCCGTGGACGCCTGTCGGTCGGAGCCACGCCCAGCTTGATCACCCGGGTGCTCGCGCCCGCCCTGGTCCAGTTCCATGCCAGCCACCCCGGGATTGAGCTCCTGGTCGTCGAGGCCGGATCGCACGAGCTGGTCCGCCAGTTGGCCAGCGGGGAGGTCGATCTGGCCCTGGTCGTGCTGCCCATCGCCGACCCGTTGGTCGAGACCACCCCTCTCTTCGACGACCCCTTGGTGCTGGCCGTGGCGCCCGACCACCCGTTGGCAGGGCAGCCCAGTGTGCGCGTGGCCGACCTCGACGGGCTGCCACTCGTCATGTTCCGCGAGGGCTACGACCTGCGCGCCGTGACCCTGGCGGCGTGCCGAGATGCCGGTGTGGCGCCGCGCCTGGTCAGCCAGGGTGGCGAGATGGACGGCGTGCTCGCCTTCGTGGCGGCCGGGCTCGGCGCTGCCGTGGTGCCGGCCATCGCCATGCCGGCGGAGAGCACGCTGACCGCCATCCCGTTCACCCGTCCGGGCCTGGGCCGCACGGTAGTCCTGGCGTACCGAGGCGACCGGCCGATCCCCCGACCGGCCCGGGCGCTGGCCGACCAGCTGGCCGGTGGTGACTCTGAAGGGATGTGAGCCCGACCCATTAGGCTTCCGTCATGGACGGTCCCATGCGCACAGACCCTTCGTCGCCACCGGGCCCGGGGCGGCTCCGGCCCCCCCCCGACCTGCCCAGGGAGCTGGGTGACCTGCGGTCCTCGGGCTGGAAGTCGGTCCCCGTCGCCGAGGAGATGCGCCGGAACGCCGAGACGCTGATAGCCGCTGGGGCGTCAATCACCCCGGGCGTGCTCGGCTTCGAGGACACCGTGATCCCCCAGCTGGAGAACGCCATCCTGGCTGGTCACGACATCATCCTGCTGGGCGAGCGCGGGCAGGCCAAGACCCGGGTCATCCGCTCCCTGGTCGGCCTGCTGGACGAGTGGCTCCCCACCGTGGCGGGCTCGGAGATCAACGACGACCCCTATAGCCCGGTCTCGCGGGCGTCCATCAACCTGGTGGAGGAGATGGGCGAGGCCACTCCGATCGACTGGGTGCACCGCTCCCACCGCTACGGCGAGAAGCTGGCCACGCCTGACACCTCCATCGCCGACCTCATCGGCGAGGTCGATCCCATCAAGATCGCCGAGGGCCGGTACCTGAGCGACGAGCTGGCCCTGCACTACGGCTTGATCCCGCGGGTCAACCGGGGCATCTTCGCCATCAACGAATTGCCCGACCTGTCGGAACGCATTCAGGTGGGGCTCCTCAACGTGCTCGAGGAGCGCGACGTGCAGATCCGCGGCCACCGGATCCGGCTGCCCCTCGACATCATGCTGGTGGCCACGGCCAACCCGGAGGACTACACCAACCGGGGCCGCATCATCACGCCACTGAAGGACCGCTTCGGGGCCCAGATCCGCACGCACTACCCCTTCGAGACCATGACCGAGGTCAAGATCATGGAAGCCGAGGCCCAGCTGCCCACGGCCGGGGTGCCGGTTGTCGTCCCGGCATACCTCAAGGAAGTCATCGCCGAGGTGAGCCAGCTGGCCCGCCGGAGCACGCACCTCAACCAGCGCAGCGGGGTGTCGGTCCGCCTCTCCATCGCCAATTACGAGACGCTGGTGGCCAACTCGGTGCGCCGGGCCCTGCGCACGGGAGAGCCGGTGGCCGTCCCCCGGGTCAGCGACCTGGCGTCGCTCATCCCCTCCACCCAGGGCAAGATCGAGGTCGAGGCCATGGAGGAGGGGCATGAGGACGAGGTGGTAGCCCAGCTGGTCGCCGCCGCCATCCTGTCGGTCTTCCGGCGCCGGGTCACCCTGGATGACCCCAGCGCCATTGTGGCGGCGTTCACCGAACAGGTGGTGGTGCACGCCGGCGACGACCTGCCGTCGGCCGCCTACCTGGCCGTGCTGGCCGACATTCCCGAGCTCGAACCCCCCACGCGCGCCCTGGCCGGCCCCGAGGCCGCCGAGTCACCCGCCCTCATGGCCAGTGCGCTGGAGTTCCTGCTGGAAGGGCTGCACCTGACCAAGCGGCTGAACAAGGACGCCTCGGGCGCCCGGGCCCTGTACCGGGGTCGCAAGTAGGAGTGCGGTGACCGCCCGCTACGACTACTCCGAGTGGGACGGCACCCAGGAATTCACCGACCTCGACCCGGACGACCTGCTGGCCGGGCTGACCGACGACCTGTTGGCCGGGGGCGATCTCGACGATGCGCTGCGCCGCCTGCTGC
Organism: Acidimicrobiaceae bacterium; assembly: GCA_003169675.1. Classification (GTDB taxonomy): domain Bacteria; phylum Actinomycetota; class Acidimicrobiia; order Acidimicrobiales; family RAAP-2; genus Bog-473. The sequence goes on from PNAT01000052.1 coordinate 5,863, forward strand.
GCTCGGGTATGCGTACCCCGGACGGGGAACAGATACCCGGGCTGCGCGACCTGCTCGAGCAACTGCGCCGGCGCCGGGCCGAGATGCTGGCCGAGGGAGATCCCGATGGCCGCATGGGCGAACTGACGGCCCAGCTCGACGAGATTGAGTCAGACGAGCGGGCGGCCATCGACGACCTGGAGGAGGAAGCGGGCGCCTCGGGGGACGAGCGCCGGGCCGAGGTGACCGGCGACGTGGCCACCGAGCGTCGCATGGCGTTGGACCTCCAGCCCGACGACCCGGCCGGACGGATCTCGTCGCTGCAGCACTACGACTTCGTGTCGTCCGAGGCGCGCCAGCACTTCGAGGAGCTGGTGGAGGAGTTGCGGCGCGAGATGGCCGACACCTTCTTCGAGGGGGCGTCCGACGCTCTGTCCTCCATGAGCCCCGAGCAGATGGCCCGCATGCGCGACGCCTACGACGCCCTCAACCAGATGCTCGAGCAGCGCGAGCGGGGCGAGGACCTCGACCCGACCTTCGAGGAGTTCATGGCGCGCTACGGCGACATGTTCCCGGGCAACCCCCAGACCTTGGACGAACTGCTGGCCCAGCTGGCCGAGCGCATGGCCGCCGCGCAGGCCGTGTGGAACTCACTCTCGCCCGAGCAGCAGTCCCAGCTACGCGGCCTCATGGAGGCGGTGCTCGAGGACATGGACCTGCGCTGGCAGGTGGAGCGCCTGGCCCAGAACCTGCAGCGGGCCGTGCCCGATGCCGGGTGGGAGCGCTCCTACGACTTCGACGGCGAGGGCCCCATGAGCCTGTCGCGGGCCACCGACCTGGCCACCCAGCTGGGCCAGCTCGACCGCATGGAGGACCTCCTCCAATCCGCGTCCACGCCGGCGGCGCTCAGCGAGATCGACCTGGACCAGGTACGGGCCCACATGGGCGAGGACGCGGCGCGGGCGCTGGACCGGCTGGCCAAGCTGACCAAGTCGCTGGCCGACGCCGGGCTCATTGAGCAGCAGGGCGGGCGGACCGAACTCACTCCCCGAGGCGTACGCCGCCTGGGGCAGAAGGCGCTGACCGACCTCTTCGGCCAGATCAACAAGGACCGTATCGGCGATCACTCCACGGTGCGGACGGGCACCGGGCACGATCGCGAGGAGACGACCAAGGCCTACGAGTTCGGCGATCCGCTCAACCTCCACCTCTCCACCACGGTGCACAACGCGGTGCGCCGGGGCGGGTCGGGCATCCCGGTCAAGCTCTCGCCCGAGGACTTCGAAGTGGTCGAGGTCGAAGCGCTGGCCCGGTCGGCCACGGTCCTGCTGCTGGACCTTTCGATGTCCATGCCCATGCGGGACAATTTCGTGCCGGCCAAGCGGATGGCCATGGCACTGCAGACACTCATCTCCAGCAAGTTCCCGAGGGACTATCTCGGCATCGTGGGCTTCTCCGAAGTGGCCCGCGAGATCCGGCCCGACGAGGTGCCCACCGCCATGTGGGACTACGTCTACGGCACCAACCTCCAGCACGCCCTGGCCCTGGCCCGGCGCATGCTGGCCCACCAGCACGGCACCAAGCAGGTCATCGTGGTCACCGACGGCGAGCCGACGGCGCACATCGACGACTACGGCGAGGTCTTCTTCAACTACCCGCCCATCGCCGAGACCTTGCGGCGCACCATGGCCGAGGTCATCCGCTGCACCCGGGCCGGCATCGTCATCAACACCTTCGCCCTCGACTTGCAGCGCACCCACTACCCCTTCGTGGAGCAGATCGCCCGGGTCAACGGAGGTCGCACCTTCTACACCACCCCCGACGCCCTGGGCGGGTACGTCCTGGTGGACTTCCTGCAGCACCGCCGGGTCCTGCGCCCGGCCGGCTGAGCTTCCCGGCCCCACTAGGCGGGTCCCTGGTCACCCCCAGGCACGAGATTCCCAAATCTCCCCTTGCGTTCTGTGACAGTTTAGTGAAAGATGACACCGTTGTAACTACACGGATGCCACCTAAGTGGCGAAGGGGGGCGGACCAGTGGACATAGTGACCACGCTCTACGGTCGCCAGGAACGCAGTTGGCAGCTCCAGGCCAACTGCATGGGAGTTGATCCAGACCTGTTCTTCCCCGAGCGGGGAGCATCGACCCGTGAGGCCAAGGAAGTGTGCCGAGGCTGCGTCGTCCGCGAGGACTGCCTTGAATACGCCCTGGCCAACGGGGAGAAATTTGGCATCTGGGGCGGCATGAGCGAACGGGAGCGCCGGCGCCTGCGCCGGGCCCGGGCGTTGCAGCGCCGGGATGTCATCCACGCCTCTTAGGGGGACAGCCGCCCGCCGCGCCTACTGTCTGGCCAGGCGGGATTCGACCGTCACCCCGGCCGACAGGCCCAGTTCGGGCCAGCGGGCTTGCGGGATGGCGGCCAGCACAGACTCGGGCACCAGCCCGACCAGCTCGGCGCCCTCCACGGCGCCGCCGAGCGTGGCCACCTGCCTGGTGACGGCGTCATAGAGCTGGTCCGGGCCGAATGCGGCCGGGTCGATCAGGTTGCACGAGACCTGGGCCCGGGCCCCCACCTCCAGCCCGAGGGCCCGTACTTTTGAGCTGCGCACCTGGGGCGCCACCCGGCGGGCCAGGGCAGGCGAGGTCACCCACACGTTGTAGGCCACCAGGACCGGTCGGGCCCCGATGGCGCTGGCGCCGGCCGTCGGATGGGGTTGCGGCGGGCCGAATTCGGGTTCCAGTTCGCCGAAGGCATGGCGGCGGATGTCGGGCAGGGTACGGGTCAGGCCGCCGGGAAGTGGTCCGTAGAGGAAGCTCGGCACGCCCAATGTTTCGCCCAACCAACGGGCGAATTCGTTCCGGAGGGGCACCACGGCGCTGAGGTCGGTGGGGGGAGGGTGGCCCGGGAGGTAGGGGACGAAGGGCACCACATCGAGCAGGCCCAGGCGCGGATGGGCGCCCTGGTGCGCGGTGAGGTCGAACCGCTCCACGGTGACTGTGGCCAGCGCCTTCGCCGCGTCGACCACCTCGTCGGCCGGGCCGGCCAGGGTGAACACGGATCGGTGATGATCGGGGTCCCGGTGCAGGTCACGCAGCAGTGGCGCCAGCGTGGCGGCCAGATCCGCGAGGGCGCGTGCGTCCCGGCCCTCGCTGATGTTGACCACGCACTCGATACGCACGGTGCCAGCTTCACATGCCGGCCAGCTTCAGATGGACGCGGTGCGGGTGGGACCGTAGGGCCCAGGATCGGGCGAGCTAGGCGACCGAGACGGTGCGGGCGCTGCGGCGGCGGCGCAGGATGCGGCGGCGCTCACGCTCGGAGGCTCCACCCCACACGCCGTGGTCGATGTGGTTCGCCAGGGCGTATTCGAGACAGGCCTCGGACACGGCGCACTCGCCGCAGACGCGCTGCGCCAGCAGCACGCCCATGCCGTCATTTGGAAAGAAGATGTCCGGTGTAACTTCCTTGCATTTTCCCCGGGCCATCCAATCGGTATTCATTGCGTGACTCCCTTTTCACGCACCATTCTAAGGAACGGGTGGTGGAATCAGAAGATCTGGCGCATAGGAAGTTCATAAGAATCCGGCCCCCCAGGCACGAGATGGGAGGCGGCAACGGCCCGGACCGGGGCTCTTGTACGCTGACGGCCGTTCGCCCAGTGCCAGGAGATGCCATGCCCGCGGGAGTTGAGGACGACGCAGTCGAGACAGCGGAGCCGATTGAGCCGATCGGCCACGTGCGTGTGGTGTATCTCGGACCGGTGGCCCCCCACTGGGACGTGCAGTCCGACTTCGGCCCGGCCGATGTGATCGACCAATTCCGTGACCGGGCCCAGGCCCGGCTGGTGCTGCTCCCGCCGCACGACCCCCAGTTCCGGCGCAACCGCGAGCGCGTGGTGCGCGATGCCGAGCGCGAGAACCTCTCGCTGGAGTGGGACCTGGGCTTCCTCGAAGAGGTCGCCGAGGCCTGATCAGGCCGGCGGCTCAGTCGAGCAGGCCGATGCGGGCCAGCCACAGGCCGGGCGCATCCACGTCGGCTGGGGTCGGCAGGTCCATTTCGTCGGTCCACAGTCGCGCCAGCGCGTCCTCCCCGGCCCGCTCCACCACACCATCGATGAAGGCGGCGCCACGGTCCACCTCGGCCTGTCCCACATCCAGCCCGAAGAGCCCGGCAAACGCCGTCTCGCCCTTGCCCTCCTCGACCCGGTAGCGGTACCAGGCCTCGCGCAGGGCCGCCGGCGACGAGGTCAGCGTGGCGGCGATGTTCGAGGTGATGTGATCGACGTAGGCGCCGATGACGGTGGTCAACGCGGTCAGGGTGTTGGAGATGTTGCGCTGCTCGGGGCTGATCAGGTCGGCCAGCAGCGCCTCGGGATCACTCATCGCCTCCTCGAGGGCGTTGGGGTCGCCCAGCCCGTCGCCCAGGCGCTCCACCAGGGACCGTTGCGCCGAGGCGGCGTGGGCCGAGGCGTCACCCAGGAGTGTGGTGAGCGACGAGCGCACCCCGGGGCGGGTGACCACGGCGTGCATGGCCAGCTCGCGCAGACAGACCCAGAGCTGGACCTCTTGCAATGGCAGGCTCCAGTCCTCGGCGAACTGGGCCACATTGGCCGGGACGAGGAGCAGGGTGTGCGACTCGGGCCAGGGCAGGGGCAGCGCGTACTGCCCGAAGGCGCGGCGGGCCAGGTGGCCGGCGGCCGAGCCGAACTGCATGCCGAGGAAGACGGGGCCGAGCGTCAGGGCGAACTGGCTGAGGAGGCCGCCCAGCCCGGCGGATTCGGTGTCGAGCGGGTCGAGCGGGTCGAGGTCCATGGTGGGCGGCACGGCGGCGGCACCCTGCTGCTGGGCCTCGACCATGAGCTGGAGGGTGGGTCGGTACGCATCGAGCACGCGAGACGACCACTGGCCGGGACCCACGGCATCGAACGAGAGGCCGGTCCCACCGGCGGTGAGCGAGATCCCGGTGGCGTCGGCCACATGCAACTCGGCCACCCGGGCCAATTCCTCGAAGGCGATGCGCACCAGGGGATCGGCATTGTCATCGGACCCGCCGTCGGTGGCCACGCCGAAGGCCAGTGTGCGTGCCGCCTCGAACCAGGAGTCCCCGCCGCCCGGAGCCGAGCCGATGACCTTGAGGAGGTCACCGAGCAGCCCTCCCATCGGGTTGTCGGGGTCATTGGATCCGAACATGCTCACACTCGCATGCTACGGGGATGCGCTGAGGGACACTTCGACGACCTGGCGCATGGTGCCGTCCAGGACCGAGAGGGCCACCCGGGTGCCGGGGGACAGCACGTAGAGCCGGGCGCGCAGCTCGGCCATGGTGCGCACCGGTTGGGCGTTGACGCCCACGATCACCTCGCCCACGTGCAGGTGCCCGGCGGCCGGTCCATTGGCGTCCACCGAGGCCACCTCGGCGCCGGCGGCGGCGGGAGCCGGGGTGAGGGTGGACGAGACGGTGGTGGTGCTGGCGCTCCCGGCGGTTCCTTCGGCGTCGGCACCGTCGAGGCCCAGCCAGCCGTGGACCACCCGGTCATCGGAGCGCAGGTCGTCGGTGACCCCGAGGACGAGCTGAGCGGGGAGGAAGGTCGTACCGGCACTCGTTCCCGTTCCCGTTCCGGGGCGGTAGAGGAGGCCGATGACGGCACCCCCCTGGTTCAACAGCGGGTCGCCGGCTTGGGCGATCGCGGAGGGCGCCGAGGAGACGATGGCGGCCATGCCTGCGGCCGGGCCCTGGGAGATGGCCGGCGCCACCCCGGTCACCGCTCCCCACGTGCAGTGCAGCCTGGGGGCGCCGGACCCGGTGGCCCCCAGGCTGAGCGTCATGTCGGGTGACCCGGTGCCCAGGCCGGCGTCGTCGGCGAAGGTCGGCACCGGAATGTCGGCGGGCACATTGACCAGAGCCAGGTCGGAGCCGTGGTCGATGGCCACCACCGAGGCGTGCTGCAGACTGCCGTGGGAGCCGATCATGGAGATGCTCCGCAACCCGGTGAGTGCATCGGCGGTGGTGGCCACCAGACCTCCTTCAGCCACGGCCACCCCGACGAGCATCACCGTCCCCCGGGCGGTGATGGCCTCGAGCTGCACCATGGATCGCCCGGCCGCCGCGGCGACCGAGGGGACGGTGAGGGCCGGCACGTCGATGGCGGTCACCGATGCATCCGACGCCACGCCTGAGCCGGTCGTCGGTGCGGGGTGATCCGAAGCCAGGGAAAGAAGGATGATGACCCAGGTCGCGGCGGCTGCCATGGCGCCCGTGGCGATCAGGACCATCAGGCGGGAGCGGTGGGTCCCCAACAGGGGCGCCGGTGGGGCGGAGACCCGTGCCGAGGCACCCGCCACCTCGCTGGGATGGCGCCACAGCCGGTCGTCGGGGTCGATCCATCCGCGGTGCGTCGCCTCGGCGTCCTCGGGGAATTCGCCCTCGCCGTGCGGTCCCGGATCGCCCTGCGGCGACTCCTCGGGTGTGCGGCTCACTCGGTGGAGGCTACCGAGACCGGGCGTCAAAATGAGGTCGCGGCCCCGTGCGGCCGTACCATGAGGCTTCATGTCGCGCGACCTGGCCATCGACCTCGGGACGGCCAACACGCTGGTCTACGCCAAGGGCAAGGGCGTGGTGCTCAACGAGCCCACCGTGGTGGCGCTCGATTCGCGCACCCGTGAGGTGCTGGCCATCGGGATGGATGCCTGGCAGATGATCGGGCGCACCCCGGGGTACATCGTGGCGGAGCGACCGCTGCGCGGTGGCGCCATCACCGACTTCGAGGTGACCGAGCGCATGCTCCATGTCCTGCTGCACAGGGTGGGGGTCAGCCGGCTGAACCGGCCCAAGGTGCTGATCTGCGTGCCGTCGGCCATCACAGCGGTCGAGCGGCGTGCCGTCAAGGAGGCCGCCCGGCGAGCCGGTGCCTCGGCCAGCTTCCTCATTGAGCAGCCCATGGCGGCCGCCATCGGCGCCGGCCTGTCCATCCACGAGCCGGTGGGCAACATGGTGGTCGACATCGGAGGTGGCACGGCCGAGATGGCCGTCATCTCATTGGGGGGCGTCGTGGCCGTGCGGGCCCTGCGCTGCGGGGGCTTCGACTTCGATGCCGCGCTGCAGACCTACGTCCGCCACGAGCACGGCGTGGCCATCGGCGAGCGTACGGCGGAAGCGGTAAAGCTGGCCATCGGCTCGGCGTTTCCCTACCCAGGGGAGCAGGGGGCTGAGATCAGGGGGCGCGAGGTGGCGACCGGACGGCCCAAGACGGTGCTGTTGTCACCCGAAGAAGTACGCGGGGCTCTGGAGGAGAACGTGACGTCGGTGATCGCGGCGGCGGCCAACTGCCTGGGCGATGCCCCACCCGAACTGGCTCAGGACATCATGTTCCAGGGTGTGCACCTCACCGGGGGTGGCGCCCTCCTGAGGGGCATGACCCAACGAGTGGCCGACGCCACGGCCGTGCCGGTGCACCTGGTGGATACGCCGCTCGAGTGCGTGGTGCAGGGCGCCGGGTTGTGCCTCGAGTCGTTCGACAGTCTCAAGCGGCTCTTCACCACCGACGACTGAGGGTCGCGCTCAGGCCCCCTCGTCGGCCAGCAGTTCGGCCGCGGCCTGGCGGACCTGCCAGTCCTTGTCCGCTGCGGCCCGACGGAGGGCGGGTTCTACCCGGGGGTCGTCGAAGCCGGCCAGGGCCACGCTGGCCCGCCGGCGAATGGTCGGCTTGTCGTCCAGGGCGGCCAGCACCGCGGGCAGTCCGTCCAGATTGCCGATGGCCCCCAGCGCGGCCACCGCCGCCTCGCGGCAGCGCACGTCATCGTGGCCAGACGCGGTCTCGGCCAGCAGCGTGACGGCCGCGGCCACCCGTCGCTCGCCGAGGAACCAGGCGGCACCGACGACCACCAGGGGATCGGGGTCACCGAGTGCCACTTCCAGGGCACGAAAGAGCGTGGATCGCGAACCCGGGCCGCCCACGGCGAGCGCGGCGTCGGTGGCCCGGCGCCGCAGGGCCGGCGCGCCGTCGGCCAGGGCTCGGGCGACGTCGGTCACGGTGAGCGCCCCGGCGCGGGCCAGGGCACCGAGGGCGGCTGCCTGCACGTCCGGATCGGTGTCCGTCAGCCCCCGGCGGGCCACCGCCACCCCTCCGGTGTGACCGGCCGCAATGACCTGGCGGCGCCGCAAGGCGCGCCGGCGTTTTCCCGGTTCCGTGGCAGGATCGGCGCTCACCGATCCGAGTATGTCCGACTTTGACGCGACTGCCGCGGGGGAGGCTGCGGCCATCCCCCCCAATGACGGCTTCGCCGCGCCCGTCAGCACGGGCCGGTCCTGGCCGCTCTGGCCCGTCGTGTTGGCGGTCATCGGCCTGACCATTGCGGCCATCGTGTGGGTGCTGGCGAGCGTGACGGTCAACTACTACGCCATCACTCCGGGTGACGCCACGCCGGTGGGGCCATTCATTGAGGTACCGGCCTCCCTCGACCACCCCTTGACCGGGAAGATCCTCCTGACCGACGTCTACGTTTCACAACTGACGGCGTTGTCCTACCTGCAGTACCACTTCTTCTCCTCGGACAGCGAGGTGATTTCAGCGGCCGAGCTGTTGGGGCCCTCGACGCCCCAGGACCAGTTCATCGCCCAGGGCTACCTGGAGATGGCGCAGGCCCAGTCCTCCGCCACGGCGGCCGCTCTGTCGCACCTGGGCTACGTCGTGAACCCCGAAAACGGAGGGACATTGATTTTCGGCATCACCCCGGGGTCACCGGCGCAACGGGTCCTCAAAGTAGGCCAGGTGATCACCAGCGTCGATGGCGTCGCCACCCCCACCGACTGCGCCCTGATCAACGCGCTGCACGGGAAGGTGCCCGGCACCCCGGCCAGCCTCGCCGTGGAGCAGTCGTCGCTCAACGGGGTGGGCGACTTCGTTCCCGGTCCGACGGTCGTAAAGTCGTTGACCCTCGGGACACCACCCCGGGGCCTGTCGGACACCGGGTGTGGTCAGGCCCCGACGGCGCCCACCGCCTACCTGGGGATTCAGCCCCAGACGCAGCTCAACTGGAGTTTCCCCGTCAAGGTGACGGTGCACACCAGGAACATCGGGGGTCCCTCGGCCGGGCTCTCCATGACGCTCGGGATCATCGACAAGCTCACGGGGGGGCGCCTCATTCAGAACCGCGTGGTGGCGGCGACCGGCACCATCGACCCCCAGGGTGCGGTGGGTGACGTCGGCGGCGTGGCCGAGAAGACGGTCGCGGTCGAGCGTGCGGGTGCCACGATCTTCTTCGTGCCCACCGAGGAGCTCGGGGCGGCTGAATCCAAAGCCACACCCGCCTTGCACGTCTATGCCGTGTCGTCGCTGGACCAGGCGCTGAAGATATTGAAGGGACTGGGGGGAAACGCGCCGGCAAGCCACCTGTCGACCCAGGCGGCGCCGTAGTCTTTGGTATGCCAGAAGGCCGTCCTCCCATTTCCTCATCCCGCATCTCGACCGGCGACATCGCGCGGCACTCCTTTGCCATCGCGCGCCGCGGCTTCGACACCGACGAGGTCCGGGCCTACCTGCAGTCGGTGGCCCGCAGCCTCGAGACGCTCGAGGAGCGCGAAACCGAACTCCGGGCGGCCATGGCGGAAGCCGGTGAGCGGGCGGCGCATCCGGTGGTGGACGAGGCGACGCTCACGGCGTCACTCGGTCAGCACAGCGCGCAGATCCTGCGCCACGCCCATGAGGAAGCGGCTCGCATCGTGGCGCAAGCTCAAGAAGGGTCCGCCACCCTCCTGCGCGATGCCCAGAGCCAAGTCGATGAGCTCCAGGCCCGCACCGAGGCCGCTTCGGCCGAGCGCGTGGTTGAAGTGGAGCTCATGGTCGCCAACGCGGAAAAGGAGGCACGGGTCGAGCGGGAACGGATCCTGGCCGGAGCGGACGCCGAGGGAGAGCACATCATCAACCGGGCCAAGGACGAGGGACGCTCCCTGCTCGAACAGGTACAAGAAGCGCGCCGGCGGGTGCTGGCCGACCTGTCCACGCGCCGCCGCGCCCTGACCATCCAGATAGAGCAACTGCGGGCCGCCCGTGATGAGATGGCGGCCTCGGTGCACGGTGTCGGGGACAAGGTTGGCGACATTTTGGCGCAATTGGAACGGACCGACGACGAGGCCCGGGCCGCCGCGTTGGCCGCCGGGGACCAGGCCCGATTGCACGGTGACGGCGATGGGCCACACGACCAGGAGGCTCCCGATGCCGCGGCAGGCGAGGACGCCGATCACGATGGCGTTGCTCCTTCGGTCGATGAGCTCTTCGCTCGCATCCGGGCGGGGAGCGACGAGCCCGGAGCCAAGGCCGAACCTCCTTCACCGGCCGACCCAGCGGCCGGAGCAGGTCCACAAGGGGAGGCGGAGCTCGAGGCCGAGGCAATACCCAACCCGGACGCACCGTTGATGGCCCGGCGGGACGAGCTGCTCGCTCCGGTGACCGCCCAGCTCAGCCGGCACATAAAGCGGGCGCTGGGGGACGATCAGAACCGTCTGCTCGATGTCCTGCGGAGCGCGCCGTCGACCGAAGGGGCGGTCCTCCTCGGCTCCGAGGACGCCCACCTGGAAGTCTTCACCTCGGCTGCCCACGGCCACCTGGTCGATGCCTTCGCCGCCGGCACGGTGTTCGCCGGTGGGCAAGCCGGATCCATCCCGGCCGGTGCCGCCGTCGACCTCTCGTCCTCCGGCCTGGCCCGCTCGGTGGTGACCATGTTGCGCCGACGGATTGAAGACGGCACCGAGGACCTGGGCGACCGGGTCGGCGCGGCATTCCGCGAGTGGCGCGGCGAGCGCATAGAGCGCTTGGTGGGGGACTTCTCCCTCCAGGCCTTCTCGGCCGGAGTGGCGGCGGCCGCCGGAAGTGGTGGCACGGTGCGCTGGGTGGCGGCTTCGGCGGACGGCTGCTCGGACTGTGACGACAACGCGCTGGCCGGCGCCGTCGCCGTCTCGGAAGCGTTCCCGACGGGCCATCCCTACCCACCGGCCCATTCGGGTTGTCGCTGTCTCGTGGCGCCGGTCACCGGCTGACCAGGCCTTCTCGCCTCCGCTGGGTCACGGCGCCCGGCCCATGCGGGACCGGTGGTGGACATTAGGCTCGTTGTGTGCGCATCCCCCGCGATCTGACCGCTGGTCGCCCCGTGCCGGGATTCCGGCGGGGCCGGTGGTGGGTGCTCGGGATCGTGGTTGTCCTGATCATCCTGCTGGTGTCGGTGCGTTCGCTGGCCGGGATCTACACCGACGGCCTCTGGTTCTCGTCGGTGAATTTCCACTACGTCTTCTCGACCCTGTTGGTGATCAAGCTGGGACTCTTCGGCGCCTTCGGCGCCATCTTCTTCGCCGTGCTCTGGGTCAATCTGGTGGTGTGCGACCGCCTGACCGGGGACGACATCGTCCTGGCCCAGGAGGACGAACTGGTACGGCGCTATCAGCAGTTCGTTCGCCCCTACGCCGGCCGGGTGTACATCGCTCTGGCCTTCGTCATGGCCCTCATAGCGGCGTCGGGCACCATCGGGGAGTGGCAGAACTGGATCCTCTTCCGCCATGGCGGCTCCTTCGGGGTGAGAGACCCGCAGTTCCACAAGGACGTGGGCTTCTACGTCTTCAAGCTCCCCTTCCTGGGCTTCGTGGTCGACTGGACCTTGGCCATCCTGATCGTCACGCTGATCGTGGCGACCGTCTTCCACTACTTCAACGGCGGGATCGTGGCCCAGCGGGGTTTCCCGCGCGTGCGGCCGGCGGTCAAGGCGCACATTTCCGTGCTGCTCGCCCTCATCGCCTTGACCAAAGCCGCCGGATACCTCCTGCAACGCTGGTCACTGGTCAACGGGCAAGACGGCTACGTCAACGGAGCGGGCTACACAGACGTGCACGCCCGGCTCCCCGCGCAGCAGCTGCTGATTTACGTGTCGGTCTTCGCGGCCGGAATCCTGCTGTTCAACATCCGCCGGCAGGGCTGGACGCTGCCCATCCTGGCGGTGGGGATATGGGCCTTCGTGGCACTCGTGGTCGGCGTCATCTATCCGGCCTTGCTGCAGACCCTCAAGGTCACGCCGGCGCAGAGCTCGCTGGAGGCGCCGTTCATTCGGCGCAACATTGACGCAACGCGGGCCGCCTATGGACTGGGTCACGTCAAGGTGAGCAATTTCGCGGCCACCACCTCGGTGTCGGCCGACACGGTGAACCAGGCCAGCACCACCATCGGCAACATCCGGCAATGGGATCCCAACGGGACCATCACGCTGCAGACATTCCTGCGTGAGCAGGCTATCCGCTCGTACTACACCTTCCAATCGGTGAGCATGGACCGCTACACGGTGGGCGGGAAGTTGACGCCGGTGGTGATCGGCGTGCGCCAGATCGCCACGGCCAGCCTGCCCTCCTCGTCATGGGTGAACACCCACCTGCAGTTCACCCACGGCAACGGGGCCGTGGTGGCCCTGGCCAACCAGACCACGGCCAGTAACCCGGTCTACGGCATCAGCCAGACGCCCCCGACGTCCTCGCAAGGGTTGCCCAAGATCACCCAAGCCAACGTCTATTTCGGGCTCGGTGACAGCGGCTACGTGGTCGCTGACACCAAGCAACCCGAGGTTGACTACCAGCGGGCGGACAACAGCAACGTCGAGAGCCACTACGCGGGCGGGGGAGGGGTCCAGATGTCGTCATTCATCAAACGGGCCGCTTTCTTCCTCCGTACCGGCGACTTCAACCTCCTGATCTCCGACCAGATCAGCAACAAGTCGCGGATCATGTTCGTGCGGGACCCCATGGAGATGGCGCAGAAGGCGGCGCCGTTCCTGACCTTCGACCACGATCCCTACGCCGTGGTGGACAACGGGCACATAGATTGGGTGGTCGACGGCTACACCACGACCAACAACTACCCCTACTCGCAGAATGCGAACACGCAGCAGGTGGCGATCCAGAGCAATCTGCAAGGGAGCTACAACTACGTGCGGAACTCGGTCAAGGTGGTCATTGACGCCTACACGGGAAAGATGACCTTCTACAACGCCGATCCCGCCGATCCCATCCTGCAGGCCTATGAGGCGGCGTTCCCCCACCTGTTCACGCCGCTTTCGGACATGAGCCCGCTGCTGCAGGCCCACCTGCGCTATCCCGAGGACATCTTCTCCATCCAATCGGCCATTTACGGTCGCTATCACCTGACGACACCGTCGGCCTTCTACTCGTCCAGCGATGCGTGGCAGCTGTCGCCGACCGCGGGCGCCGGTCCGAAGTCGCAGGCGCTCCTGGCTGAGAACACGCTCAACTCCCAGGGCCAGGTGATCTCGACCAATCCGGCCCGCATGGCTCCGCTGTACCAGGTGTTCTCCCTCCCCGGGAGCTCGACCCAGGCCTTCACCATCACCAATGGATTCGTGCCCGCCTCGCAGTCGAACTCCACCAATTCGGGACAGAATTTCAACCTGACCGCATTCATGGTCGGTGGCTCCGATCCGGGCTCCTACGGCAAGCTCACCGTCTATCAAACCCCGCAGGGTACGGAGGGCCCGGCCAATGCGGACGCGTCAATCGACGCCAACAGCACAGTGTCCAAGGACATCTCGCTGCTCGATACGAAGGGATCACAGGTCCTGTTGGGCGAAACCCTGATGGTGCCCGTGGGGCAGGCGATGGTCTACTTGCGGCCCCTCTACGTCTCGGCCACCACCAACCCGCTGCCCCAACTCGAGTACGTCGTCGGCGTGCTGGGTAAGCGTGTGGTGATCGACTCGACCCTGGCGCAGACCATGAGCGACGTGCTCCAGAACACGGTGACCACGCCCGCAGCGCCCGGGACCGGTGTTCCCCCAACGGGTACCGGTCCAACGACCGGCACCGTGCCGACGTCCGTGGCGGGCTTCCTGGCCCAGGCTCAGAACCTGTACAGCCAGGCCTTGACCGCCCTCAAGGCCGGTGACCTCGGGACCTACCAGGCCGATATCGACGCCATGCAGGTGCAGATCGCCGACGCGCAACATGCGCTTGGATCCTCGTCTGGCGCGGGCTCGGCGGCCTCCTCAACCACCACCACGCCGGCCAAGGCCAAGAGCGCGAAGACTTCCACCACCACCACCACCACCGCACCGACCGGCACCGGCACCAAAGGGACCGCAACGACGACGCTGGCGTCCGCCTCGGCGCCCCGTTGAGCAGTGGTGGACTCGGCGTGCAATGCTCATAATGCTCGGAGCGACGAAGGGATGAACTGATGGGATTGCTCGACAAGGTAAAGGCTCAGGCCACCGCGGCGACGGAGATGGCCAAGGACGCGGCCCAAAAAGGCCAGGCCAAGATGGACGGCATGCAGGCCAAGAAGGCAGGCGACGGGATGTTGCGGGACCTCGGAGCCGCCTTCTACGCCGCCAAGACCGGCCGGGAGACTCCCAGCACCGAAGCCGACGTCGAGCGCCTGGTGGCGGCCCTCCAAGCGCACGAGTCCGAGCACGGAGCCATCACCCTGGCGCCCGAGTCAGCCGCAGCGGCACCCACCGCCGCGCCCGCCCCTCCCGCCGCCGCGGCGGCACCCGGTTCTTCGCCGCCCCCTCCACCGGCAGCGGCAGCTGACCCGGCCTCACCGCCACCGGCGCCTCCCTCCCCCCAGCCGCTCTGAGGAGGAGCCCGGCGCCTGGTCGGGCTCTTGTGGCAGGTGTACACTGGCCTCCTTCGCCGCGGGGTGGAGCNNGTAGGTTCAAATCCTACCCCCGCCACCAACGAAGTACCTGGTCAGAGCCCTCCCAGCCGGGAGGGCTCTACAGCGTCCGGAGAGCTGTCCCTACTTCTATCCCTAATCCTGGCTACGCTTGGGGTTTGTGCGAGGGACGAAGCGCAAGCGCCGTGAGGGTGTCTGGGAGGTCCGGGCCTACCTTGGACGCGACCCCGTTTCGGGTAAGCCTCGCCAGGTCTCGAAGACCGTCTACGGCAGTGCCAAAGCAGCCGACGAAGCACTCCGGGATCTGATTGATAAGCAGGCGCCTCGCTCCGACGGCATGGGTGCTTCGTTTGGGCAACTCGTCGATCGTTGGCTCATCGAGTGCGAGCGCCTGGACCTCTCGCCCACGACCATGCGCACCTACCGGGCGCAGATCGAGCAGACGATCCGGCCTGCCCTCGGCAAGGTCCCGCTCACCCGCCTCAACGCCAAGCAGCTCGACGATCTGTACGGCGCGATGAAGACCGCAGGAAAGACGCCGAAGACGATCCGCAACCACCATGCCATCATCTCGGCGGCCCTGCATCAAGCCGTCCGGTGGGGATGGGTCCGGACCAGTATCGCTGAGCAGGCCAAGCCGCCCCGGGTCTCGCAGCGTCGGGTCAAGGCGCCATCGGTCGATGTCGTGCGTGCCGTCATCGAGGCGGCGGAGGAGCGTGACCCACGGTTGGCGGCGCTGCTGATGCTCGGTGCTCTCACCGGCATGCGACGCGGCGAGCTGTGCGCCCTCCGCTGGTCTGACATCGACCTGGAGCGAGGGGACATGGAGGTCTCCCGCTCCGTCATCGTCGTCCCCGGAGGTCTGTCCGAGAAATCGACCAAGACGGATCGCTCGCGTTCGGTGGCGCTTGACGAAGTTGGCGTTGCGCTGCTCATCCAGTACCGCGCCCGAGTGAACGAATGGGCATCCGAAGCCGGGACCGAGATCGCCGACGATGCCTTCGTCTTCTCGCCTCATGTCGACGGTGCCACGCCATTCCGGCCGGACAACGTGACCGGTTTCTTCATCCGAGTCCGCGACGGCCTTGGTCTCAAGGATGTCCGTCTCCATGATCTTCGGCATTTCACCGCGACTCAGCTCATCGGTGCCGGTGTTGACGTGCGGACGGTGGCGGGCCGGCTCGGTCACTCCGATCCTTCGCTGACCCTCCGCGTCTACAGCCACGTCATCGAAGAGCGGGATCGAGCGGCGGCCGCCATCCTCGGCCGGGTCCTTGGTCCAGCCGGGCAACCACCACCGAGCCTCGAAGCACGATCTAAGGTCGGGTCGACATGACGGAGGGCGGCCCAGCCGCGGTCACCGTTGTCAACGCCGGGTCTTGGGCAGCCCGGTCTGAGCAGCTCGCCGAGATCCTCGGCCGCTCTAGCCAAGGAGCGGTCATTGCCGATCCGTCAGGACGAACGTCTGACCCCGAAGAGCTGGCGGCGATCGGCGATCCCGCCTTCTGGGCCGGCGAGCCGCTTGCCCTGGCGGATGCCCTTCGCGGGCTCGGCGCAGGCGCTGGCGCCAGGACTGACGAGCCGGGTGGCGCCGGCCGATCCGCGGGCGTCATCACAACCGGCCCGGATCGCCTGACTCTGACGGTCGAGGAGGCGGCGGCCCGCTTGGGGATCAGCCGCGCATCTGCGTACGAGGCGGTCCGGAGGGGTGAGATCCCATCGATCCGAATCGGACGTCGGGTGCTCGTGCCTAAAGCCTCTCTCGCACGACTCGTGGGCCTCGATCCCGCCGCGGGAGCGAGCGACAAGTAATCGGAAGAGACGAGTGCCTGCCCAGGTTGGCCCGGACGGAACTACTCAACGACCCGTAGGTGGCGTGACCGAGCAACCCGCTTCTTGGCGCCGGTCATGTTCAACCGGTAGATGATCATCTGCTCGCTGACCCTAAACCGAGCAGCCGCGTCCGCGACCGAGCCACCACCGCGGGCGATCGACAAGGCGGCGTCCTCGGTTACGAGAAGCGCTCCCGAGAGCCACTGGGCCTCATCCTCGATGTTCTGATTCCACAGGCGGCAGCCACGGTCATCGAGGGCGGGGCTTGGGTCGTGCAGGAGGAGAGCATGACCAAGCTCGTGAGTGACGTTGCTGGCCTGCCTGCCCGGCGAGTGCGAATCGTTGTGGACGATGTGTCGTCGAGCCCCGTCGAAGACGGTCACCGCGGAGAAGACCTCCGCCTCCACGGTCTGGAAATGCGAGACGGCGAAAGGCGCATCGGCGCTGAAGTCCGAGAGCCCAATCACAGGCACGGCGAGGAGTTTGGCGAGCGCGAACGGATCAAGAGGGTCGAGCGCAGTGAGCCCGAGTTCCTCCCGGATCTCGCGGGCGATGGAGTTCGCCTCGCTCTTGAAACCCCGCCGGTATCCCATGTCAGTGCTTTCTCAACCTCTCGTACGTCGCCTTCACCAACTCGTCGAGCGCCCGCGCCGACTCCGGCGAGAGGTTCCGATCGCTCCGCAGGTAGGTCGAGATCATTGCCAGCGGCTCGGCTTGAGGCCGACCCTCGTCAGACCTCACGTAGTCGTCGGCATCGAGCCCGGACCAGGTGACAAGCGCGGCTAGCCCATCGACGTCGGGACGTTTTCCCTGGGCCATCCTCGTAAGGGTCGAGGCGCTCACCCCAGACTGAGCGGCCACCTCTTTCC
>PNAT01000172.1:0-8860 GCA_003169675.1 Acidimicrobiaceae bacterium
AAGACACCAACCACCTAGAGCCTTTCCGGAGGTAAGTGATCGCTAACTTGCATTAGCGAACGGCTTGTCTCGCACGTTGGACAACGCCTGTGCCGTTACGCTTTTTCGCCAGCACAATCGCTACCAAGTCCATCAGAAGTCCGAGCGAGACTGGGGGAACTCAGTTCTCAAGGATGAGTCCCCGCTCGCGCAAGGTCAGCCCTCCCGCTTTTTTTCGCCATGAGTTCCACGGTAACTGGAACCACTACACGCTGGCCCCAGCACCGAACGCGTAATCAAAATCGTGGCGGGCCCTTACCGATGCTCAATCGAACGAACTGTCAATATTCGACACCAGCTGTGGGGTTCGTCGAACGTTGAAATGCATCGACCAGCAGTCCAACGACGACGCCCACAGTGACGGCGACACCGGGACCCATCGCAATTGCAAGGGCGCTGCTATGCCAAAACACTCCAAGGGCGACTTCCATGACCAGCCCGACCGGCATGATCAAGTAGAGGGTGCGCTGACCAATTACGTGGCGCATTGTTTGCGCCCGAGCCGCCCAAAGGACGAAGGTCGCACATGACACGAGTGAAACCGAGAGTCCCAGCGCTAAGAAGAGAGTACGTGAGAGCAGATACCGGGGACCGTATATATGCGTAAAGATCGTCGGCCCAAGCACCACCAATCCCAACGTCGAGACCACAGATATCGCCACCGTCAACAGGAGCCCATTTACCACCGGACGAAGGCTCCGCGGATTTCGCAGGACGGCCGGGATATAGGCATTTGCCACAGCGGCAGTGAGGAATAGGATGCCGCCCGCTGCAGTATGTCCGACACTGAATATTCCAGCGGCATTGGCACTTAGATAGTGGCGCGCAAATACGAGCCCGAGGATCCATGTTCCCCAAAGTGCCGCCCCAAGCAGCGCTCCCACCATCCCTTCGGATGAGGGAGCTGGTGTGCCGGTAATGATCCCCTCGGGTGGATCTGACCGCAAGCCTCCGCGGAAGCGCCAAACAACCACCACCGCAAGGACGGTAGCGGCCGCGGTTGACAGAACGGATGCCAAAAGCGCTGACTCTGTTGTTTGGTGCCCGCTCGTAAGAAGAGGAAAAAACGCCAACCTCACTGCGACACCAAAGAATACGAGGACGGTCAGAGTTCGGAAATAGCGCGTTCCAGTCAACATGCCGAGTGGAACCGCCTGCGCAATAGTCAAGAAAATATATGCACCCCATAGCAACACTGCGGGCAAATTGCTGACGTGAACAAACTCGCCAATTGGCCTTACGAGTGCGACCAGAAGAGTAATCGGCACCATCAGTGCGAGCCAGGGAGCAACTCGACCAAACTCACTGGACTGTGTTGCGTTTTGGTGAGCCACACGGCGTGCTGTGGCGTACTGGAAACCCGAACCCAACACTCCCGCCAGGACTCCGAAAGCCAAGAAAAGAGAGGTGACCCCGTAACTGCTGACTGAACCTTTTCGGGCCACAATGCTGTGGAAGGCGACGTTCCCGAGCAAGTTGAAGGAAGCCGCCGCCCCCAGAAGGAGAGCGGCGAATTGCGCTGAGACGGGCCGAAATCTGCCACGGCTCGATCGCCCTGGTCTTCGATGGCCGATTTTTGTAGACCAACTGCCTTCAAGGATCCGCAACGCCAATTAGCCTTTCCCGCCGAAAGTCAGGCATCCGGCCGCAGATCCAGTCGTCGGACACGCGACCCAAAAGTCTATCGAAAGTTTTGTTGGCCTATTGACCATCCCCCATTGCCGGGTAACCATTCAGGCCCTCACGTGACCTACACTTCTTGACGTAGAACAGGGTGGTCCAGAGTGGCGATCTGGGACAGACGAAATCCCGGTGTCGTCGTGGGGAGCTTCGGGGCCGCCAACCTGCTCGCTAATGGCATGGTCTTCCTGGCGGGTCCGATCGCCAGCGGCTTTTGTGCCGCCCTCGCCCGCACACGGGACCGCCGCACGGCGGCGACGGGCCTGGGGAGCATCTTCGCCGTGTGCGTCGTGAGCACCGGTGGATTGACGTTGTTCGAGCAGGCGATCCTCACCGTGCTCCTTGGAAACCAGTTTCATACGAGCCACTTCAAGTTATTTGCGTTCGCACTCTCGGCGACCGCCACCGCGTGTTGCACGTACATCCTCTGGATGGTTCGAGCTCGACAGTCGAGCTTTCGAGGCATCGGCATCGTCACCCTCGTCGCCATTGCCGTCGAGCTGGTGATCGGGGTCTGGGTAGGCCAGCCCGGCGTCGTCAAAGTCGCGTCACTTCCCTTGCTGGTGCTCGGCTCCGGGACCGCCGTCAATCTCGTCGCCAACCTCGGCCGGGTACTGCGGCCGGCGCGTCAGGTCAACGAGCCGGTGCCGGTCGAGTAAACCGGTAGAAGAGGGTTCGCCTGGGGTCGATAACGATTGCCGGATCGCAGCGGTCGAGACCCCTGCACGCTCGACCCGCCGCCACATCCGCAGTCCCTCTATGGTGCCGCGAACGAATTCCTTGCGACTCCTGGTGCTGTCGGCCCGCCAGAGATTTCCGGGCATGACCGCCAACTGTGTGCCAAGAGCGACGGCTCGGCGTAGGCCTGCCTCGTGTTTGGTCGCCACAATGATCGCGTTCCGGCCGAAATAGAACGCCTCCAAAGGCGAGAGCGATCGTCCCGTCTTTGCATGGGCCATCAATGGCTCGTCGACGAGGAAGCACTGATAGCCCGCTTCCCGGGCCCGCACGGACAGGTCTGGATCGTCAAAATACATGAACAGCTGCTCGTCGAACCCACCCGTATCCCTCAGGACGTCCGCGGATACAAGGACGCAGCAACCCACCACGATGTCGGTCGGTTGCATGCTGTGGTTCGGAGCCTTCCATGGCCGGCCAATTCCCGGATGTCGAGGAACCCAGAAGGGACGGCGGCATCTGCCGCCCCGGTACCAGATCAGGTGCTCGTTGGGCCACAGCACTATGCCAGGACTCGCTAACCCGCATCGCGCTTCCCTTTCGAACGGGTAGAGCAGGCTCTGCACTAGGTCGTCGTGCAACACCTTCACGTCCGTGTTCATGAAGAGGACATGGGTACAGCCGTCATCTAGTGCGGCCTTGGCCCCGAGATTCGCACCGCCGGTCCACCCGAGGTTGGACGGTGAATCGACAATCTGGCTCAGTTCCGAGAAGGTGGAGAGATCTCTCCCCGGTTTGTTGTTGACCAGCCAGGTCTTCCGTGATGACCACGTCAGTTTCTCCAGTTGCGCGAAGAAGAAACGGAGGTCGTCCTCGCTCTGCTCCCACGACACGAGGACCACGCCCACTCGGGGCACGTCGTCCGCCGCACCGTGGCGCGGGTCCCAGGGGCGCCGATCAGGCATCGCACATCGCCTCTTCGGGTGCGGTAACCACGACGACGGGGTCACCGGTTGCGGGCACCGTAACGCCGCCGCGGCGCCGCCGCACGACCACCGCCGCAAGGAGTGTGGCCAGGAATGCAACTGCGGACTCGGCATAGCCGATCCGGACCCGCAGCCAGGGGTTGAAGACGATCGTTGCCCCGCCGTGGCCGATCGGCCAGCCGATATTGCCCTCAGGCAGGAGACGCCCGGGCTTGCCGTTCGGGGTCCACCCGGGGTCGTAGCGCTCGGAGAGCTCTATCCAACGCGCAGGTCCCGGTTTCACCTCGTATTCGGTGGGCGACACCTTCACGGCATCCTGTGGCCCGCTCAAGGCTGGCGAAGGGCCATTGGTGAGGAGATGGGCCAACCCCACGGAAAGGACACCGTTCGTCGTCCTCGTCCCGTACACCACTCCGGGGGAGTCATTTCTCCACACCACGAGATCAGGAGAGCGGAACACCAGGGTGAGGTCGGACTGCCGAGAGAGCCATGTCTCATAGCTATTCCAGTACGTCACTTTGGCGAGCACGACGTACTTGATGTCGAGGCGGGCCAGGCTCGCGCCGAAATCGCGCACCCGTGGCCCGAGAGCGAAGGCGTACTCGAGAAATTCCGAACGCAGGACGGTCGAGTTGGAGTACACGCTTGGCAGATTGATGTCATCGCCACTGATCACGGGGCGGCGGAACAGATCGCTCATCGGGTTGCCGACGGTGCGCTCGTTGTTGAAGGGAAACGACAGGTACTCTTCCCACGGCAAGGCAAGGATCTGCCCGCCGCCGGTGCCCATGATGGCGTCGGCTCTGGCCCACGCAGGCGGTATGGAGTCGGTTCGCAATTGGCCGTCGAGAGCGCCAAGGCGAACACGCACAGGAAGATCTCGGGCTCACGCATGACCTCGAAGAAGGGGAGGTGGAAGTACGCCCAGGTGAAGATGCTCCCGAACGGGCCTTGCCCGCCAGAGCGAGAAAGTAGCTGGCGAAGCCCGAACCGAGAAGGACGATGACGAGCGGCCGTCGGTCCGGGCGTCGCAGGCTCACGCGGACCCCGATCGCCGCGATGACGATGATCGCGGCGAGGACGAGGATCCAAAAGTGGAAGAAGTCCGCTTTCGGCTCGGTCGGGTTGGTCCGCCAGAATCCGTACAGGCCCAGCACGTGCAGGTACAAACCGAAGGTGGGGTCACCGCTCGTCCGGAATGCCTGGAGGTCACCCTGTCCGAACTGCAGTCCTGCGTTCGAGGAGCTTGCCGAGGCAAAGAGGTACAGCGAGGACGAAAAGGCCGTGGCCGCGGCAATGATCGCCCAGATGAGTGCAGACCTTGCACCTCGCCTGTAGATGAGGACCACCACGGCCGCCGGCGGGACGATCCACGCGAACTGCACGCCACAACCGATCAAGGCGGCGATCCAGGCGCCCGAAGCGAAGCCCCGGCGCCAACCACCCCCTGAGCCATCGGTCAGCGAGCGGACGACGAAGGGTAGGAGGGCGTACCCGATGAGGATGGCGGCCTGTCCCGCGTAGAACCGATCGAACGTGAACGGGTTGACACAGTAGAAGCAGGCGGCGATGAGCTTGGGGAGCAGACCCGTGTCGGGGAGGAGGCGGGAGATCCCCAGGGCGGCGATAGGAAAGAAGACGAAGAGGGGGAACCAGGACCCGATCGAACTCAGGTGGACGCCGACAAGGTTGACGAGGAGACTGACGGGCAGGCCGGCGGCGAGCCCTCCTTGCAGTCCGTAGGCAGTCTCGGGCACCACGGCGTGGTGGGGACCCAGGACGAAGTCGAAGAAGTAGATCCTCTCCAGGTCGAAGAAGGGGAAGTAGACGGCCCCTCCCAGGACGAGACCGAACGCGACGAGGACGAAATCCTCCCTCGAGAACCATGCGCGGCGGGTCATGCGGGTCGGGGGTTCACGGAGGGTCAAGACCCTCAGCCGGCATCGCTGCGGACGAATGAGAGTCTCGTGAGGCCTACGACGGGTGGGATCACGCTGTCGACGCGGGTGGTGAACCTCAGGAGCTGAGCCTCCAGGTTCTGCTGTTTCTGCGGCACAGCGGAACCTTCGGGTACGTGACGCCTGGCGACGCTGCGGAGAAGGTTGGCGAGGAGCTCTGACGTCGCAAGCGGCAGGCGCTCCTTGGACAGGAGGCGAAAATGCGTTTTGTGGAGCTCGGCGATGTACCACTCGGGCTTCCTGAGCCAGTGCGATGCACGGCGATGGGCCGCGACGACACCGGTGTCTTCGAAGATGTGGATATGCGACCTGGCGACTCGGGCCAGCTCACCGATGATCTTGGCTGCAGCCACATCATCGTTGTGCTGCAACACGGTCACCGTCATGGCCGCATCGACGGAGCCGGAGTGAAGCGGTATGGCTCCCCCGTCTCCCCCCACCAGTCTGGTGAGCTCGTTTTCACGGGCGATCTGGAGCATCGCGTAGGTCAGGTCAATCCCGAGGGCCGTGACGCCCCTGCTCTCGAGCCATGCCAAGTTCCCACCCGGTCCACATCCGACCTCTAGGAAGGTCTCGGCGCTCTCACCGATGATCGGCTGGAGAAGCTTCTCGAGGAACATCGACCGCTTGACGTCATAGAACGGGCTCTCCTCGCCGGCCAAAGAGCGCTTCTCCTCTCGCAAGCCCATCCGCCGCCCGACCCTTTCCCAGTATTCCCGCGGCGAATAAGCCGCTGGAACGCTCTGAAAGGACCCATCTCCCTCGTTACGCATTTACAGTCCGCTCATTTCTCCTGACTGGGCTTCCCCCCGGAGCGTGGAAGCTTCCGGATAGTTGATTGAGCATGTCATTGTCGGGCACCTCGGCACCAGTCGACCGGATTGCGTGGCCTACAAACGATCCTGGAGAACGGTTTCACGCGGCTTGGGCGCTCTCGGAGGCTTCGGAGACTCACGCGACCAATATGGCTTCGTAGTCGACCGGGGAATGCATTTCCGCCGAGCTATGGCGTCGGGTGAGGTTGTAGCGGTCGATGAAGGTGGCGATCTCCCTTCGAGCCTGGGCTTTGGTGGCGAAGTGGCGGCGGGAGAGCAGCTCGAACTCCAATGTCGAGTTCCAGCTTTCCGAAGCGGCGTTATCGAAACAAGACCCGACCCGGCCCATTGACTGAATCACCCCGAGCCGCCTACAGGCGCCCCGGAAGAGATCGGCGGTGTATTCGCCAGGTTCAAGGGGTTGTAGCAACACTGCCTTGTTGAGCTGATTGTAGAAGCTGATCGAGGGCTTCGGCGGGCGTCTTCCAACTGAGGGTCTTGCGGTGTCTGCCGTTCAGTGCCGCGGCGACCGCGGCCAAGTCGTCGGGATGATGCTTGGAGAGGTCGGTTCCCTTGGGGAAGTACTCGCGGAGCAGACCGTTGGTGTTCTCGTTGGTCCCCCGCTGCCATGGGCTGTGGGGGTCGCAGAAGTAGATGGCCAGTCCGGTGTCGATGCGCAGCTGGGCATGCTGGGCCACCGACTTGTTGGTCTCCCGCACGATCCCCGCCGCCCCCGCGCGGAAGTCTGGGTCATACCTTCTTCGTTTCTCTGGCATCGCTACTCCTTACGCGATGCCTCCACACAAAGGGGGGATGCTCAGCTCGCCATCATCGGCGGCGTTTGGCGTTCGACCGCCTGGCAATTAGTCTCACGAGAGAAACGCGGCCGCAACGCCCGTGATTCTCGTGAGCAAGGGTCCCTCATCCCAAAATCTCTCTCGTCGCGCGTGTGTCTCGGCCTGTTGGGGTCAATGTTGATCTCAACGTCGATGCTTACTGTTGCCTTTGGCTCCGTGCCGAACTTTCGCTACTGGCTGCCATTTGTTCCATGCATCATCATGCTCTTGATACTCGTCGTACCGCTACCGAAGAGCGATACCAGTGATGATGGTGAAGGTCCGGTCGGCATCCACCGCTGATTGATGCTTCGCCGATACGGTCCGTTGTTCTCGGGCTCATGGTCTGACTTGTCGGTGGTGGCAGTGACGCTTCGGCTATCTTGACGGCAGCGCGTCGATCGTGGCCCGAGACAAATACGGCACGCCCCGTTCCGGAGGGGTGATGGTCCGGCCTGTTGACGCAGGCCGGGTTCACCGTCGCTCCGTCCCGGGACGTGCGTGCCACCCCTTGACCATTAGCGAAAGAAGGGATGACCATCGTAGAAGGCGGCCGCCAGGTGACGGGCGGAATCGACACGCACCTGGACGTCCATGTTGCCGCAGCGCTGGATCCCGTCGGCGGCTTCCTGGGCGTCGAGTCGTTCGTGGCCAGCGCCGCCGGGTATCGAAGGCTGCTGGCGTGGATGAGCTCGTTCGGTCCGATTGCCCGCGTGGGGGCCGAGGGGACCGGCGCCTACGGCGCCGACCCGTCGCGCTACCTGCACCGCAACGGCGTAGAGGTCATCGAGGTGGACAAGGCCAACCGCCAAGTCCGACGCCGGGGGGGAAGTCCGATCCGGCCGACGCCGTCGAGGCGGCCCGGGCCGCCCAGTCCGGCCGAGCCAGGGGGTTGGCCAAGACCGGGGACGGCAGCGTCGAGGCCATCCGTGCCCTGCTTGTCACTAGACGTTCGGCACGCGCCGTTCGGACCAAGACGCTGTGTCAGATCCGTCATCTGTCGTTCGCCGGGCCTGATGTGCTGCGAGAACGTCTCCAGGGTCTTTCAACGGTCATGCTGGCTCACGAGGCCGCAGCTCTGCGTCCACGCGCCGTCGGCGACCCGGTGTTGTATGCCACCAAGCTCTCCGTCCAGGCCTCGGGCGACGGGTCTTGGACCTCGACGAGGAGACGAATCGCATCGACGAGCTTGAGGACCTGGTGGCGAAGACCGCACCCAGCCTGCCGGCATTGCACGGCGTCGGCGTCGTCACCGCCGCCTCGTTGTTGGTGGCCGCTGGTGACTATCCTGAGCGGCTCTCCACCTCCGAGGTAGTTCGACGGCCAACTGCCACAAGTTGTGAATCGTTTCGCCATACTTCCAGCGATGAGTTGTCGATGACCACTGACAGATCCCTCTGGGCGCTCAACCAACTCGCGTAGGTGCGCCAGCCGACTGTCTTCGCTGAGATAATGTACTTGATGTCCAGTGGTGCAAAGTTCGCGCCAACGTGATGGATAAATGGACCGAAACCGAGAACCTGTTCGATAAATGTTGACTGGGGATTCGTCGACTCGGTATAGATAGTGGGCAGGTCAATATCATCGCTGACGAGCGATGCACTTCCGGTGGTAGATCCTGGTGTGATTGAGTGCCACCGTCTGGTGGACTGTACGTGCACCAGGAAGCGCCGGGATCTCTTCACACTCCCTCAGCTGGTCACGACGTCATAGGCGGTGGCAGAGATGAGTTTCATGCCCGAGGCGACCATGACCGGGAACAACTCGTCGACGGTGTGGCCGTCTCCCACGTCGCCCTGCGCGTTCACCCCCCAGCTGTAGACGGCCCCAGTCGTGGTAATGGCATACGAAGTGCCCCCCCCCCCCCC
>PNAT01000172.1:8868-12122 GCA_003169675.1 Acidimicrobiaceae bacterium
GAAGCAAGATGAGCGTAGATCACCCCAGGCGGGGGGCTAAAGGCGACCGGCGACGCCTCGTTGGCCGTCGCGCCGTTGCCGAGCTGCCCCTCGCTGCCGTCGCCCCACGAGGCCAAGGAGCCGTTCGAGAGCATCACCAGGGTCTGGCCGTTGTTGGCGTCCGAGCCCCCTTGGGCGACCTCGGTCACAGGAAGCGGCAGGGGGACGGCGACCGGCACGTCGCTGCCGCTGGACTCGCTGCTGGACGTAACCGTCCCATTGCCCAGCTCTCCTTGGGCGTCGTAGCCCCAGTCGAGGTAAGTCCCTTCGTTTAGAAGGGCGCCTCCGTTGCCCCAAGAGGCGACCAGGGCCACTACGTCGTTGCCGGCCAGACCCGAAACGGGCACCGGGGTGGCCATCACGGCCTCGTGGAAGTTCCCGACGCCCAAGTCCCCATAGGCCTGGCTCCCGCAGGCATAGACCGTCCCCGAGGCGTCATAGAAGGCGCGTGCCCCCGCCCCCGCCAGGACGCTCACGCCGTGGAAGGGCAGTTTGGTAGGCACGAGCTGCTCGGTGAGGTTCCCGAGGCAGAGCTGTCCGTAGCTGTTGTACCCCCAGCCCCAGGCGTTCCCATTGGTGTCGACGGCGAGCGCGGTGTCAAAGGGCATGACGTCGGTGGCCAAGAAGGCGATCTTGACCCCTGCAGGGAATTGCACCTTGCTCGGAGTGTTCTCCGACGCGGTCGTTGAGCCGTCACCGAGCTGGCCGAAGGAACCCAGGCCCCAGGCCCAGACCGTGCCATTGGCGAGCAGGGCATACTCGGTGGAGTTCGAGGTGCCCACCTGGACGACCGTTCCGGGTAGGGTGAGCGGTGTCGGAACGAGCAGATCCGAGTTGACGACGCTGTTCGGCGAGTACATCTGTCCCCAGTGTTGAATGGTTACTTTTAGGGGCGGTGCCGAGGTAGGCGTGGCGGCACGCCCGCACGACGCGAGAAGAAGAGCGACCGCCGCTAGCATTGCCCGACGACGACCCAGCATCGCACCCGACATTCTTGCATACCTCCGCCTCGGGTTGGGCACCCGACTGGACATCGTCGCCAGTCCCGGCGCTTTGATCGCCATCATTCGAGCGGAGCTTGGTTGCGGCGCCGAGGGCTGCCAGGACCTGTGCTTTCGACGCCGCCGCTTGGGCCGCACTACCCCATGTCATGCTGACGGTTAGCGGGAGCGCATTGACTCATTGAAAACCTCNNGAGGTTTTCAATGAGTCAATGCGGGGGTAGTCCAGGGCGACACTCGTCGGCTAACATGCCCACCGAAATGAGACGGAGTGGCAGGCGAGAACACGACCCGAACGCGTGGTCGCCGAGGCATCAGTGGATCATCAGATATGGCCCCCGCGTGCTCGACCAACCGATGACCGCTCTTTGGGAGCCATGGAGGCGCCTGCCCCCCACGCGACCGTTCGGGTCGTTCCACCTGCGCTGCATGCTCGACGTGTATCCTCGCCCGCACTACGCCTTCGGGGTTCAACAGGCCGCCCTACTCGCAGGGCGACTCGGGCTCCGGGATGTCTCAGTCCTTGAAGTCGGCGTGGCGGGTGGTGCTGGTCTGGTCCACATGCAGCAGCTAGCCACTCTGGCGTCAGAGGCCACAGGGGTCCTGGTTCACGTCCACGGGTTCGACCGCTCGATCGGACTTCCCCCTCCTCTGCATTTCCGCGACCTGCCGTATCACTGGCAGGCCGGCTCTTTTCCTATGGACGTGGATGCGCTCAAGGCCCGGCTGTCACCTGATACCAATCTCGTCTTGGGCGACCTGGCGGTCACCGTCCCTGAGTTCGTGTCCCAGGACCACCCACCCATCGGATTTGTCGCGATCGACGTCGACTACTACTCCTCGACGGTGGCGGCGCTGGGTCTCTTCGACGGGCCCGATCAGTCGCTGTTGCCTCGGATCTGGTGCTACCTCGATGACATTGTTGGTGAGGAATGGGTGCTTCACAACGACCAGGTGGGCGAACTGGCGGCGATCCGAGAGTTCAACGAGTCCCACGACTCACGCATGATCGCGGAAGTCCGCGGGTTCGCCCACAAGCGGGCGCGCTCCGCACAGTGGTGCGATGCCATGTGGGCGTTCCATGACTTCACCCACCCGCTCTACAACAAATACATTGGGCCACCCGGCGGGCACCTGGAGTTGCCCGTCGCTTGAAGAATTCAGCGGGCGGTCTTGCGGCGCTTTTTCACGGCCTCTACCACTACCGGAGGAAGCCACCTATAGGCCACTTGATGCGCCGTCCGCCGCACAGACTCTCCCGGCCGGCGTTGAAATGCGGTCGAATACCGACGCTCCAGATCGGCGCTTTGGCCGGTGTAGTAGTAGAGGGCCAGAGATCGGCGGGACACGCCAGCGGGTGTGTTGAGAGGGTCTGGGTGGCCGTGATACGACGCCCCCGTTGTTCGGAATAAGACAAGCCGCCCGAAAACCGGCTCGATCGAGCGTACGCACCTCTCCATGGACTCGTCCCACAGTTCGAGGTTTCCGCCGTAAGTCAGACCCCAGTTCTTGTTCAGGTAGATGATCGCGTTGAGACGTCTGTCGATGTGAAGCCTGGGGTGCAGGCTGAAGTCGGCATGGACCTTCAGATAGCCGCCGCGCTCTATCAGGTGGATTCCGCCGCCGAAGAAGTAGGGGTCCGGTACCAAGCCATCGATGCCGGTCAAGGTGGAGACGAACTCGAGAAACGGTGCGCCGTTGAATTCGCTTAGAAGATGCCTAGTTACTGGCCCCATCTGCTCGACATCAGCGAGCGAGAACTTATGCTCAGTCGGATCCATGCGGGACGCGAACTCGTCGGTCCCGGCCTGGGGAACCTCATTCAGCACACAGTCAAGAACTGAGTCCGGCACTATCTCATCGATCACCACGTGGGGGAATGGCGACCCTCTCTCGTACTCGCCCGAGAGCCGGCAAGCAATCTCACCCAGAATCTCTCTGCTGAAGAAAAACTGAAGGGGGTCATCCGCCACGCCACTCTGCCCTTTCCAGGAACCCCACCACACACAGTTGGTACCAAAGCTTACCTGAAGGGTCCAGAAACTCTTCAACCCGGCTTGACCAGCCGAAACTCGCTCAGCGACGCTCACCCTCCATGGCCCTGTCCTTCCTCTACCGTCTCGTCCGGCGCGTCTTCGAGGCCGTTCGTGTCCACCGGTTAGATGCCGCGGCCAAGGACGCGGAGATCCTCGTACTCCGCCATCAACTGGCCGT
>PNAT01000192.1 GCA_003169675.1 Acidimicrobiaceae bacterium
TTGGCCGGCGCCTTCTTGGCCGGGGCCTTCTTGGCCGCCGCCTTCTTGGCCGCGGCCTTCTTGGCCGCCGGTGCTTCCTCGGGTTGGACTTCACGACGCAGGCCCTCGGCGTCGGCCTTACGCCGGACGCGGTCCGCCTGAGCGTCCTCAATGGAGGACGAGTGGCTCTTGACCCCAATACCAAGGGACAGGGCCAATTCCAGCCCTTCCTTGTTGCTGAGACCTAGCTCCTTGGCCAGCTCATAGACGCGGATCTTCTTCGGCAAGTGGTTCTCTTTGTCCTTCGTTCCGTGCGGGTCCCGGTGTCAGCCGAGCCCCCTATCCTCGCACATCAGGTTCAGGTGTGAACGCAGCCGTTCGATGGCTCTGGCCTCGACCGACGCTCCCAGTGCCCGTTCGAATGCGTGGTGCCGGGCGGCGTGGTCCAGGCATGCGGGCGATCCCCGACACAGCCAGGCACCCCGCCCCGAACCGTTCCGATCCACCGACAGCTCCCCGTCGGGGAGCCGTACCACTCGGATCAATGTGTCGGCTGGCAGGGCTTTTCGGCAGCCGACGCAGGTCCGGGTCGGCGTTATGCCTCGGCCTCTTCGGTCGCTTCGGTCACCGGAGGTTCCTCGGACTGGTGGGACCACTCCTCGGCCGACATCACCTCACCACCCTCGGCGGGCTTCCAGATCATTTCGCCACTCTCGTCCTCGACCCACTCGCCCTCGGCCCACTCCTGATCCTCATACCCGGCTTCCTCTTCGGCTAACTGCGTCTCGCTCTTGATGTCGATACGCCAGCCGGTCAGCCGGGCGGCCAGGCGGGCGTTCTGCCCCTCCTTGCCGATGGCCAGGGAGAGCTGGAAGTCGCTGACCACCACGGTGGCCGTGCCGGTCTCCTCGTCCAGGCGCACCTCTCGCACGCGGGCCGGCGCCAGTGCGTTCTGAATCAGCTCGACCGGGTCGTCCGAGAACGGCACCACGTCGACCCGCTCCCCCCGCAGCTCGTTGGTCACCATGCGCACACGCGATCCCCGGGCGCCCACACAGGCGCCCACCGGGTCCACGTTGGAGTCGTTGGACCAAACAGCGATCTTGGTGCGGTGACCCGGTTCACGGGCGGCGGCCTTGATCTCGACCACCCCGGACGAGATCTCGGGCACTTCGAGCTCGAAGAGGCGCTTGATCAGCCCCGGATGGGTTCGGCTGACCACGATCTGGGGGCCTTTGGTGGTTTTGCGGACCTCGACGATGTACGCCTTGAGCCGCGTGCCGTGCTCGTAGCGCTCATAGGAGACCTGCTCGGCCTGGGGCAGGAGGGCCTCGACCTTGCCCAGGTCCAGCAGCGTGTAGCGGTTGTCGGTCTGCTGGACGATCCCGGTGACGATGTCGCCCTCACGCCCGGCGTACTCCTCGTACTTCATGTCCCGCTCGACCTCACGGATCCGCTGCAGGATCACCTGCTTGGCCGTCTGCGCGGCAATGCGCCCGAAGTCGTCCGGGGTGTCGTCCCACTCGCGAATGACCTCGCCGTCCTCGTCCAGTTCCTGGCCGTAGACGCGGATCTCCCCCGAGTCGGGATCGATGGTGACCACGGCCTCCTCGGCGGCGTCAGGGCGGCGCTTGTAGGCGGCCACGAGGGCGTTGGCCAGGGCGTCGAGCAACGTTTCGACCGAGATCCCCTTGTCCCGGGCGATCTGGCCTAACGCGTCCAGGAATTCGAAATTGGTCTTGCTCATGACCGCTTCACCCTCTCACTCTCTTGGGCTGGGGGCCCCATTCAAAAACGGTGCGAGCGCGTTCGATCTCGTCGTAGGCGATACGCAGGGTGCCTTCGGGCAGGTCGTCGGCGGTCAGGGTGCAACCGGCCTCATCGGCCGCGGCGAGCGTCCCGCTGATCCGGCGAACGTCCGCCGTGCCGGCTTTGATGCGGACGGTGACAGCCTCGCCCACGGCCCGGGCGAAGTGGGCCGGTGTGCGCAGTCGGCGCTCAAGCCCTGGACTCGATACCGACAATGTGTAGCGCCCCGGCATCGGATCGATCTCGTCCAGTGCGGTGGAGACGGCGCGGGTGGCTTCGCCCAGCTCATTGAGGTTGACGCCACCCTCACGGTCGACGAAGACGGTCAGTTCGGCCCCGTGTAATTCCACGTCGAGCAGGTCCAGCCCGTGGGCCTCCAGCAGCGGCGACAGCGCGTCCACGAGGTCAGTTGTGCTCCTGGGCATCGCCATCACCTCCTCTCTCGACCGGCATCACCCCCCGGAAAGCGAAAGCGTGGGCCGCAGCCCACGCTTCAACGAGGTACTGATTTTCAAACTGGACAGCGCGGCAGATTATAGCAATCTGCGGGACTAATAGGACCGTCCCACCACGGCTACCAGATCCGCTTCGAGGTCATCGGGCTCGGCCAGGCTCCCGTCGGGCCGTTGCAGGCAGCGGATGGTAAGGGCATGGGCGGCCAGCCGGTCCTCGCCGTCCTGGCCCAGCGCCATCATCGGGATGCGGGCGAACCCCACGGTCCCGGCCTCGACAGCCTCTTGGAGGGTGGCGACCGCCACCAGGCGAGCTTCCCGCGCCGCCGTCGCCTCGGCCAGGAGCTCGGGGCCCACCGTGGCCATGATCGACGCCACTTCCGGGACCACGCCCGCCAGGGGCACGTTCTTCTTTTCCCGCCGATGGCGGGTGACCACGGTGACGTTGCCATCGGCCAGATCCCGTGGGCCCACCTCCACCCGGACCGGCACCCCCTTGAGCTCCCAATCCACGCTGCGCCGGCCGAAACTGGTCTCGGTGCGGTCGTCGAGGCGCACCCGGTGCCCGGCTGCCCGCAACTCGGCCACCAATGCCTCGCCGGCCGCGCGCACGGCCTCCTCCTCCTTTATCATGAGCACCACCACCTGGGCCGGCGCCAGGGCCGGCGGCAGGCGCAGCCCGAAATCGTCGCCGTGCCCCATGACCAGCGCACCGACAAGGCGGGTCGACACGCCCCACGATGTCTGCCACACATGTTCGGTGGTGCCCTCATTGTTGGTGAAGGTGATCCCGAAGGCCTTGGAGAAGTTCTGGCCCAACTCATGGCTCGTGCCCATTTGGAGCGCCTTGCCATCGCCCATCATCCCCTCGCAGGTCCACGTCTGCACCGCCCCGGCGAAGCGCTCGCGGGGCGTCTTGTGGCCCACGAGGACGGGGAGCGAGGCCACGCCGACCATGGTGGATTGGTAGACGTCACCCAGGATGCGGAGGGCATAGGCCCGGGCCTCCGCCTCGGTGGCATGCGCGGTATGCCCCTCCTGCCACAGGAATTCGCTGGTACGCAGGAAGAGACGGGGCCGGAGCTCCCAGCGCACCACGTTGGCCCACTGGTTGATGAGCATCGGCAGGTCGCGGTGGCTCTGGATCCACTTGGCGAAGAGCGTGTTGATCATCGTCTCGCTGGTCGGGCGCACGACCAACGGCTCCTCCAGCTCCTTGCCACCCCCATGGGTGACGACCGCCAACTCGGGACTGAAGCCTTCGACGTGCTCGGCCTCCAAATGGAGGAATGACTCGGGAATCAGCAACGGGAAGTAGGCGTTCTCGGCCCCGGCCTCTTTGATGCGTCGGTCCAACTCCGCCTGCATGAGCTCCCAGATGCCGTAACCCCAGGGCCGGATGACCATGGACCCGCGGGCAGGGCCGTTGTCGGCCAACTCGGCCCGGGCGACCACTTCTTGGTACCAGCGCGGGAAATCCTCGGCCCGGGTGACGATGGCGCCCTTGGTCATCGGAGCAGGCTAGTTGTCGTGATGGCGCCTGATGAGCTCAATCTTCGCCGAGGTGTGGTTGGGGTCGGACCCGCCCGATTCGAGCAAGGCGCGCCGGTCCGCTTCGGCCTCCGCCTCGGCTCCGGTGTCGGCCGCCGCCAATCGCGCCTCCAGCCCTTCGGCCACGAGTCGCTGCGCCTCTTCGACCAGCGCCTGGACCATCCCGTCCTCGGGCACGACACGGACGATCTTGCCCCGGATGAAGAGGTGGCCCTTCTGTTTCCCCGCCGCAATGCCGATGTCGGCCTCCCGGGCCTCACCGGGCCCGTTGACCACACAACCCATCACCGCCACTTGAATGGGAAGGTTCAACTTCTCGAGTGCCTCCTGAGCCTCTTTGGCCACGGCGATCACATCCACCTGGGCCCGCCCGCACGAGGGGCAGGCGATCAGGTCCAGGCCCTTGCGCTCGCGCAGTCCTAGTGACTCCAGCAGCTGGCGACCGGCCCGCGCCTCCTCGACGGGATCGGCCGTGAGCGAGTACCGGATGGTGTCGCCGATGCCCTCGGCCAGCAGCGCCGCGATCCCTGCCGTCCCCTTCACCAGCCCGGCCGGCGGCGGGCCCGCCTCGGTGACGCCGAGGTGCAGTGGATGGTCGAAGGTCTCGGAGGCCAGACGGTAGGAGGCGATCATGAGGGCCACCGACGAAGCCTTGACCGAGATCTTCACGTCGGTGAAGTCGACCTCCTCGAAGAAGTGGAGCTCGTTGCGGGCCGACTCCACCAGTGCTTCGGGGGTGGCACCCCCGTACTTGGCGTAGAGGTCGGGGTGCAGCG
Source organism: Acidimicrobiaceae bacterium (assembly GCA_003169675.1). Lineage (GTDB taxonomy): Bacteria > Actinomycetota > Acidimicrobiia > Acidimicrobiales > RAAP-2 > Bog-473. Next base: position 4,568 of record PNAT01000192.1, read on the forward strand.
AACCGGCGTTGACGCCGATGCGGATGGGTACGCCGCGGTCTCGGGCCTCGGCGGCCACCTGCTTGATCTCGGCCTCCTTGCGGAGGTTTCCCGGATTGAGGCGCAGCCCCTGCACGCCGGCTTCGAGCGCCGCCAGGGCCATTTCATGGTGGAAGTGGATGTCAGCCACGATCGGCACGGGTGAGCGGGGGACGATCTGAGCCAGGCCGATGGCGGCGGCCTCCTCGTTGCAGGTGCAGCGCACGATGTCAGCGCCGGCGGCGGCCAGGGCGTAAATCTGCGCCAGGGTGCCGTCGACGTCGGCCGTCTTGGTGGTGGTCATGGACTGGACCGTGACCGGGGCACCGTCACCGATCGGCACGCCGCCCAGGGTGATGCGCCGGGTCGGCCGACGTGGGGTGATGAGCATCAGTGCTGGAACGGGTTCGAAAGGGGATGCGTGAGGTCGAGGAATACCCCGGACAGCACGATGACGGCCAGGAGGGCCAGGAAGACGGCGACCACCGGGAACATCTTGGTGATGTCCGCTTTGTAGTACGCCTCCCCTTTCTTCGTTCTGATCCACTCATAGGCCGCCACGGCGACGTGTCCTCCGTCGAGGGGCAACATCGGGAGCATGTTGATCAGTCCGAAGACCACGTTGATGTAGATGAGCAGCAACAGCAGATCCCGCAGGCCACCTTGCTGGGCCTGGACACCCAGGCTGGCGATGCCCACGAGGGAAACCGGACGCGGGGCCGATCCAGGATGTGCCACCGCCGCCTTGGCCGCCTGGGCGTTGGTCACCTGGTGGAGCACCGAACTCAGCCCGCTCGGCGAGAAGATCTGGGCCACACCGGTCACCTGTTCCTTGGTCACCTGCCCGATGAGCGTGAAGGAATAGCCGATCCCGTGTACCGGGCTCGGTGTTGCCGTGGCCTGTTGGATGACCACACCGAGGTAGCCCTTGTGCTTGAGGAACTGACCATTGATCTTGACCCCGCGCCCATCGACCGGAATCACCGAGATCACGCGCCGGTGACCGTCCCGCTCCACCCCGACTGTCACGGCGTGGCCGATCGAGCGCCCGACCACATCGGACAACGAGGTGGGGCTGGACAGCGTCTTGCCATTGACCGACACGATGGTGTCCCCCGCTTTGATCCCCGCCCGAGCGGCCGGGGTCTGGGCCACACCGGGCCATTTCTCGACCGAGGCCACGCTGACGTTGCGCGAAGGGACCCCGAAGGCGAAGACCACAATGAGGGCCAGGGCGAGGGCGATGATGAAGTGCATGGCCGAGCCCGCCGAGGCCACGATGATGCGTTTCCAGAACGGTTGCTGGCGGTAGGTGCGGTGCTCGTCCTCAGCCGCCACATCCTCGAGCACGGTGAATCCGGTGATCCGGACGTACCCTCCGGCCGGGATGGCCTTGACGCCGTACTCGGTCTCCCCATGCCGCACCGACCACAGCCGCGGGCCGAAGCCGACGAAGTACTCCGTGACTTTCATTCCGGACCACTTGGCCGTGGCGAAGTGCCCCAACTCGTGGAGCATCACGATCACCACCAGGATGGCGATGAAGAGGAGGAGGTCACCGAGTCCGGCCTCCAGGAAGAGGGCACTGATGATGACGAGGCCGGCCAAAAGACGGACGACCGGACCGAGACTTCCGGTCCCCATGGGGTTGGCGGCGTCAGGGGGCTCTGCGGCGGGAGGAGGCGCCGCACCGGATTCCTTGGCGATCAGGGTCATTCCGACCGCAACGCTACCGTCCACCCCCTGATCAGGTGCGGCGGGTCAGGATCTCCCGGGCCCGGGCCCGGGCGTCGGCATCAGCCGCCAGCACGCTCTGGATGTCGTCGACCGGTTCGTCGGGCCACGTATCGAGGGTCTCGGCCACCACGTCGGCGATACCGAGCCAGCTGAGCGCTCCGGCCAGGAACGCCTCGACCGCCACCTCGTTGGCCGCGCTGAGCCAGGCCGGAGCCGACCCACCACTGCGACCGGCCCGGTAGGCCAGGTCGATGCAGCGGAAAATGGTGCGGTCGGGGGGCTCGAAGGTCAGCGTGGCCGGCTGCGACCAGTCCAGCGCGCCGTAGGGCACCGAGGCGCGGTCGGGCCAGCCCAAGGCGTAGCCGATGGGGAGGCGCATGTCGGGCTCGGACAGCTGCGCCAGCGTCGAGCCGTCGCGCAGCTCGACCATGGAGTGCACGATCGACTGCGGGTGCACCACGATGTCAATGCGGTCGTAGGCCAGCCCGAAGAGTTCGTGCGCCTCAATGACCTCCAACCCCTTGTTCATGAGGGTGGAGGAGTCGATGGTGATCTTGGGTCCCATCCTCCACGTGGGGTGGGTCAGCGCGTCGGCCACCGTGACGGCGGCGAGCTGGTCAGGCGTCCAGCCGCGGAACGGGCCGCCCGAGGCGGTCAAGAGCAGGCGGGCCACCGAGGTCGGTCCGTCAATGGCGGCCAGGCACTGGTGGACGGCGCAGTGCTCGGAGTCGACCGGGACGATTTCGGCGCCGGGGGTCCGGCGCGCCTTCTGCACCACGGGCGCACCGGCGATGAGGGATTCCTTGTTGGCCAGGGCCAGACGCTTGCCCGACTCCAGGGCGGCCATGGTCACCGGGAGCCCGGCGAACCCGACCACCGCGTTGAGCACCACGTCGGCGCGGCTGGCGGCGGCCACCAGTCCCTCTTGGCCCACCATGACCTCGGTCCCCGGCGGCACCCCGTCCCGCACGACGGGGTAGAGCGACCCGTCGCCGATGACCACCAACGCCGGCCGGAACTCGGCCGCCTGGGCCAGGAGCAGGTCGGTGGAGCGCTGGGCGGCCAGCGCGGCGAGGGTGAACCGTTCGGGCTCGCCCCGCAGGACGTCGAGCGCCTGGGAGCCGATGGAGCCCGTGCATCCCAGCAGGCTGACGGAGCGCATCAGCTCACCCGAGGTGGAGCGCCTTGACCACGAAGTAGGTGGCCGGGACGACAAAGAGGAGCCCATCGACCCGGTCGAGGATCCCGCCGTGCCCCGGGAGGAGGCGGCCCATGTCCTTGAGTCCGAGGTGGCGTTTCATCATCGACTGGCTCAGGTCGCCCAGCGGGGCCACCACCGCCACCACGACACCGAAGATCAATGACTTCGACACGGTCCACGGATGGATGAAATGCACCACCACCACCGCCACCAGGACGGCGGCCAGGGCGCCGCCGATGAGGCCTTCCCAGGTCTTGTTGGGACTGATGGCGGGGGCCAGCGGGTGCTTGCCGAAGGCCGATCCGACCAGCAACGCGGCCACGTCCGAGGCCACGGTGGTGACGATGGCGGCCAGCATGAAGGCCACGCCGTGGCGGTTGGGGAACAGGTTGGGGTTGAGGAGGAGGGCGGCGAAGGAGCCGAAGCCACCGACCCAGGCGAAGACGAAGAGGGTGGAGACCATCCCGGCCACCGGTTCGGCCTCGGGCTCGACCCGGACCAGGTACCAGGTGAAGGTCCCGGCTACCAACAGGACCACCACCAGCGGGAGAGCCGCCACCCCCTTGTTGTAGGCCTCGACCATCAGTGACAGGACGGCCACCAGCCCGAGCAGGGTGGCCGGGTGGTACTGGGCGCGCCGGAACGCCGCGAAGGCCTCGGCCGCGGACAGCAGCACCACGATGGAGACGATGACCATGGCGGCCAGATTCCCGGCGGCGAAGCAGGCCAGGGCGACCAGGCCCAGGAGGAAGCCGGACCCGACGGCCACCCGCATGTCGCGCCCGCCGGTGCCGGCGGTGGAGATGTTGCCCGTGCGACTGCCCGAGCGCGAGGTGCGGGGCGAGCGAGCGGCCCGCGGTTGGGGGGGACGTGGCGGCGTGAGTCGGGCGGCGGCCTTCTGGGTGGGCACCACCGGTGCGGGAAGGGGCTCGGGCTCAAATTCCGGCACGGCGACGGTAGCCATCGCGGCCAGGGGCTCGAACTCGGGCGCAATGAACAGCGTCTCGTCGCTGCCCAGGAGGGCATCGGGCTCGAAGTGCCAGGGCTGGCGCTCCACGTCGACCTCTTCGTTGTTGTCGTTGATCAGCGAGCCCACGGCGGGCTGGTCGTCGGAGAGCATGGAGGGCTCGAACAGCTCCTCCTGGGCCTCCCAGTCGTTCTCCTCCTCGCGCCAGGTGGGGGGGGCGACCAGCGGCTCGGTGCCCGACGCCCGGTCGAGGACGGCGGGGACCTGCCCGGTCGGCGCGTCGTTCCAGTGCGGCATGTCGGGATGCTCTTCCACCACCGGTCCGGTGACCTCGCGCACGGTGTCGCCCGCCGGCTCGGCGCCGATGATGCGCACCCTCCCGGAGCGGTAGATCGGCGGGTCGGCTTCGCTCCCCTCGGTGTTCTCGGTGTCGTCGGTGAAGTCAGTCATGGTGTGGGTGCTCCTCAGACCTGCAGGAGCTCGCGCTCCTTTTGCGAAAGCATCTGGTCGATGGCGGCCACCTGGTCGTGTGTGATCTTCTCCAGCTCCTTTTCCACCCGTTCGAGTTCGTCGGTCGAGAGCGACCCGTCCTTGTGGAGCGCATCGAGTTCGTGGCGGCCGGCCCGGCGCAGGTTGCGCACGGCCACCCGTCCCTCCTCGGCCTTGTGCCGCACCACCTTGACCATCTCCTTGCGGCGCTCCTCGGTCAGCGGTGGGAAGGCCAGGCGGATGACATTGCCGTCGTTGGTCGGGTTGATACCCAGGTCCGAACCGATGATGGCCTTCTCAATGGCACCGAGCGAGCCCTTGTCGTAGGGGGTGATGACAAGGAGCATGGCGTCAGGAACGCTGAACCCGGCCAGCTGGCGCAGCGGGGTCGGGGTCCCGTAGTAGTCCACCGTCAGCGGCTCCAGCAGCGCCGAGGAGGCCCGCCCGGTGCGCACATTGCTCATATCAGCCCGCACATGGTCGATGGCCTTGACCATCTTCTCCCGGGTGTCCTCCTTCACCAGGCCGGCCAGGTCGTCATCCATTAGCGGACCAGCGTACCGATCTGCTCGCCGCTGAGCGCTCGAGGGATGTTCCCGGGGATCATCAGGTTGAAGACCCTGATGGGGAGGTCATTGTCCTTGCAGAAGGTGATGGCGGTCAGGTCCATGACCCGCAGATCCCGGTTGATGACCTCCATGAAGGAGACCTCGTCGTACCGGGTGGCGGCGGGGTCCAGCTTGGGGTCGGCCGAGTAGACCCCGTCCACGCCCGAGTGGGTCCCCTTGCACAGCAGCTCAGCGCCGATTTCGGCCGCCCGGAGCGCCGCCGGCGTGTCGGTGGTGAAGAAGGGGTTCCCCATGCCGGCGGCGAAGATCACGATGCGGCCCTTCTCCAGGTGACGAATGGCCCGGCGCCGAATGTAGGGCTCGGCCACCTCGGCCATGGAGAGGGCGCTGAGGACACGGGTGGGCTGGTTCTGCTGCTCCAGCGCATCCTGCAGCGCCAGCGCGTTGATCACCGTCCCCAGCATGCCCATGGTGTCCGAGGTGGCCCGGTCCATGCCGCCGCTCTCCCCGGTGGTGCCGCGCCAGATATTGCCGCCGCCCACCACGACGGCCAGTTCGAGCACGCCGCCGTCCATGGCGCGCGTCATCTCCTTGGCCATCCGCTCGACGGTGGCAGCGTCGATGGTCTCGTCGGACGCCGCGGAGGCGAGGGCCTCCCCCGACATCTTGAGGACGATACGGCGCGGCTTCCCCACGGGTTCAGCGCGGCTCAGGCGCCGATGACGACCTGCGCGAAGGCCACGATCCGCGCCGACCCGAGCATGCCGGCGATCGTCTGCTTCTCGTCCTTCACGTAGGACTGGTCCATGAGGACCCGCTCTTTGAACCACCCGTTCATCCGGCCGTCGACGATCTTGTCCATGGCGGCTTCGGGCTTGCCCTCGTTGCGGCTGATCTCAGCCACAGTGGCGCGCTCGGCGGCGATGTCGGCCTCGGGCACGTCTTGGCGGCCGAGGTAGGCCGGCTTGGTGAAGGCGACGTGCACCGCGATGTCGTGGGCCAGCTCCTCGGAGCCGCCTTCAAGCACCACGGCCACCGCATTGACCCCTCGACCCGCTTGCTGGTGCAGGTAGGTGTCGACGACCTGGCCGGGCTCGGCCACCAGCCGCTGCACCCGCCCGACCGAGATGTTCTCCTTGAGCGTCACCCGCAGCCGGTCGATCTCTCCTCTGAGCTCGCCGGCCGCGTCCTCGCCCTTGGCCGCCACCAGCGCGGCCAGCTCGTCGGCCAGGGCGACGAACTCCTCGGCCTTGGCCACGAAGTCGGTCTCGCAGCGCACTTCGACCACGGCGGCGGCGTCACCGTTGCGCACGGCCGCCACCGCTCCCTGGGCGGCCTCGCGGTCTTCCCGCTTGGCCGCGCCGGCCAGCCCGTTGACCCTCAGGTACTGGGCCGCGGCCTCGGCGTCGCCGGCGCTCTCCTCGAGGGCCTTCTTGGCATCGAGCATGCCGGCGCCGGTGGCCTGGCGCAGGGCCTGGATGTCCTTGGCGGTGAAGCTGGCCATACTCAGGCCACCTCGACGGTTTCGGCCTTGGGGGGTGCCGGCACGCGGCGGGCCCGTGGTGATGGACCGGACGGGCCCTCGCTGGCCTCGACGGCCGGGGCGTTCTGGCGCCGGTGCTCGGCGATGAATCGGCCCTCGACGACGGCGTCGGCCAGGACGCGGCACATGAGGGAGCCCGAGCGGATGGCGTCGTCGTTGCCCGGGATCACGTAGTCGATGATGTCGGGGTCACAGTTGGTGTCGACCACGGCCACCACGGGGAGGCCGAGCTTGCGGGCCTCGGTGACGGCGATGTGCTCCTTCTTGGTGTCGATGACGAACACGGCGTTGGGCAGGCGCTCCAGGTTGGCGATGCCGCTCAGGTTGCGGCTCAGCTTCTCCAGCTCGCGGGTGTGCGAGAGCGCCTCGCGCTTGGGCATGCCGTCGAAGTCCCCCGCCGCCTGCATGGCCCGCAGCTCCTGCATGCGCTTGACCCGGCCCGAAACGGTCGAGAAGTTGGTCAGCATGCCGCCCAGCCAGCGCTGGTTGACGAAGGGCATGCCGCAGGCCTCGGCGTACTCGGCCACCGGTCCCTGGGTCTGCTTCTTGGTCCCGACGAAGAGGATGGTGCCGCCACCGGCCACCAGATCGCGGACGTAGGAGTAGGCGGACTCCACCCCCACCAGGGTTTTGCGTAGATCGATGAGATAGATCCCGTTGCGCTCACCCAGAATGAAGCGCTTCATCTTCGGGTTCCATCGGCGCGTCTGGTGGCCGAAATGGACCCCGGCTTCCAGCAGCTGTCGCATGGACACGACGGCCATAGAGATACTCCTCCAGTCGGTTGCTCCCCCGGCGCCACGCCGCTCTCGGAGAACGGCGACCGTGGATCGCGCACAGGTGCGTGTTGGTCGGTACTGCCGCCCACCGCTCAGTGGGCCGGGCCATGTTAGCCGGTCACGCTCTCGGGTGGGTCCCCTGGTACACGGTGCGCAGGCGTTCCTTGCTCACGTGGGTGTAGATCTGAGTGGTGGCCAGGCTGGAGTGGCCCAGCAGCTCCTGGACCACCCGCAAGTCGGCCCCGCCGTCCAGCAGGT
>PNAT01000162.1 GCA_003169675.1 Acidimicrobiaceae bacterium
TCGGCCCCGCCGTCCAGCAGGTGGGTGGCGAAGGTATGCCGCAGGGCGTGGGGGTGCGTGGGCGAGGCGGCGCGCCGGTCCAGGATACGGCGGACATCGCGTGGACCCAGGCGGGCGCCCCGCCGGTTCACGAAGACCGCATCGGGGGGGCCGGCCATCTTTTCCCGCCCGTCTTCGAGCCAGGCACCCAGGGCAGCCACCGCGGTGTCGTGGATCGGCACCCGGCGCTGGCGGCCGCCCTTGCCGAGCACGGTCACCGTCCTCCCCCGCAGGTCGACTCCGTCGCGGTCCAGCCCGCAGAGCTCGGAGACGCGCAACCCGGCCGCGTAGAGCAGCTCGAGGAGGGCCACGTCGCGCTGGTCCACCGGTGAGTCAACCGTCAGGTCGAGGAGCGAACCGATCTCACCGCCCGAGAGCACCCGGGGCAGACGCCCGCCACCGGTGGAGGCCCGCAGCGATCGGGCCGGATCGGAGCCGAGGCGACCCTGCCGGAGCAGCCAGGCGAAGTAGCAGCGCAGTGCAGCCGCCTTGCGGGCGATAGTGGCGCGGGCAAGGCGCCGCGTGCCCAGCGAGGCGAGATACCGCCGCAGATGCAACCGGTCCACTCCCGCCGGCGCGGTGCCCCCGCTGCGGCCCATCCACTCGGCGAAGGCGCCGATGTCACTGAGGTAGGCGGTGCGGGTGGCCGCCGACCGTCCGGTCAGCCATGCTTCGAAGCCCGGGAGATCCCAATCGGGCGTCACATATTCCAGCGTACCGGCCACACCCGGGCGACCGGTGGCACTAGCGTCGCTGGTGAACCAGAGAGAGGAGGCCCACGTGGGTTCGACATTCGATCGACGAGCGCTCCTGGCGGGGAGCGCGGCCACGGCAGCCGGTATCGCTGGCGCATCGGCCCTTGACCTCGACTGGGCCAGTCTCGCCGGAGCGGCCGGCAGCTCCCGCCGCAACAACGGCATCTCGAAGGCCAAGCCCAAGCGCGGCGGCACCTTGATCATCGGCACCGACGCCGAGGAAGTGGGCTTCGACCCGACCCAAGGTCACTTCGACGAGATCGGCGTCATGTACGCCCGGACGGTCTTCGACCCCTTGACCATCGTGACGAGGAAGGGTGGGTGGGAGCCCTACCTGGCCCAATCGGTGACGCCCAACCACAACCTCACCTCGTGGACCATCACGCTCCGCCCCAACCTGATGTTCCACGACGGGACGCCCTGCAACGGGGCGGCGCTGCTCACCAACATGGTGGCGCAGTCCAAGTCCCTGCTGGTCGGCATCGTGCTGACGCCGCTCCTGGTCTCCATCGTCCAGACCGGCCCGCTCTCGGTGACGCTCAACTTCAAGTCGCCCTGGGCCCCCTTCCCGTACTGGCTGTCGGGGAGCATCGGCGGGCAGATCGCCTATGTGGCCGCCCCGTCCATGCTGGCCAACAAGAACGGCACCTCCCACCCGGTGGGCACGGGGCCCTTCGTCTTCAGCAGGTGGACGCCCAATGTCGAATTCGTCGCCACCGCCAATCCCCATTACTGGCGCCCCGGCCTGCCCTACCTCAGCCAGATCACCTTCAAGCCCATCCCCGACGAGAACGCCCGGGCCGAGGCCCTGCGGTCCAAGACGATCGACCTCATGGTGACCGACACCCCGCAGGTCTTCGCGCAGTTCAAGACCAACAAGTCCTTCTCCTACATTGACGACACCAACCCGGTCGGCGAGCCGGACCAGGGCTTCGTGATGCTGAACGTCAGCGCGCCACCTTTCAACAACCCCACGGTCCGCCGCGCCATGGCCATGTCGATCAACCGCCAGGAGTACATCAAGGTGGTGGACATCAACCAGGAAACGGTCAACAACGGCCTCTTCGCCCCCGGCACGCCGGACTACGCCACGACCGCCTACCCCAAGTTCAACCCGGGCCAGGCCAAGCAATTGGTGGCGCAGGTGGCCAGGAGCACCGGCCAGCCCGTCGCCTTCTCCCTGGGCGGCACCACCGGCCCCGGCTCCATCCGCCAGCAGCTGTACCTCCAGCAGGCGTTCCAGGCGGTCGGGTTCAAGGTGACCAACCAGACCGTGCTGCAGAACGACATCATCAACATCGCCCTGTCCGGTAAGTACCAGGCCCTGGCCTGGCGCCAGTTCGTCAACGTGGATCCTGACGTCAACTACGTCTTCTGGAGCACCACCACCGTGAGCTCGGGGATCCCCCTGAACTTTGCCCGCAACAGCGACCCCAAGCTTGAGGCCGCTCTGCAACTCGGCCGCTCCAGCACCGATCCGGCCGTGCGCCGCAAGGCCTACCAGACGGTCAGCCAGCGTTTGGCCATCGACCTGCCGTATATCTGGCTGGACCAGGGCGTGTGGGCCTTCATCGGCCAGACCAACGTGCAGGATTTCAACAACCCGACCACCCCCAAGGGGACTCCGGCGCTGGGCCAGATCGGCGGCTCCATTTGGCCGACGCAGATCTGGCGCAGCTGAGCTGAGCTGAATCTGGGTGAGTGGGCGCATTCTGGTCGTCGAGGACGACGAGCGGATCCGGTCGTCCATGCGCCTGGCCCTTGAAGGCGAGGGCTACGAGGTCAAGGACGCCGGCAGCGGGGAAGAGGGCCTCTCCCTGTTCACCGAGGCTCCCACGGACGTCGCCCTGATCGACCTCATGCTCCCGGGCATGGACGGCTTCGAGTGCTGCCGGGCCCTGCGGCGCCAGAGTGCGGTGCCCATCATCATCGTGACGGCCCGGGCCGACACGCACGACGTAGTGGCCGGCCTCGAGGCGGGGGCCGACGACTACGTGACCAAGCCCTTCGTGGCCAAGGAGCTAGCGGCCCGCATCCGCGCCTTGCTACGCCGCGCCCGGCCCCCCGAGGAGGATCCGGGCGCGCTCACCTTCGGCAACCTCGTGCTCCTGCCCGAGCAGGGCGTGCTGCGCCAGCTCGACGGGGAGGAGGTGCACTGCACCCGCACCGAGTTCCGCCTCCTGTGTGAGCTGGCTGCCAGCCCCAACAAGGTGCTGAGCCGGGAGCAGCTGCTGGACCGGGTCTGGGGCTACGACTATTTCGGCGACGGCCGCCTGGTGGACGTCCACATCAGGCGCCTGCGCACCAAGGTGGAGGCCGACCCGGCGGCGCCCCAGTACATCCTGACCGTGAGGGGCATGGGCTACAAACTGGTGCCGTGACGTGAAGCTCGGCATCGCGGCACGCATCACCGCCATCTTCGGGCTGGGCGCGCTGCTGCTGTCGATCTCCATGGGCGGGCTCTCGTATTTCACCACCCGTCACTTCTTGCTGGCCGAGCGCGAGTCGGCGGCCCAGCACCAGGCGTTCGCCAACGCCACCCTGGTGCGCAGCTCCCTCGGTTCGGGCGACACCAAGTACGCCGACCTCCTGGCCTCCCTCGACGCCGGTTCGGGCTCCCACTCGGTGCTCATCCACAAGTCCAAGGCCTATGCGTCTTCCCTTTCCTTGAATGACTCGTCCATCCCGTCTCGCCTCCGAGCCGAGGTACTCGACGGTTCTGCCGCCACCCAGACGTACCGCACCGGGGCTCGCGGCCAGGCCGAGATCGTCGTCGGGGTCCCCATCCCTTCGGTCAAGGCGGCCTATTTCGAGGTGTTCGACCTGGCCGACCTTGACCACACGCTGCGGGTGCTTGGACTCACGTTGTTCGGGGCCGGCGTCATCACGACGTTGTTCGGGATCGCCCTCGGCCGTTTTGCCAGTATCCGGTCACTCCGCCCGTTGGCCGGAGTGTCCCGGGCCGCCGTGGCCATTGCCGGGGGCCAGCTCGACACCCGCCTCGATTCCGACTCCGCCGACCGTGACCTGGAGGGCCTCACCACCTCCTTCAACGCCATGGTCGACCAACTGCAGGTGCGCATAGAGCGCGAAGCCCGCTTCAACTCCGACGTCAGCCATGAACTTCGCTCCCCCTTGACCACCCTGTCCGCCTCCCTTGAGGTGCTGGAGGCGGAGTGGGACCGGCTTCCGCCCCGGGCCCGTCGGGCCCTGCAACTGCTGGGCGACGATCTGCGCCGCTTCCAGAGAATGGTCGGTGATCTGCTCGAGATGTCGCGCTTTGATGCCGGTTCCATGGACGTGTTCTTAGAGGAGGTCAACGTTTCCGAGCTCGTGCAGCGGGCGGCGGAGGCCGGGATGCGCGGCCTCCATGAACCAGCACGTGCCCCCGAGGTGATCATCGACCCCGAGGTCAGGTCGCTCCACGTGGGGGTCGACAAGCGGCGCTTCGAGCGCGTGATGGCCAATCTCATGGACAACGCGGCCAACTACGGCGGTGGGGTCACTGTCATTTCGGTGCAGGCCTGCCCGGGCGAATACGGGGTGGAGATCGCCGTCGAGGATGCCGGCCCGGGCATCGATCCTCTGGAGCGCTCCAAGGTATTCGACCGCTTCTACCGTGGCTCAGCGTCCGGTCGCCGCGGCACCGGGACCGGCTCCGGACTGGGGCTATCCCTGGTGGCGGAACACGTGCGCCTCATGCATGGCCGGACCTGGGTGGAGTCTTCGCCCTCGGGTGGGGCCCGCTTCGTCATCGCGCTCCCCGTGTTCTTGGACTCGGAGAATCCAGAGTGACGTCCCGCCGGCTGCTCTCCGTCGCCGTCGTCGCTTTGCTGGCGGCGGGCTGTGGCATTCCCACTCAAAGTGGTCCGCACGCCATCGCGGCGAACCACGTCCCTTTCGACCTCCTCAAGCCGCAACCACCCACGACCACCACCACACAGCCCAACCCGTCCTCGCTGGTGCCGGTGCAGATCTTCTTCCTCACCTCGAGCCAGAAGCTCCAAGCCGTCGAGCGCGTCGTGATGTCACCCGCTCCGGTGACCTCCGTCCTCACCGCCCTGCTGGCCGGGCCCACGAGCGCTGAAACGGCCGGAGGGACCACCACCGCCATACCCAACGACGTGACCGTGCTCTCGGCGGTCGCCCAGGGCTCGGTGGTCACCGTCAATTTCAACGCCGCCTTCGGACAGATCACCGGGACGTCGACCGAGCTGGCGGTGAGCCAGGTGGTGGCGACCGTGGCAGTGCAGAACGGACTCGGTACCGGTGTCAGCTTCGAGATCGAAGGTCAGCCGACCAGTGTCCCCATTTCAAGTGGGGCCCAGGTCCCGGGACCGGTCTACCTGTTGCAGTTCCTCGGCACGGCGCACTAACCAGCGTTCTCGACGTCGACTCCCCAGGGTACCCGTGGCGCGCCCGACCACAGATGCTCAAGGTCGTAGTAGTCGCGGGTCTCCTGTAGGAACACGTGGGCGATGAAGTCGCCGAAGTCCATGAGCACCCAGGTGGCATCGACCAGACCTTCAATGCGCACGGGGGCGAGACCATGCGCCTCTTTCACGCCGCGTTCGATCTCTTCCACCAGGGTCCGCACGTGGCGGCTGTTCGGCGCGCTGGTGATGACGAAGGCATCGACGACACCGAAGAGCTCCGTCATGGCGAGCACGACGGTGTCGTGTCCCAATTTGGCGTCGGCCGATTCAGCGGCGGTGGCCGCAGCCGGCGGGATGTGGACGTGCACGTCCAACCCTGGACTCAATGGAGCATGTCCAGGATCAATACCGTCAAGCCGAACGCGCTTGCGAGGATGGAGCAGCCGAGCAATGTCCACCGCTGACGGTCCCGGCGGGCCAGCTTCTGCTCGAACCGGCGCTCGGCCCTCCGCTGGGAACGGGACGCCGCGCCCACTAAAGCTCCTTCAGACAGCTCGGTGACCCTGGCCGGCATGGCACTCATCTAAGAACAGCGTACATATTCCGGCCCCGTATGCAATGGACCACCCCGGGGGGTACCAGATGCTCGATCGGGCCGCCTCGGCTCAGCGCCTGGCGCACTTCTGAGCTGGAGACATCCACCATGGGCCCATCAATCCACTCCACCCGCCACCCCGACGGCACCACCGGAGTCGGGTGGGACGCGCTCGTCGGGCGTGAGACCACCGCCAGGGTCACCAGCCGCCGGAGGTCCTTGGACCGTTCCCATGATTCCAGCTCAGGCACCAGATCGGCGCCGACGACCAGGAACAGCTCGGGTTCGGGTCGTCCGGCCTGCCGGCGGATCTCCTCGGCCGTGACCACTGAGTAGCTCGGGCCACCCCGGTCGATCTCCAGCCGGCTGGCCTCCACTCCCGGTATCCCGTCGGCCAGGGCCTCGGTCAGGGCGAACCGGTCCTCGGCCGCCGAGACACGCCGGGTGGGCGACTTCTGCCACGGATCATTGGCCACCACGAGGAGGAGACGGTCGAGGCTCAGCGCAGTCTGTACGGCACGAGCCGCGGCCACGTGGCCGGCATGGGGAGGGTCGAACGTCCCTCCGAAGATCCCGATTCGTTCGGGCCGCTCAGGTCCCGGCAAGCTCAGCGATCACCGGCGCGAGGGCTTCCATCTCGGCCTCGTGCACCACGATGTAGCTAAAGCCCAACTCTTCGCGTCGCTTGCGCAACGTGTCGCTGATCTCCTCCGTCGTCCCAACGAGCGCGATGGGTGCCGCCTTCATCTGGTCCGGCGTGAGGCCGAAGACCGGCGCCAGGTTCTCGAACACCTCGGCGGCGTTGGGGACCACCTGCACCACTGCCGTCCAACACTGGAACTCAAGGTCGTCCGCCCGGTCACCTGCAGCATCACGGGCCCACCTCACTCGGTTCGTGTACTTCTCGACCACGCTCTCGGCTGCCACCTCGGCACCGACGATGCCGGCGGCCAGGCTGGGTACGATGCTCACCGTGTCGGCGAACTGGCCGGCCAGCGTCAGTATCCGTTTGCTCCCACCACCGATGACGATGGAGGGACCGCCGGCGGTCACCGGGCGTGGTGTACCTAGCGCGTCGGTCACCTGGTAGTACTCCCCCGCCAGCGTGGCTCTCCCGGTCGTCCACAAGGACTTCATGATCGACAGACTCTCGGCCAACTTGGCGATCCGGACAGCTGCCGGGTCCATCGGGATCCCCGACTGGACGTAGTCGCTCGTCATCCACCCGGCCCCGATGCCGAACTCGAAGCGGCCGCCGGTCACGACGTCGAGCGTGGCTGCTTCCTTGGCCAGGATCACCGGATGGCGAAAATCGTTGTCCAGCACCAACGTGCCGACTCGCAGGGTTGTCGTGGCCTCGGCCGCCACCGTCAGCGCGATCATCGGCGCCCACTGGTCGTCGAGGTGGTCGGGTATGTAGAGCGTTGAGTAGCCCAGATCCTCGGTCTTTCTGGCCAAGGCCTTCCACGCATCGGGGGATGCAGCATGTGACACTTGGAGGGCAAATCGGAAGGGCGCCATAAGGGCCGATCCTACGGCGTTAACCTGGTGCGATGCCGAGCCCGCCGGATGCCATTGAGTGGAACGCCGCGTCATGGCGGCAGTACCCCGCCGCGCAGCAGCCCGAGTGGCCCGAAGCCGAGGCGCTGAAGAGGGCCGAAGCCAGACTGTCCACCGTTCCCCCGCTGGTTTTCGCCGGTGAGGCCCGGCACTTGACATCCCAGTTGGCCGATGTCGCGAACGGCCGGGCCTTCCTGCTTCAGGCCGGTGACTGCGCCGAGTCCTTCGCCGACTTCTCGGCCGACTCCATCCGCGACAAGCTCAAGATCATCCTGCAGATGGCGGTGGCCCTCACGTACGCGGCCGGCGTCCCGGTGGTCAAGGTCGGTCGGATCGCCGGACAATTCGCCAAGCCCCGCTCATCGGGCACCGAGCAGATCGGTGACGTCGAACTCCCCTCCTTCCGCGGCCACATGGTCAACGACGAGGCATTCGAGCCCGAGGCCCGCCGACCCGATCCCGAGCGCATGGTGGCGGCCTACCAGCAGTCAGCCTCAACCCTCAATCTCTTGCGCGCCTTCACCAAGGGTGGGTTCGCCGATCTCTCCCAGGTCCACCTGTGGAATCAGCAATTCGTCGCCTCCTCGGCCGAAGGACAGCGCTACGAGCGCATCGCCTCGGAGATCGACCGGGCTCTGCGTTTCATGGCCGCGTGCGGCTTCGACCTCGGCGCGGAGGAGGAGCTGCACCACGTCGACTTCTGGATCAGCCACGAAGCGCTGATCCTGCCCTACGAAGAGTGCCTCACCCGCATGGACTCGCTCACGGGCGACTGGTACGACTGCTCGGCCCACATGGTGTGGATCGGCGATCGCACCCGCCAGCTCGACGGCGCCCACGTCGAATTCGCCTCCGGCATCCGTAATCCGGTGGGGTGCAAGGTGGGCCCGACCTGCTCGCCCTCTGAAGTGGTCGCCCTGTGCGAGCGCATCAATCCCGATCGCCTTGCGGGTCGCCTCACCCTGATAACCAGGTTCGGGGCCGACAAGATCGACGATCTCCTTCCTCCGATCCTGCGGGCGGTGGAGGCAGAGGGCCATCCTGTCGTATGGACGTGCGACCCCATGCACGGCAACACGTTCACCAGCGACGGTGGCCGCAAAACCCGCCGATTCGACGACATCCTCTCCGAGCTGCGCTCCTTCTTCAACGTGCACCGCGACGTTGGGACCTGGCCCGGCGGCGTGCACGTCGAGCTCACCGGTGATGACGTCACCGAGTGCCTCGGCGGCGCCGAGGAGATCTTCGAAGGCGACCTCGATGCCCGCTACACGACCACCTGCGACCCTCGACTCAATGCCCGCCAGTCTCTCGACCTGGCCTTCCGGGTGGCCGAGTTCCTGCGCAGTTGACCCGTCGCCTCGTGCTGGCCGCGCTCGTCGCGTCCCTCACCTTCATCGCACTCACGCCTTCCACTATTCCTTCGGGTGCATCCAGAACACCTCCGCCGCCGCCCGCGTATTGGCTGGTCGCCTCCGACGGGGGCATCTTCAGTTTCGGCGGCGCGGGGTTCTACGGGTCCACCGGCAACATCGCCCTCAACAAGCCCATCGTGGGGATGGCCACCTCTCACGACGGTGCGGGGTACTGGCTCGTCGCCTCCGACGGTGGCATCTTCAGTTTCGGTGACGCGCAGTTCTTCGGCAGCACGGGCAGCATCACGCTCAACAAGCCCATTGTGGGGATGGCTCCCACCCACGACGGCGGTGGGTACTGGCTGGTGGCGTCGGACGGGGGCATCTTCAGTTTCGGTGACGCCCAGTTCCTCGGGAGCACCGGCAACATCAAGTTGAACCAACCCATTGTCGGCATGGCCGTGACCCCCGACGGCGGCGGCTACTGGCTCGTGGCGTCGGACGGTGGCATCTTCAGTTTCGGTGACGCCCAGTTCTTCGGGAGCACCGGCAACATCAAATTGGACAAACCCATCATCGGGATGATCGCCGCGGCCACGCCGCAGAACGGTTACTCCCTCATCGCCTCTGACGGGGGAATCTTCAGCTTCGGCACGGCGCCCTTCTATGGATCGTTGGGCGGCATCCCCCTCAAGAACCCGATCGCCACCGCCGTCGCCACCCCCACCGGGAACGGGTACTGGTTCAGTGACACAGCAGGACTCGTCTCCCCTTTCGGGCAGGCGAGCTACTTCGGCTCCGCCCCCGCTCCGCTCAACAAACCGATTGTGGGCATGGCCGAGACACCTGGTACCGGTGCATTCGTCGGGGCGTCGTACCCGTCGGGTTCCTACGGCTACGACATCAGCAAGTACCAATGCTC
Organism: Acidimicrobiaceae bacterium; assembly: GCA_003169675.1. Taxonomy (GTDB): domain Bacteria; phylum Actinomycetota; class Acidimicrobiia; order Acidimicrobiales; family RAAP-2; genus Bog-473. The sequence continues at coordinate 9,603 of PNAT01000162.1, forward strand.
GAGCTTTCCCACGGGGGACCACGCCATCGGCATCGTGCAGGTTGACGGGGCTTCGTCGAGCTACCCCAACCCTTGCCTGGCACAGGAGGCACAATGGGCCGGAGGCGGCTTGAACCTGTACACCTTCCTCACCTACGCCGAATCGACGACTCCGGAGGGCAACTGCAACGGCGACGTCGCCTGCAACGCCGGATACTCCGCCGGGATCCAAGCCTTCCAAGACGCACAGTCTGCGGGCGTCAACACCTCGGTGGCGTGGTGGCTCGACGTGGAGGGGAGCGGCAATTGGTCGTCGAACACGCAGGAGAACATGCGGTTGGTGCAGGGCGCCATCTTTGCGCTGCACGACACCGAAGGCATCGCCAACGTCGGCATCTATGCCAGCCCACAGGTATGGAACACCATCGTCGGGAAGTACCAGCCTGCCGTGCCCTACTGGATGGCGGACTACCTGGCGTCTCCGAGCGGCCCGGGCTCCTGCGCTGACGCGGCCAATCAAAAGTCGAATCCCAACGTCCTGCTCCCCACCGGTCCCGTCGAAATTGTGCAATACAACAGTGCGCAATACGACGAGGACTACGCCTGCTGATCCGGATTAGGGCCCCGACCGCTGTGCTTTCCCCTTGATGGCCGCCAGCCGGCGCGCCCGGGCGATGTAGCCGGCACTTCGGGGCCGTGCCGGTGCGATCCATGCCCATTTGCCGGGACCGCCCTTCAACTTCCAGCCGCCGTGGGTCTTGAGGTCGTGGTGGGGCACGCAGAGGCGAGCCAGATTGTCGAGCTCGGTCGGGCCGCCCTTGCCGTAATCGACGTCACAGTGATCGGCCTGGAGACCCGCCACCTCGCCACATCCCGGAACGACGCACACGCGGTCGCGCACCACCAGCGCCATCTCGACCCGCTGCGGGATGGCTCTCGAGGTCTTGGTCACGGTGCGGATGTCGACGCCGTCACGCACCAGGATCTGCAATGAGCCCTCGCCGATGAGCTCCCTGGCTGCGTCGACCGACACCGGTCCGATCCCATCGACCTCGCACGTCCCACCCGGACCCGTCCTGCCCCGCCGCAGAGAATCGGCATCGACCAGGAGCAGGGTGTGGGGCCGCGCCTTGCCGGAGCCGTGGCCGCCCATGATGTCCAGCCACGCATCGAGCCGGTAGGCACCGAACGATTCGGTGGACCCGGCGCGATGGGCGTCGCGCCGCAATTGGGCCGCCCGCTGGTCGAGGCCGGGCGCCACTCGGGCCCACGCCACCTCATCACAGAGGAACTCGCCCCGGACCCCACCGCCCGGGTCCTGGCGCCAGCTCAGATGCCGGAACCGGTGCACCCGGTCCCGCCGGGCCCGGGCACCCTGCGACCCCCGGGCGATCGCTCGCAGCCGGGCCGCCTCATCGGCCAGCTCTCGCAGGCTGGCGTCGGCGACCATGGGCATCAGCCGACGCACGGCACCGGGGGCGGCGGCCTCGGCGCTGGCCAGGATCTCAAGCTGGGATGCCGACACCTCACCACCCTTGAGCGCTCGTCGCATTTCTGTGCACTCGACCGCCGAGGTCGCAGCTTTCAGGCACCGGCGGGCCGCGGCCGGCGAGGTCCCGGCGATAGATCCCAGCCATTCGGCCGCGGTGCCGTGGCCGACCTTGGCGTAGCTGCCGGCGGCCACCACCCGGGGAGCCATGAGGGCCACTCCGCTCGCTCCCAGGCGCTCGACCTCGGCGAAACACCCGGCCACCCGGCGGGCCTCGTCACCGTCCACCGACTCGAGGTGCCGGGATGCCAGGAGGCGGCGCACGCCGGCCACCGCTGCCTCAAGCTCCTCTACGAACATATGTTCGATGGTAATGGAGGGGTGTGACAACTGCCTTAGGCCACCGCGAGCCACCTCAGGCCGCAGGTACCCCGCAAGCGTCGTTGAAGCGCAGCAGGATCCAGCGATCCTCGTCAGGCATCCATTCCCACTCGGTGAGGGAGGCGTGGAGGATCCGCAGCCAGCCCCGCCGATAGACCGCCGGGGTGATGCCCAAGAAGGCGATCATGGACGCCTCGATCACGCCGGCGTGGACGGCCGCCACCACCACCTCCCCGGGATGGCGGGCCGCCAGGCCCCGCACGGCACCCGAGGCCCGGGCCACGAACCCCGTCCAGCTCTCCCCACCGGGCGAGATAACCACGTCAGGGTCGTTGTCCCAGTCCGGCACCCCGTAGGTGTCGAGGACCTCCTGCCACACCTTGCCGTCGGCCTCGCCCGGATGCAGTTCGCACAGGTCGCACTCCTCGACGATGGCATGGGCCGTCAGCCCGACCACCGGCCGCAGGAGCTTCGCCGTCTCGACTGCTCGGGGGAGCACTGACGAGTAGAGCATGGAGGCGTCACGTAATTCCCCGGTCGCAGCGAGGCGATCAGCCAGTGCCACCACCTGGCGCCGCCCCAACCGGGTCAATCCGGTGCAGCCCCGCAAACCGCCGACCACCCGATTGATGTTGCACTCGGCTTCACCGTGGCGGATCAGGACGACCCGGGTCGCCCCGGGCGACGCCGCGAAGATCCGCAGGACGCCCTCGGCGCCGCTCACGCCAGATTACCGACGAAGTGCTCCAGCTGGCGGAGGGTCCGGCACTCCACCACATCGTCACAGTGCGCGGCGTACTCCCCCACGATCGAATCCCCACTCCCCCAGTAGTCACGAGGCTCGGGATTGAGCCAGTACACCCGCCGGGCCTTGCGCTGCAGATCCTCGACCACCCAGGACCCCGACGCGTGATAGTTGTTGCGGGCGTCGCCCAGCAGCAGCACCGAAGAGCGGGACGAGACCTCGTCACCCCAGCGCCGGTGGAACTCACCCAACGCGTGCCCGTAGTCGGAGTGGCCGTCCACCCAGATGACGTCGGCCTCCAGATTGATGCGGGCCACCGCCTCGGCCGGGTCGACCACCCCTTCGAAGAAGCGGGTCACCTCGTCAATCCCGTCGATGAAGACGAAGCTGCGCACCTTGGAGAACTGCGAGCTGATGGCGTACACCAGGTGCAGGGTGAAACGGGCAAACGACGCCACCGACCCCGAAATGTCGGCGATGACGAAGATCTCGGGCTTGGCCGGCCGGGGGTGCCGGTAGCGGGGCTCAATGGGCACACCGCCCGTGGACAACGAGCGCCGCATGGTGGCCCGGAAGTCCAGCGGGCCCTTTCGACCGTGGCGACGTTTACGCGCCAACCGCACCGCCAACTTCCGGGACAGCGGCTGCAAAACGCGGTGCAACACGGCCAACTCATCGCGGGTGGCGTGCATGACGTCGATATCCTCGGGCAAGGGCTTGCGCACCGAGCGGGCCAGCGCCTCCGCCCCGCGGTCCTCCACCAGCCGGCGCCGGATCTCCGTCTCCACGGCCCGGCGGAACTTGTCGATGCGCGCCTTGTACTCGTCGGCCGCCAGCCGCTCCTCCAGGTCGGTCAGCCCGTCACCCACGGCGCCGACCTGGGCCTGGCTCATGAGCTTGGCCAGCACGGCGTCCAGGTCCAGGTTCCGCAGGGTGCGGTACAGGTAGTACGTCCCACCGACCGGGCGACCCGGCTCCATGCCGGCGTAGCGGTCCACCGCATTGCGAGCCACCACGTTCATCAGAGCGGCGTCCGCCGACAACAGGGACTTGAAGAGCATCTCGGCCAGCTCTTCGGGCGTCATCCCCTCGCCCCCGCCCCCGCCGTTCTGAGAGCGCCCCTGGCCCCGCGGGCCGCCCTCACCGGTGCCCGCCGCGCCATCCGCCTCCTCATCGGACTCGTCGCCAACCTCCCCCACATCTCCGGAGGCGCCGTGACCTCCGCGCACCGCGAAGAACACCTCGAACGCCGTCTCGAAGGCCCGCCAGTGCGACGACGACTTGACCAGCGTGGCGGCCAGCGCGTACTTCAACCCCTCGCGGTCCTCCAGGGGGATGTGGCGCACCGCCTCGGCGGCGTCCAGATGCTCGGTCAAGGACACCGGCAGCCCGGCCCGTCGCAATTCGATGACAAACCCCGACAAGAGGTCGAGCACCGGCTCAGCTCACCGAGAGCAGTTCCTTGGCGGCCCGCTCAATGTCCCCTTGATACTTCAACAAGACATGCAAGGTATCTCTCGCCCCCGCCGCGTCGATCGTCTCCACGCCGAGGATGACCAGGGTGCGCGCCCAGTCCAGGGTCTCGGACACCGACGGGGCCTTGCGCAACTCCAAGGTCCGCAGCGAACGCACGATGCGCGCCACCTGGTCCGCCAGTTCCTCGCTGATGCCGGGCACCCGGGAGCGCACGATCTCGCGCTCACGGTCGAGGTCGGGGTAGTCGACGTGCAGGTACAGGCAGCGACGCTTCAACGCCTCGCTCAGCTCACGGGTGTTGTTGGAGGTGAGGAAGACCATGGGCAGCTGGGTGGCCCGCACGGTGCCCAACTCGGGGATGGAGACCTGGTACTCGCTCAGGATCTCGAGGAGCAGCGCCTCGGTCTCCAGCTCGACCCGGTCCACCTCGTCCACCAAAAGGACCACGGGGTCGGTGGCCCGGATGGCCTCGAGCAGCGGCCGGGCCAGCAGGAAGTCCTCGGAGAAGATGTCCTCTTCCAGCTCGGCCCAGCTCGGCCCCTCCTGCTCCTGCTTGCCATGCTCCCCGGCCTGGATGCGCAGCAACTGCTTGCGGTAGTTCCACTCGTAGAGGGCCTTGGACTCATCGAGCCCCTCGTAGCACTGCAGGCGGATGAGGCGGGCCCCGGTCAGTTCGGCCACCGACTTGGCCAGCTGCGTCTTGCCCGTCCCGGCCGGGCCTTCCACCAGCACCGGCTTGGACAGGCGGTCGGCCAGGTACACGACGCCGCTGATCGAATCGTCGGCCAGGTAGCCCACCTGGGCCAGGCCGCCCCGTACCGCATCGAGGGACTCGAAGCGGGGTGGACCGGAGTCGGGCAGACCCAAATTCATGCGCGCACCTGCCCGTCACCGCGCACGACCCACTTGAGGCAGGTCAACTCACCAACCCCCATGGGCCCCCGGGCGTGGAGCTTCTGGGTCGAGATCCCCACCTCGGCACCCAGCCCGAGCTGCTCGCCGTCGATGAACCTGGTCGAGGCGTTGACCAGCACGGCGGCCGCGTCCACCTCGGCCACGAAGCGGTCCGCCGCCGTCACGTCACCGGTGACGATGGCCTCGGAGTGACCGGTACCGAAACGGGCGATGTGGGCCATGGCCCCGTCGAGGTCGTCCACCACGGCCACGGCGACGGTGGGACCCAGGAACTCGGTGGCGAAGTCCCGCTCCTCGGCCGCCACCGCCCCGGTGGCCACAGCCCGCACTCGTTCGTCGCCCCGCACCTCCACCCCGCCGGCGTCCAGCGCCCCGCAGAGTCGGGGCAGGAACTCGCCGGCCACATCGGCGTGCACCAGGATGGTCTCGGCCGCGTTGCAGACGCCGGGCCGGTGGATCTTGGCGTTGACCACCACCTCGAGCGCCATGGAGAGGTCGGCCGCCGCGTCCACATAGACGTGACAGTTGCCGTCGCCGTCGAGAACGTAAGGGACGGTGGCGTGCTCGACCAGGGAGTCGATGAGCGCCGGCCCGCCCCGGGGGATCAGGCAGTCGATGTAGCCGCGCAGGCGCATGAAGGCCAGCGCCGTCTCGTGCGAGGTGTCCTCCACCAGGGCCACCGCGTCCTCGGGCAAACCGGCCTTGGCCACGGCCCGCCGCAGCAGCGCGACGGTGGCCCGGTTAGTGGCCAGCGCCGACGACGACCCCCGCAGGAACGCCGCATTGCCCGCCTTCAGGCACAGCCCGGCGGCGTCACTCGTCACGTTGGGCCGGTTCTCGTAGATCACACCGACCACGCCCAGGGGCACCCGCACCCGCGAGACCCGCAGGCCGTTCGGCCGTACCCACCCCTCGACCACCTGGCCCACCGGATCGGCCAGAGCGGCCACGCCGCGCAACCCGGCCGCCATGGCGCGCACCCGGGCCTCGTTGAGCCGCAGGCGATCCTGGGCCGGCGCCGCCAGGCCGCCGGACTCGGCGCGCACCAGGTCGCTCTGATTGATGTCCACTAGCGAGGCCCACTCCTCGTCCAGGAGATCGGCCGCCATCATCAGGGCATCGTCACGCACCGAGCTCGACGACTGCGCCACCACCCGGGCGGCCGCTCGGACGCGCCCCGCCAGCTGCTCCAATGCGGTTGCGGTCACCGGATCAGCGTACAAGCACCAAGTCGTCGCGGTGCACGACGACGGGCGCCATGTCATCGGGCAGCTGGTCGCTCCGCCGGCCCATCCACTCCCCTGACCGCCCGGCGGCAACCCGCACCAATCCCTTGGCGAAGACCAATCCGTCGGGCCCGGCGATCTCCACCGCGTCCTCGGGCCCGAAGTCGCCCGTCACGCCGACCACGCCGGCCGGCAGGAGCGAGCGGCCGCCTTCGGCCAGGGCCTTCCGGGCCCCCTCGTCGACCACCAGGCGGCCCGAGGCCCCGAGCGCGAAAGCGATCCAGAGCTTGCGGGCCGACAGGCGCCCGACCCGGGCCCGGAACACCGTGCCCACGCCCGTCTCGCCCCCCAGCAGGGCCCCGACCACGCCCGGACGCCCGGCATCGGCGATCGCCGTCTCGACGCCTGACCAGGTGGCGATCTTGGCCGCCGCCAGCTTCGAGGCCATGCCGCCGCTGCCCACCGCGCTGCCGGCACCGCCCGCCACCTCCTCCAGCGCCTGGTCGATCTCCAGCACCTCTTCGATCAACGAGGCCTCGGCTACCTGCCGGGGATCGGCGGTCAGCAAGCCAGGCGCGTCGGTGAGCAGCACTAGGAGGTGGGCGCCCACCAGGTGGGCCACCAGGGCGGCCAGGCGGTCGTTGTCGCCGAAGCGGATCTCCTCGTCGGAGGTGGCGTCGTTCTCGTTGACCACAGGGACCACGCCGAGTTCCACCAGATGGCCCAAGGTGCCCCGGGCGTGCAGGTACTGGGTGCGGTGCACGAAGTCCAGAGGTGCCAGCAGGACCTGGCCGGCCAGGATCCCGTGCGGATCGAGGCCGTCCTGCCACATCCTCATCAGCCGGTGCTGGCCGACGGCCGACACGGCCTGCAACACGGCAGGATCGCCCGGCCGCTTCTTCCCCCGGCCCAGCGCCGTCCAGCCGGCGGCGATGGCACCCGAGGTCACCACCACCACGGTGTGGCCACCCTCCCGGGCCAGCGCGATCTCCCCACACAGGCGGGCCACCGTCTCGGTGGTCACAGAGGAGGAGCCGACCTTGACGACGACGATCACTGCTCCCCCCAGGTGAAGGTCATGCGGCCCACCGTGACCTCGTCGCCGTCACGGACCCCGGCCCGCGACAGGGCGCGATCAACCCCAAGACGGCGTAGGCGTTTCACGGCCTCGGCCAGGGCGCCGTCGTCGGTCAGGTCGGAGAAGGCCACCGCCCGCTCGGCCATCCGGCCCACGACCACCCAGTTCCCCGGGCTCACCCGCTGCACATCGACGCCCTCGGGCACCGGCCGGTGGATGACGATGGCGCTGGTGGCAATCACCGCCGCCTCGGCCCGGGCCTCCTGCACCAGCACGGCCAGCCGGCCGGCCAGCGCCTGCACGCCCGCGCCGGTGGCCGCTGACAGCACCATGTCGCAGACTCCGTCACCACCGTGACCCAGGTCCGCCTTGGAACCCACCACCACCCGGGGGCGCTCCACCAGGTCGGGCTGATAGCGCTCTAGTTCACCCAGCAGGATCCGCAATTGCTCGGAAGGCACGTGCTCGGCCAGCGGATCGAGGTCGAGCAGGACCACCAGGACCCGGGCCCGCTCAATGTGGCGCAAGAAGCGGTGCCCCAGTCCCTTGCCCTCCGCCGCCCCCTCCACCAGCCCTGGAATGTCGGCCATCACGAATTCGGTGCCGTCCCGCACTCCGCCCACCCGCACCACACCCAAATGGGGCTCCAACGTGGTGAAGGGGTAGTTGGCGATCTTGGGCTTGGCGGCCGAGACGGTGGAGATGAGGGTGGACTTGCCGGCGTTGGGGAACCCGACCAGGGCCACATCGGCCATCAGCTTGAGCTCCATGTCGAGCCAGTGCTCCTGGCCTTTCTCCCCCTGCTCGGCGAAGGCGGGCGCCCGGCGCCGGTTGGAGAGGAATCGGGCGTTGCCCCGGCCGCCCTGGCCACCCTCGGCCACCAGGAAGCGGGAGCCGTCGGCGGAGAGGTCGCACACCACGGCATCGTGGTTGTCGCGTACGACGGTGCCGACGGGGACGGG
>PNAT01000103.1 GCA_003169675.1 Acidimicrobiaceae bacterium
TGTTCATGACGCCGATGCCGCCCACCAGCAGCGAGATCCCGGCCACGCCCCCGAGCAGGATCGTAAGGGTCTTGTCGACCGACGTGGCTGTCGAGAGCAGGGATTGCGAAGAGGTGATGGTGAAGTCGGCGTTGGACGCGGTGGTGATGCCGTGCAGGGCCAGGAGCTCGTGGTTGGCTTCCTGGTAGGCCGCCGTGAGGTCGGCCGAGGAGCGGGCCTGGACGATGATGGAACTCAATGAGTTGCGACTGGTGCCACCGAAGATCCGCTCCGCTCCGGTGGTGATGGGAATCACCATGAGGTCGTCCTGGTTGGTCGAAGAGGAGGACGACGAGGACGTGCCCGTCGAAGTGAGGACGCCGACCACCGTCAGGGGCACGCCCCCCACATCCACCGTCTGACCGACAGGGTCCTGGCGGCTGAACAGTTCCGAGGCCGTGGTCGCACCGAGGACCGCGACGGCCCCGTGGTCGGTCACATCCTGGTTGTCGATGAAGCGCCCCTGGGCGATGGCGCGACCGCGCACGGTCAGCCACAAGGGGGTCGAGCCCTGGACCGTGGTGTTCCAGTTACTTGAACCGGCGGTCAGGCTCTCCGACGAGGATGTGATGGGTGCCACGGCATTGATGTCGGGTGCCACTATCTTGGAAGACAGGGCGACAACGTCCGCCGTGGTCAGCGTCGACGCCGTGCCGAAGCCACCGCGGATCCCGGCGCTCGACGTCGTGCTACCGGGAGAGATGGTCAGCAGATTGGTTCCCAATGCGGTGATCTCCGAGCTCACCTGGGCCTGGGCGCCTTCGCCGAGACCCACGGTGAGGATGACCGCGGCGATGCCTATCAGGATCCCGAGCACGGTCAAGGCCGATCGCAGCCGGTGGGTGCGCACACCGTTGAGTCCAGTGCGCAACGTCTCCAGCCAACTCATCGCACATGCTCGTGATAGCGGTCGTCATTCTCGGTGAGGAGCCCGTCGTGGATCCCCAGCACGCGGCCCGAAGCCGACGCCACTCCGGCGTCATGGGTGATCAATACCAGGGTCCGCCCGGCCTCGTGCAACTCGTCCATGAGGCTGAGAACATCGCCGGCCGACAATGAGTCCAGGTTGCCGGTGGGCTCGTCGGCCAGGATCAAATCCGGCTCGGTCACCAGGGCCCGGGCCACCGCTACCCTTTGTTGTTGCCCACCGGAGAGCTCACCGGGCCGGTGGTGCACCCGGCCGGCCAACCCGACGCGGGCGAGAGCGTCCATGGACCGTTCCTTTCGCTCGGCCCGGTGCAGGCCGGCATAGGCCAGCGGGAGCTCGACGTTCTGCCAGGCCGACATGGATGCCAGGAGATTGAACTGCTGGAACACGAAGCCGATGCGGCGGTTTCGAACTTCGGCCAGCGCCGCCTCACTCATGTCGCTCACATGCTCGCCGGCCAGGCGGTAGGCGCCTGAGGTGGGCGTATCGAGGCAGCCGAGGATGTGCATGAGGGTGGACTTGCCCGAGCCCGACGGTCCGATGACGGCGACGTATTCGCCCTGGCGGATGGAGAGGGACACCCCGCGGAGCGCGGCCACCGCAATCGAACCGGTCCGGTAAACCTTGGTGACCTTGTCGAGCTCGATGACCGGCCCATCCGGACCGCCCGGCAGATCCAACGGGGGAGTGTCGTGCTCGCTCCCGTCCATCAGCCGCCCCCATTGGTGATGGTCACGGAACCACCAGCGCCGCCACCGTTGAAGCCACCACCGAAGCCGCCGCCGCCCCCACCCCCGAAGCCGCCGCCGCCGCCGAAGTTCCTCCCGCCGTTTCCACCGAAGAGCCCGGAACCTCCGCCTCCCGGCAGGCCCTTGAAGGTCACCACGCGTTCGAGCACTCGATCCCCGGACGCAATGCCGGCCGTGATCTGCGTCTTTCCGGCCTGCGACTGGCCGACGGTGACCGGGCGGACGATGTCCTTGCCATTGAGCACCTGGGTGACGGAGGCCTGTCCACTCGTTGAGTACGAGATGGAAGCGGTCGGCACCTCGGTGACGTTGTTGAGCTGTTGAACGATGATCGACACCGCCGCGGTCGACCCGGCGAAGAGCCCAGCCGGGTCACCCGTGACGTTGATCACCACGGGGAAGGTCGCCACATTCGAGCTCTGCGTGGCGATCAGCCCGATTGACGCCACGGTTCCGTAATCGGGTGCCGTGGCGCCGGTCGGGGTGATGGTGGCCTGGTCGCCGTCGGCGATCTGGCCGATTTGGGTGTCGTCCACCGTCGTGTTCACCAGGAACGAGCTCGTCCCGATCACCACGATCTGGGCGGTTGCACCGGAAGCGGCGGCCGAGGACCCCTGCCCGTTGCCCCCGGTTCCTGTACCGGAGATCTGCTGCCCCACGGTGAGGCTGACAGAAGCCACCGTGCCGGCGAGAGTCGAAGTCAAAGAGGCATCAGCCAGCGATGTCTCGGCGGTAGTCAGCGCCGCCTGGGCTGAATTCACAGACGCCTGGTCGGAGTCGATCTGCGACGTGCTGGCGGCCGCAGCCTGGTCGCTGATCAGGCGGTCATTGGCTGAGGCCAACTGGGCCTGGGCCGATTGCACCTGAATCGAAAGGGATTTCGTGTCCACCTTGGCCAGCACCTGACCCGAGGTGACCACCTGACCGGCCTTCACATCGACCTCGGTCACGGTGCCCGTGACAGCGAAATTCAGGCTGGCCTGGCTGGCCGGTGCAATGGTTCCCGAGGCGGCCACCGTCTGTTGAATGGTGCCCGTCGTCGCGCTGACCACCTGGGTGGAGATCACCAGTCCCGTGGCCGGCGTACTCCGGGTCAGCCACAGGGCCAGGCCCGTTCCTGCCCCGATGACGACCACCACGACGGCGAGGATCAGGAACTTGTGACGCTTCCACAGGGATCGGGGTTCGAGGATCAACTCTTCCTCGTCGCTCAATGGCAGGTTGCCCGATACGTCCATCGGTTGCCTGGCAGCGGTGGATGTTCCTGCAGTGGGCACGGGCCCAGTTGATCCAACCGATTTCACGGTCAGCCGAACCTCAGCTGTGAGCCCGCTGGGTATCTCGTCGGTGGCGAGACGGATCCCGTGGCCAGCGCAGTAATGGGGGAGCAGGCGTCTGCCACCAATTTGAGGGACGATGGGAGTGCGCACAGGGGCTGCGGCCGGGTATGAGCGAGTGGGGAGGACGGGCATGACGGATGGCCAGGGAGACCCGATCAGGATCATCGGTCGCAAGACCGTGGAGGAGCCCGGTGACCGGGTGGAGCTCGAGTGGGAGCTGAGCGCCCGACCACCGTTGCAATGGGCCGAGATCTTCCAGATGGTTTCGCCCGCGGACCGCCACGGCTCGGTCGAATGGGTGCGAGGTGGGGGCCCCGACGTCATCGGCGAAGTCGTCCGTTGGTTTGTCCCCGCTTCGGAGGTCGAGCACGCCGACCTTGAGGTTCGGGAGCGCTTGACCGTCGCCAATCAGCGGTTCTCCCAGGTCCCTTCCGAGGAAGATCTGCCCTGACCTGGTGAACCAAAGGGCGATCGTCGGACCGAGCCGAAGTGGTCCGACGTTCTCCTAGCCGTCAAATGAAGATGTGGCATACTTATGCTACTTTTATGCCATGACACGACAACGGGTGAGCACAACGGTTGACGGCGAACTCCTGGAGTCGGCGCGGCGGCTACACGCCTGGACAAACGACGCCTCCCTCCTCGATGCGGCACTTGGGGCCCTGCTCGCCGCCCGCCGTTCCACCGAAGTCGATGCCGCCTATGGGGCGTACGGCGAGCATCCACTGGATGAAGGCGACGCTTGGGGAGATCTCGCCTCATTCCGAGCCGCGGCCGGGTCCTCATGACGGGAGGGGGGCCACAGCGAGGCGAAGTTTGGTGGTGTGAACCGCCCGACATCGGCCGGCGGCCAGTGGTGGTCCTTTCCCGGGACGCCGCCATAGGGCGCCTCCGACGTGCGGTCGTTGGGCCCTGTACGACCACCATCCGTGGCCTGGCCAGTGAAGTCGTGCTTGAACCGGGGGAAGATCCGATCCCACTTCGCTCGGCAGTCAATCTCGACTCGGTGGAGAGCGTCGCCGTCGGCCTCCTGGTCGAACGCATGGGACGGTTGAGCGGACAGCGCATGCAAGAGGTCTGCGCTGCCCTGGCAGTCGCCGTAGCCTGCGACTGACCTCAGAAGGGATGAAGGCGGCCCGCTCCCCTTTAGCCGCCGATAATGTTCATTATGTTAAGTAGTCGATATTCCCGAGCCCGGGAGGGAATCCCCCCGCTCCGCGGCGGATTCGGCTACCCCGGTGCCTACAGGGCGAGATGAAGGCGCAACGCCTCGTCGAGATGGGCCAGCAGCTCAGCTGGCACGACGCCGACGCGTTCTCCGATGCGCTGGACGGCCACCGAGCGCACCTGTTCCGCCTGCGCTTTCGAATCCCGATCGAGTCCGGTGTCAGGGGCCCTGAGGTGCACTTGAAAGGGATAGATGCGATCTGTGTTGGACGTCATCGGCACGACGGTGACCACCCCTTTTCCAAGGCGCTCGGCCGTGGTGTTGGCTCCGTCGTTGCTTACGATCACGGCGGGCCGATTTTTGTTAGCTTCTGCGCCAAGAGCTTGGTCAAGATTTACGAGGCGGATCTCACCGCGCCGCATCAACGAAGACCGTCGCCCAAGGTCAATTCCCAGGCTTGTCCGTCACCGCCTTCGGACCACTCCTTCCAGGCTTCCTCGTACTCCGTGCCCAGCTCAGAGGCTCGAAGCAGCCGGACGGCCTTTTGCATGACGGCCGAGCGGGAAGCGAATCCCTGAGTATTGGCGTAGGCATCGAGGAAGTCCACATCCTCTTCGGGCAGGCTGACACTCACCTTCATACTTCTATACTACTCCTCTTGCTACTTTACTTGCTACTCTTGGAGAGACTTTCTGTGGCCACACAGGATGTCGACGGCCACGGCTCCTCCTTTTTCCCGATGACCTGGTCAAGCTCTGTGAAATCGGCCAAATTGCTTGCATCTGCGTGTTGAATTACCTACAATGACAGGCGATAAGTCCCCTTGGCTAAAGGTCCAAAGTGCGGACGGATGAGAAGGTGAAATACCAGGTAAAGCGCTTGATTTGGGTGTGATTTAGGAATATTGTCCCCGGCGTGTCCGGGGACTTTTTCGCGTCTACATTTGCGCGTGATTCCCCACCCCAGACGGGCCGATGAGCACGCACTTCCCCCTGAGGGACCCGGAGCTCCAGGCTGAACAGGACTACCTCGACGAGGCCCTTCGAGCCCTCTCAGCCATGCGGAAGCGGGCCACGGTGCTCCTGGAGGATCTCACCGCCGCTGGAAATCCCGACCCGGACTACCTAGGAGACTGTTGATTTAAGCGGCGGCACGTCTGCGACCCCGCTCAAACGTGGTCATATTCATCGTCCAAGGCGTTCTTATGGCCTCTACAGCAATCGTGGAGGATTGTGGAAAACAGGGCCCTCGCCGAATGCGAATAAATCATCAGTCTCCTAGCCGCCTTGGCCCGCCGGGTGACCCTGTTGGCGGACAGCGCCCGACCCCTGCTCTTCGGGAGGATCGACGAGGGGGGTGGCCCCTCCTGGCATATCGGGCGGCGACATGTCGAGGACGCCAGCTCGGATCCGATAGTGGTCGACTGGCGGGCCCCCATATCCATGCCCTTCTACCGCGCCAGGCCGGGTGATGCGTTGGGGCTGGCTCGGAGGCGCCAGATCATGGTGGACCGGCACTCCGTCGTGGCTGTGGCCGACGACCTGTTCGGTACTACCGGCGCAGACGTCTCGGGGACCCGCCTCCGGGGTGGCGATGCCCTGCTGGCCGAGCTCGAGCGTGCCCGGACCGGAGAGATGCTCGACATTGTCGCCACCATCCAAGCCGAGCAAGACGAAATCATCCGCGCCCCGCTGGAGCGACTGCTGGCGGTCCAGGGTGGACCCGGCACGGGCAAGACGGCGGTCGGACTGCATCGGGCTGCGTTCCTCCTCTACAACTACCCCGCGCTGGCTCAGGACGGGGTGTTGGTCATCGGTCCCAGCCGGGCCTTCCTTCGTTACATCGCCCAAGTCCTCCCCTCCCTCGGGGAGGAAGCCGTGGTGCAGACCACCATCGCCGACATCGCTCCCAAAGCACGGGTGCGCCATCTGGAGCCGATGGAGGTGCGTCAACTCAAGGGCGACCCCCGACTGGCCGCGCTCTTGCGTCGAGCGCTCGATGCCAAGCGAGGCGCGGTGGTGGGCGACGTCGCCTTGCGGGTCCGCTTCGCCCGGGCATCGCTTCCGGCCGAGACCGTGATGGGACTGGTGCGGTTGATTGTGGACCGCCCGGGTCCGTACAAGGCCGGTCGCTTGGCGCTGCGGGCCCGCCTGGTCAGCGAAGCCCGTCGTGCCTTCCGATCATCGGCGCGCCTGGGTGCCGATGAATCGTGGTTCGAAAAGGAGCTCATCGCATCGGAGGAATTCCGGAGTTTGTTGGACAACCTGTGGCCTTCGATCTCTCCCATGGCCCTCGTGCGTGATCTCCTGTCGTCCCGGAGGCAGCTGGCCGAGCTTTCAAAAGGGCTCCTGACGGACGATGAGTGGCCCCTCCTCTTGCGGGACAAGGGTGCTCGCCTCACGTCCACCGCGTGGACCACAGATGATCTGGCACTGCTTGACGAAGCGGCACACCTGATCGGTGGGCGCCCCCGGCAGTACGGACATGTGGTGGTCGACGAGGCACAGGACCTGACGCCGATGCAGTTCCGCATGGTGGCCCGCCGGGCTTCCTCGGGGTCGATGACTGTGCTGGGCGACCTGGCCCAGGCCACCGGACCATGGACCTATGCCGACTGGGACGAGATCCTGGTGCATCTCCCGGCCACGGCTGACGTCCATCTCGACGAACTCACCCTTGGGTACCGCGCTCCGGGTCAGGTTCTCGACCTGGCGTCGAGACTTCTGCCACGGGCCGCTCCGGGGATCAGGCCCACCCTGTCGATTCGGCCCGGACGGACCGCGCCGCACATCAGGCAGGTCACGTACGCGGACCTCGTGAAGATGAGCCTGGCGGAGGCATTCACTCTGAGCGGGAGCCACTCCTTGGTGGCCATCATCGTGCCAGTCAGTCGGCACTGGGAGTTGGCCCGACTCGCAAAAGGGACAGCTCACGTCGGACTTCTCGAAGATGACGGCATGGCACGTCCGGTGACCATCGTGGCGGCGCCGGCAGCTAAAGGGTTGGAATTTGATGCCGTGGTAGTGGTCGAACCGGCAGACATTGTTGAGGACAGCCGGCGGGGCCTCCGGCTCCTCTATGTGGCCATGACCCGTCCCATTCACCATCTCAGCATCCTGCACGCCGCACCGTTGCCGCTCGAACTCATGCCCTGAGGATTCCGATCCGGCCGGATGCTGCGCCAACCGCCGTGACCTACGATCCACCCTTATGAAACTCGAAGGCAAGGTGGCTCTGATCACCGGTGGCAGCAGTGGCATCGGTGAGGGAGTGGCTCGGCACTTGGCCAGCCAGGGCGCGCATGTTGTCATCGCCGACATCGACGACGCTCGGGGTAAAGAGGTGGCCGCGGATATCGGAGGCAAGTTCATACACGCCGACGTGAGCGAGGCGACCGATAGCTCCGCCGCCGTTGCATTTGCCGTCTCTGCCTTCGGCGGGCTCCACGTCGCTCACCTCAATGCCGGGGTGACCTCCTGGTGCAGCATGGGGGACGACTTCGACCCGGAGGCCTATCGCAAGGCCATGAGGATCAATCTCGATGGCGTCGTCTATGGCATCGCCGCCGCCCGGCCCGCCATCATTGCCAGCGGTGGCGGAACGATTGTGGCCACGGCATCCATGGCCGGACTCGTGGCCGTGCCCTTCGATCCGATCTATTCGGCCAACAAGCACGCCGTGGTTGGACTGGTGCGATCCATCGGCGACCTCTATGCCGCCGAAGGGGTCAAGGTGCATGCCCTTTGCCCGTCATTCGCCTACACCAACATCATCAAGGGATCTGAACAGATGCTCCTGGACATGGGCTTCCCCATTCTGGACGTGTCCGACGTCGTTGATGCTTTTCAAAGGATCATCGACGCTGATTCGACGGGTGAATGCTGGTACGTGATTGCCGGCCGGGAGAGCGAGCCGTTCCGCTTTCGCCACGCACCTGGACCCCGATTGGATTGAGCCTCACCGGATTCTGTCGCCATGATGAGACTGGCCTGACGACTTCGTCGGGCTACCATTGAAGTCAATCTTCGAGTAACACCGAGGAGCCCGGCGATGGGTCCCGCCGGGGAGTGCTCAATGGCTCCGAACCGCCGACGATGTCCGGCTAATGGCTCCTGACCGAACGGCGCTGTGGTGTAGGCCGCTGCAGGCACGAGACGCAGGAGGGCCATGACCAGTTCGACCCGTGCGGAAGGATTCCACCCCAGTTCACGCTCCATCGGCACCCTTTGCGCCGTGGCCCTGGGTGGGGCATTGGGCACCCTCGCTCGTTATGCCCTTTCGCGCGGACTCCCGACCGCGCCGGGCCACTTCCCTACGGCAACGCTGGTCACAAATGTGACCGGGTCGTTCCTCATTGGCCTCCTCCTGCCTATTGCGCTGTCGTCGCGGCACTCCCTTCTCCGCCCGTTTGTGGTCACCGGGATCCTGGGTGGATGGACCACCTACTCCGCTCTGGCCACCGACGCCGCCTCACTGGCCAAATCCGGCCATGCCCTCATGGCGGTCGGTGACCTCGGCATGACCCTGGTGGCTGGTCTGGCTCTGGTCGCCCTCGGTTTCTTCGCCAGCCCGGCCCATGCCCTGGTGCGCTATCGACGAAGCAGGCAATCATGATTGCCGCCGACCACTCCCCCACTTTCTTCCTTGCCCTGGAAGTCACGCTGGCCGGGGCACTGGGCGCGCTGGCCCGGACACTCCTCAACGATGCCATCGCCCACCGGGTAGCAAGCGACTTCCCGTTCGGCATCCTCACCATCAACATCACCGGTTCATTCCTGCTCGGCATCCTCACCGGATCGACCTGGTATCACGGTCTCTCGGGCAACATCCTTGCCGTTGCCGGCATCGGGTTCTGCGGCGGTTTCACCACATGGTCCACCGCCATCTGGGAAACACTCCAGCTACTCCGATTGCGTCTCTTCTCTCAGTCTGTCGCCTACACATTTGGCGGCCTGGCCGCCTCCGTTGGAGCCGCAGCCGCAGGCATCGGCCTGGCCGCCATTCTGTGAGCCGAAGCAGGCGCCCGGCTCGAGGGATGGGTGCTTACGCAGGCGTTCCCACGTCCTCAGATTGCAAAGGCCTCTGGCGGCGGGCAGGTGCACATGAGATTGCGATCGCCATAGGCCTGGTTGATGCGGGCCACGGGAGGCCAGTATTTGGCGGAGGTTTCCCCGGCAGGGAACGCGCCGTCCCTTCGCTCATAGGCCCTGTCCCACTCAGCTACCAGCGCGGCCGCAGTGTGCGGAGCGGCTCGAAGGGGACTCGCCTGCACGTCCCACCGACCGGCCGCTACATCGTCGATTTCAGCGCGAATGGCGATCATGGCCGCACAGAACCGATCAAGCTCGTACAGATTCTCGCTCTCGGTCGGCTCCACCATCAGCGTTCCGGCCACCGGGAAGCTCACCGTCGGCGCATGGAAGCCGTAGTCGATGAGCCGCTTGGCCACGTCGTCCACGGTGACGCCGGTCTCCTTGGTCAAGGCCCGCAGGTCCAAAATGCATTCGTGGGCCACGAGGCCGGCGTGTCCCGTGTACAGGATGGGATACGCAGAAGAGAGTCGGCGTGCCACGTAGTTGGCCGCCAGCACGGCCGACTTTGTCGCATGGGCGAGACCGCTCGCGCCCAAGAGCCTCACGTAGGCCCAACTGATGGGCAGGATTCCGGCGCTCCCGAAGGGGGCACCACTCACCGGACCGATCCCCTCACGATCCTCGGGGCGCGGGTGGAGGGGATGCGACGGCAAATAGGGCACCAGGTGTTCGGCGACGGCGACCGGTCCGACTCCCGGACCCCCGCCGCCATGGGGGATGCAGAATGTCTTGTGCAGATTCAGGTGTGAGACATCGCCCCCGAAAGCTCCCGGCTGGGAGAGTCCGAGCAGGGCGTTGAGGTTGGCGCCGTCTATATACACCTGCCCGCCGAACGAGTGCACGATGGCGCACATTTCCGTGATGCCCTCTTCGTACACCCCGTGGGTCGACGGGTAGGTCACCATGATCGCCGCCAGGTGCGGTTCATGTTCCTCGCATTTCAAGCGCAGGTCGTCCAGGTCGACGGTGCCGTCTTCCCGGGCCGCGACGACGACCACGCGCATCCCAACCATGACCGCCGAAGCCGCGTTGGTGCCGTGGGCACTCGATGGGATCAGGCAGATGTCCCGCTCGGGCTTACCGCAGGCCCGGTGGTAGGCGCGGATGGCCAGCAGGCCGGCCAACTCGCCCTGACTGCCGGCATTCGGCTGGACGGAAACTTTGGCGTAGCCGGTCAATTGGGCCAACCAACCCTCGAGGTCGTCAATGAGCTTCAGGTACCCTGGCATGCAGACCGATGGTGCGAAGGGGTGGGCGTCGGCAAAACCGGGAAGGCTGATCGGCTCCATCTCCGTAGTGGCATTGAGCTTCATGGTGCACGATCCGAGGGGGATCATCCCCCGGTCCAGAGCGAAGTCGCGGTCCGACAGCTCTCGGAGGTACCGGAGCATGGACGTCTCGGAGTGATGCGCGGAGAACACCGGATGCGTGAGGTACGGGCTGTGCCGCAGGAGACCCGTGGGCAATGCATCGGCGGGCGGTGCCTTCTGGTCGCTTGGCGCCCCAGGCGCGCCAAAGGCCGCGAGCACTGCGGCAATATGCACGGAGGTGGTTGTCTCCGAGCAGGACACCCCGACGTGGTCCGCATCCACCAGGCGGAGGTGCACTCCCCCGGCCGCTGCTCGCTCCACCACCTCGGCACCACGACCGGGCACGTGCACCAGGAGGGTGTCAAAGAATTCTGCGTGGACCACGCCCAAGCCGCCGGCCCTCAATCCGGTCGCCACCGCGACGGCTTGGCGGTGGATCCGAAGGGCGATCTCGGCCAGTCCCGCTGCGCCGTGGTACACCGCGTACATGGAGGCCACCACGGCCAGCAACACCTGGGCGGTGCAGATGTTGGAGGTGGCCTTCTCCCGCCGTATGTGCTGCTCCCGGGTCTGCAGCGCCAAGCGGAGGGCGGGGCGTCCGTCGGCGTCGACGGAAACTCCCACCAGTCGTCCGGGGAGATCACGTTCGAGCCCGGCGCGAACCGACATGAAGGCCGCATGCGGACCCCCGTACCACAGGGGCACACCGAAGCGCTGCGAGGAACCGACCACAATGTCGGCACCCCACTCACCGGGCGGCGTGAGCAGGCTCAGGGCCAACAGGTCACACGAAACCGCCACCAGCGCACCGCGTTCGTGGGCTTGGCGCGTCACATTCCCGAAGTCCGTGATGGCGCCTGAACACCCGGGATATTGCTGGACGACGCCGAAGAAGTCGGAATCGGGGAGCCCGTCGCCCAGATCGGCCGGTACGACCTCGACACCCAGGGGCTCAAGCCTGGTCCGGAGGACCGCCATCGTGTGCGGAAAGCAATCGGCATCCACGACCACTCGCCGGGCCTCCCCTTCGGCCCGACGGCGCATGAGGATCACGGCCTCCACAACGGCGGTGCTCTCGTCGAGCAAGGAGGCGTTCGCCGTGGGGAGTCCCGTGAGGTCGGCGACCATCGTCTGGAAATTGAGCAGTGCCTCCAGCCGGCCCTGGCTGATCTCGGGTTGATAGGGGGTGTAGGCGGTGTACCACGCCGGATCCTCTAAGACATTGCGCCGGATGACCCCCGGCGTCAAGGTCCCGCAGTAGCCCAGTCCGATCATCGGTTCGGCAATCACGTTCGATTCGGCCAGGGCGCGCACCTCCTGCAGGATTTCCGCCTCCGTACCAGCTGGCGGAAGGTCCACATCGGCCAGGCTGCGCACACTGGCGGGGACAGCGGCACTGACCAACTCTTCGAGGCTCTGGTAGCCCAGCTCTTCGAGCATGTGCCGCTGTTCTTCCGGCGAGGTTCCGACGTGCCGACTGAGAAACGCTCCCCTCGGGTCCAGTCCGGTGTTCGTGGAGGCTGTGGCAGGTGAAGGCTGTGCGGTCATTGAGGTCTCCAGACATCGCTTCGCAGGGTCGCGAAGGTAAGCGGACGGCCTCCCCGCTCTGTCTTGGAACCTGAGAGTCTTGCCGCTCCGACGAGCGACTTACACCTTCGGTGCAGGTACCGTGGCACGGCCTGCTTTCCAGAGTTGCCTTGCCGAAGCGGTGTGTCGGCCTGAGAGATTCTCGGGGAGAGTTGCTCCTCCGGCGCCCCATCGCATTCGCACTTCAGGGTCTCTTCCGCTCCAGCTCAAACAGCGTATTCAGTTGTGTGAGGACTATACCGGATGCGCTACTCCTCCTCCCGCACCGGCCACAGTGGCGGTCGGACCAAATTGGCGGGCACCTCACGGCCGCGTTGCACGACCGTGATGGCGTCTCCGTCGAGCAGGCGTGCGTCAGCCTCCACGAGGGCCAGGCCGATCCCGCGCTCCCTCATGGGTGAGAAGTTGCCGCTGGTCACCACGCCAACCATGTGCCCGTTGCTCTGCACCTCGGCACCGTCGCGGAGGGGTTGGCGCCCTTCCGCGACCAATCCCCGCAAGCGGCGAGCCGGCCCGGCCACTTTCTCCTCCACCAAGGCGGCGCGACCGGTGAATTCTTCCTTGTCCCAGCCCACGACCCAGCCCAACCCGGCCTGAAGCGGCGTGATGCCGGGACCGAGCTCATGGCCGTGGAGAGGAAGGCCGGCCTCGAGCCGCAAGGTGTCGCGGGCCCCCAATCCGGCCGGTGTCACCCCGGCGGCCTGCACGGCCGCCCAGAATTCTTCGGCCACCTCGGCCGGTACGGCACACTCCAAACCGTCCTCGCCGGTGTAGCCGGTTCCGGCCACCAGGCAGGCGGCGCCCTTCCACACAAAGGGCGCCACGGCGAATCGATGCACCGCGGCCGCCTCAGCTGACACGGTGGCCAAGCGGTGCCGCGCCTGGGGACCCTGCACGGCAATGATGGCCCGCTCCGCCGTCACGTCATGCCCCCCGATGGCCGCCATCACCCGGCTCGTGTTCGAGGCGTTGGGCATCACATCGAAGCGCTGGTCATCGACCCACCACACAATGATGTCGTCGGTGACGGAACCATCCTCCGCCAGCAGGTGCGTGTACTGGGCCCGACCGGTGGAGATCTTGCGCAGGTCGTTGCTCAAGGCGAGTTGCAAATGCGCAAGGGCCCCTGCGCCCTCGATACGCACGGTGCCGAGGTGACTGACATCAAACGCCACCGCCCCTTCACGGCAGGACCGATGCTCGGCCACTGTGCCCCAGGGGTACGACAAGGGCATCTCCCACCCACCGAAGGGCACCATCTTCGCCCCCAGAGCCACGTGGGCTGCGTGGAGCGGCGAAACTCTGTCCGGTGGCGCGCCGCCCTCGCCGCCGTCCGCTCTCACCCGATCAGATTAGGCGGCGGATGAGACTGGGACGCTCAGGCCATGGGAGGCCAGCAGGGCCATGAAGTCGCGCTGGTACACAATCACGATCGGAACTTCGGGGTACAGCTCGCGCATCCGCCGCATCTTCCCGTTCTTGCGGGTAACCAGGCGCTGGTCCGCCGTGGTCAGCTCAATGAAGATGCCCCGGCCGACCAGGTAGAAGTCAGGACGAAAGGCAGCCATCGGCGTTCCTTGTTCGTCCCAACGCAGTGGGAACTCCACGGGTTCGTACTCCCATGGCTCTTCGCAAAGATCGAGGAGGGCGGCAAAGAGGCGCTCGGATGGGTGGGCAAAGCGCACCTGGCCGGCCGGTGCACTGGACGGGTGCCGAGAGCGCGCGCTGAGCACGGGCTCCTTCGGGCTCACTCTCCGGCGGCCCGGGCTACGGGAGCGGCGTCTACTCGATCTTCACCAGATGGCCGGGACTGAGCGGTGTCGTCGAGGCGGACGATGTCGGCTTCCAACTCGTTGACCACACCGGCCAGCGGCACAATGTTGAAAACACCCTGGCCACCGGCCAAGAGGTCGACGACCTCACCGTTGGACCGGGCCAGCACCGAGCTGGTTCCGGTCAACACCAAGTTCGAGGATGCCACGTCGGTCCCCAGATCCTCACGCAGGCACTCGACAGCACGGCGAGCCGATTGAAGCGACACCCCGGCGTCGAGGAGGCGCTTGATGACCTTCAGCTCGAGCACATCGGAGTAGGAGTAGACCCGTCTGCTCCCGCTCCCCTGGGCGGTGGCCACCGACGGTTGCAGCAGACCGGTCCGGGCCCAGTAGTCAAGTTGACGGTAGGTGATCCCCACGAGACCGCACACCTGCGGCCCGTAAAACCCACCGACCTGGGTTATTGACACCTCAGCCATCACACCTCCTGTGCGCCACGATGGGGTCATCCTAGTTCACGGCGGACGACACCGACGTAGTTACGGAGGGGTGATTTTCGGCCACGCCACCACCTCGCCGCTCGCCGAGAGGCCGACCCGCTCCCCGAGCGTCAAGGGGGCGCCGCCCGTGATCCGGACCACGAGGTCCCCCAAGGCGTTACCCTCGGTACGGACATGCACGACGGCGTCGTGCCCGAAATACTCGTAGCTCTCGATGGTTCCAGGCAC
Organism: Acidimicrobiaceae bacterium; assembly: GCA_003169675.1. GTDB lineage: Bacteria > Actinomycetota > Acidimicrobiia > Acidimicrobiales > RAAP-2 > Bog-473. The sequence continues at coordinate 14,718 of PNAT01000103.1, forward strand.
CCCTCCCGACGCCATGTCGCCGATCTGGAGCTGTTCGGGCCGGATCATCACATGGGCATCCCCTCCCCCGGTGCTGCCACTCCACAACTCCACCGGCAGGCGGCCCAGGGCGGTTGTTGCCGTCATCTGCTCGACCACACCTTCAACCAGATTGGACTCGCCCAGGAACTGGGCCAGTTCGGCATCGGCCGGATGGCGGTAGAGCTCTGAGGGGGTATCGAGCTGGGCGATCACCCCATGGCGAAGCACGCCCACCAGGTCGGCCATGGAAAGTGCCTCATCCTGATCATGGGTGACCAGGATGGACGTGGTGCCGGCGAGGCGTAGGACCTGAAGGACGTCGGCTCTCACCGAGGCGCGCAGGGCGGCATCGAGGGAGGCGAACGGCTCGTCCAAGAGGACGAAATCGGGCTCGGTGGCCAAGGCTCGGGCGAGCGCCACGCGTTGTTGTTGGCCTCCGGAAAGCTGGTGGGGATAGCGGCGTCCCAGCCCGGCCAGGCCCACGAGCTCCATCAATTCCTGCACCCGACCGCGGCGATGCGGGCCACGCGCCAGCCCGAACGCCACGTTGCGGCCCACATTGAGATGCGGGAAGAGGGCGCCCTCCTGGGGTACGTAGCCAATCCGCCGCTTCTCGCAGGGTACGAATTGATGGTGCGCATCGTCGACCACCTCTTGCCCGAGCCGCACGTCCCCTCCGTCGGGCCGCTCGAATCCGGCGATGATGCGCAGCAGCGTGGTCTTGCCGCTCCCTGAAGCACCCAATATGGCCAGGAATGAGCCGGAGGGAACCTCCAGGTCGACCCCGCGCAGCACGCTGTGGCCGGAGAATTCCTTGGTCACGCCGGTTGTGGTGAGCGACTTCACAGGGTCACCATTGTGCTGGGCGCCGGCCCTGGCGCCTGCGCAGGCACCTGAGCGGACGAGGTCCGGGCGGGCAGGCGGTCGAACCACCGCCCCAGGACGTAGCTCGGCACCGCGGCAATGAGGACCATCACGCCGGCGTACGGTGCGGCCTGGCTGTACGAAAGGTTGGACTGGTAGATCCAGAACTGGGTGGCCAGTGTCTCGACATTGGTGGGGTGGAGGACCAGGGTGGCCGTGAGCTCGGTGGCCGACTCCAAGAAGACCAGGGAGAACGCGGCTGCCAGTCCGGGCCCGATGAGGGGCAGCGTGATCCGAAAGAACACCGAACGACGGCTTACCCCGAGGGCGTGCCCCACTTCTTCCAAGCCGACCGGTGAGCGGGCCACCGCGGCCCGCACCGAGACCACGGCCATGGGGAAGAACATCACGGCGTAGGTCAGGACGAGGAGGGGCGGCGTCTGGTAGAAGCTCCCCGCCAGGTTGTGCTCGGTGAAGTAGGTGAAGCTCAGGGCAATGACCAGTCCCGGCACGGCCAACACCAGCATGCTGGTCCGTTCGAGCAGGCGGGCTGGTCGCCCGGCGAAGCGGATGGAGAGCAAGGCCACCGGGAGGGCGGCCACGGTCGCCACCAATCCGGCCGCGGCAGAATAGGCGAAGGTGGAGCCGGCCGCCCCGGCCAGCGAGGCTGCGGGCAGCGTGGTGGTGCCACCCCGGATGATGAGATACACGATGGCACCAATCGGCACGCCGAGAGCCAGCGTGACCAAGAAGAAGAGGCCTCCGAGCACGGCGGGGAGCGCCCGGCCCAGGGGCCGGAGCCGGAATTGGCGGGCCGCGCCGGCGCCGATGCGGGAACCTCTGCCCCCACCCCGCGCCGAACCCTCTCCGAGCAGCATGGCCGCCCCCATGGCGACCAGGATCAAGGACAAGGCGCACGCCTCAGGACCATTGAAGCCCACGTTGAACTCCGTGTAGATCTCCGTGGTCAGCGTCCGGTACCCCAGGATCTCGAAGGCCCCGAATTCGGCCAACACCACCAACCCGACCAGCATGGAACCACCGAAGATGGCCAGCCGCGCCTGACTGACGGTCACCTTCCAGAAGGTCTGGACCCGGCCCAGGCCGAGGCTGCGGGCCACCTCCTCTTGGGCCGGGTCGGCGTTGCGGAGGTTGGCCGCCACCGGGAGGTAGACCAACGGGTAGACGGCCAAGGTCATCACCAGGACGGCCGCCCAGAAGCCGCCGAACGAGGGAAAGATGGCCCGCCATCCGAAGCTCACCACGAAATCGGGGATGCCGAGGGGAATCACGAGCAGCACGGCCCAGAACGCGCGACCCGGGAGCTCGGTTCGCTCGACACACCACGCGGCAAGGGTTCCGACCAGGGCGCACAGCACGGTGACCACAACGGTCAGCGACACCGTGTTCCAGATCAGCTGGGCGGTCAGGCCGCGGAACAACAGCTGGTCCAACTGCTGCCACCCCACCTGCATGGCCTGAAGGCCCAGGAACACCAGTGGCAGCAGCACCACCGCGGACACCAGGACGGCCCCGGTCAGGAGAAGGGGGGGGTGGTGACGGCCGGCACGACGATGGTGCTGTGTCACCGCCGGATCACAGGAGCTGGGCCAGTTGGAGCAGCTTGATCGCTTGGGCGCCCGTACCCAACTCGGCGATGGAGATGGCGTTGGGCTGGAGTTGGTCGAAGGGGGTTTCTGGCTTCGCCGTGGTCACGCCTGATGCGATCGGGTACTCAAAGCTGTTGCCGGCGGCGATGATCTTCTGCCCCGGGGCCGACTCAATGAAGGCCACCAGCTTCTGCGCGTCGGCCTGCTTGCCCGAGGACCGGAGGATGCCGGCGCCCGAGACATCGATCACATAACCGACATCATGGGGCGCGAAGTAGGCGATGGCCGAATGCATGTTCGAAGGGCCGATCTCGGCCCGGTAGCGGTACCAGTAGTACTGGTTCACGATGCCGATGGCCGCCTGACCTCGGTTCACCTCGTCAATGACCGTCTCGTTGCCCGGGTAGTTGTGGCTGCCGGCGTTGGCCCCGAGCCCCTGCAGCCACGTGAGGGCCCCGGCGGTGCCATGCGCCCGGGCCACAGAAGTCACGATGGGCTGAAAGTCGGTCTCGGCTCCGGCAATGGCCAGCTTTCCCTTCCACGCCGGCCCGGCCAGGTCCATGGCGCTGGTGGGGAGCTGGCTGGGACGGAGGAGGGTGGTGTTGTACACCATCACGCTGACCCGGGCCGAGATCCCGACCCATGTGCCGTCGGGCGAGTTGAAGCGGAACGGGGTGCGGACCAGAGTCGGGGGCTTCACCGGGGCCAAAAGACCCTTGGAAGCCAGGTACTCCAGGGGAGGCGAGTTCTCGGTGAAGATCACGTCGGCGGGTGAATGGGAGCCCTCGGTGATGATCTGGTTGGCCAGAACAGCTTCGTCGTCATAGCGGGCGTTGACCGTGAGGCCCGTCTTACTTTCGAAGGCGGCGATCAAGGACTGAGTGGTCTGGACATGCTGCCCGCTGTAGAGCGTGATGCTGTTGCCCGAACGCGACGATCCCCCACCGCAGGCCGAAAGGATCATCGCCCCCAGGGCCACCAGCACGGCCGTCACCACGGTGGAGCGCCTCTTCGGCGACCGGGAACCGGTTGGTTCGTGTGCAGCGGCCGTTTCAGTCGGCCTCGGGGTCACACTCATCAGCCGGATCTCCCTCCGCCACCAATCTTAGGGCTGCCTAACATAGTGAGGCGGGGCGAAGGACGTCAAGGTTGACCTCACGGTCAGGTCCGGGCGGAGATCTGGCCGCGCTGGCGCGTGGGAGCAGGTCAGTCGGGGGGCAACCCGGTCGGCCCGAAGTCGATTCGCCCTTCCGAAGGACTGGAAGGTTCGGCGTGGAAGCGCACCGGAATCCGCCCGGCCCGCCGAGCCACATACCCGGCCTCCACCGCCAGGCGCATGGCCCGGGCCATGGCCGCCGGATCGTGGGCCCGGTTGACCGCCGTCGCCACCAGGACGGCATCACACCCCAACTCCATGGCCAGGGCGGCGTCCGAAGCGGTGCCAATACCGGCATCGAGGATGACCGGGACATCGACGGCCTCGCGCAGCAGGGCGATGCTGTGCGGGTTGCGCAGTCCGAGGCCGCTCCCGATGGGCGAGCCCAACGGCATCACGGCGGCGCACCCCACCTGCTGGAGGCGGAAGGCGAGCACCGGATCGTCGGTGGTGTAGGGCAAGACGACGAACCCGTCGTCGACCAGCTGTTCAGCCGCTGCGAGCAATTCCACCGCGTCTGGGAGCAGCGTCCGGTCGTCACCGATGACCTCCAGCTTGACCCAGTCCGTGCCGAAGGCCTCCCGAGCCAGCTTGGCCGTGAGCACGGCTTCGCTCGCCGTGGCGCACCCGGCCGTGTTGGGCAGGACACGCACACCGAGACCCTCCAGCAAGGCAACGAGTGATCCCCGCCCCGATGGGTCGACCCGGCGGACGGCCACGGTGGCCAGCGCGGTCCCAGACGCCACGAGGGTCTCCTTCAATGTCTGGAGACTGGTCATGCCCCCGGTGCCCAGGAGCAGTCGGGACCTCACGACCACACCGGCGATGCTCAGGGCATCGTCCTCGCCGGGACCAGTTGACTCGGAGGGCGTCACCATCACCGACGACGATACCGTTGCCACTGAGTGTGCAGTAGTTGCAGGTAGCACTCAGGCAGCCTCTCCCGCGGGAGAGGCGGTGTCGGCCTTCACCGGTTGCCCGGAGCCGCCTTGACGCTTCAGCCGAGGTCCCGGACTGGTGCAGCTTGTCCGGGTGGCGTCTCGTCCACGTCCGTTTTGCGTCTCGGTGCCACTCACCGCGACTGAATGCACCCGCCGACCGTAGGCGGCGAGGTTGAGGGCTGCGTTGAGGTCCCGGTCGATGACCAGATGGCAAACCTCGCAGCGGTAGGTGCGCTCTCGGAGCGACAGCTTGGCTTTCACTGTCTGGCACCGAGAGCAGGTCTTCGAACTTGGAAAGAAGCGGTCGACCACGACCAGGGTCCCGCCGTGCCAGTCGAGCTTGTAGGCCAGCTGGCGTCGGAGCTCGGCCGGGGCGACGTCGAGAATGGCCTTGTTCAGCCCGGCCTTCGCCCGGGCACCATTGGGGAGGAACCGGCCCAGGTGCTCGGGGTGAGGAGTCGGCCGGGGCGAAGCCGTCATGTTCTTGACCACCAGGTCTTCGATGACCACCGTTCGGTAGTTGGCGGCCAGCTCGGTGGTCAGCTTGTGCACGGCGTCGGCGCGGACGTGTGCGACACGAGCGTGGCAGCGGGCCAGCTTGTCCTTGGAGGCCCGGTGCCGCCCCGAGCCCTTCTGGCGGCGCGACACCTCCCTGGACAACCGCTTCATGCGGCGCTGGTAGCGAGAGAGCGCCTTGGGGTTCTCGATCACCTTGCCGCCCGAGAGGGTGGCCAGATGCGCAATGCCGAGATCGACGGCCACGAGGGACCCGGGGTGTCGAGCCGGCCTGTCGTCACGCTCGACCTCGCAGGTGAACGAGACGAACCACCGGCCGGCCTCCTGCGAGACGGTGGCCGAGAGGATCCGCGCCGATCCCGCCGTGACCTTGCTCAGGAGCTTCGTGGTCCCTTCCTTGGTCCGGATGACACCCAGGCGGGGCAGTTGGATGTGATGGATGTCGACGACCTTGACGGCGCCCGTGGTGAAGCGGCAGGACCGCCTGGCCCACTTCTTCTTGAAGCGCGGGAAGCCCATGGCCCCGGCCCGCTCGCCGCGCTTGGCCTTGGAGAAGCCCTCGAGAGCCCGGGCCAGGGCGTCGAGGCCCGAGTTGTACGCCTCCTTGGAGTTCTGTCCCCACCACGGAGCCACCTCCCCCTTGGCCTTGTTCCACTCCTTGCGCAGCGAGGCGAGGGTCCAGGGCACCTCGACCGCGCGAGAGAGGGCTTCAGTCTCTTCGTCGGTGAGGAGTTCGGCGAAGGCCGCGGCGCGGATCCGCTCTCGCAGCTCCAGGCGCTCTTTGACCAGGGCCAGGCCCCAGTTGAAGGCGAACCGAGAAGCTCCGGTGTGCGAGGACAGGCCCGAGCAGGCACACCGGCCCGGATCGAGCTCGAAGCGGAAGGCCTGGTTCACCAGCACGGTTACATGGTGCCAGGGGGTTGTGACAACGCCATGGGCCCCGGAACCTGTCAACAAGAATGA
>PNAT01000004.1 GCA_003169675.1 Acidimicrobiaceae bacterium
GATGACGACTCGCTGGTCCTCCCCGACGTGCGCAAGCCTGCCATCGTGCAGCGCGTGATCAACTCCCAGATCAACGAGTTGGTGGGCGGCGGGGTCCGCGAACACGTGCCCGAGGAACTCCGTCCCCACGATCGGGCACCGGCCCCGCCTCCTCCCGACGACACCCCCCCATTCGGTGTGGCCTCCGTCCCCTCCGACCCTTCCGTTCCCGCCGCGCCATCCGCTCCGTCCGAACCGGCCGTGGATCCCTCGCCGAAGCCAGCCCCGGTCGGCGCCACCGACGGCGACATCGCCCAACGCCTGATTGAGCTGGACGACCTGCGCCAGCGGGGGATCGTGTCCGAAGAGGAATTCGCCACCAAGAAGGCCGAGCTGCTGAACCGGATCTGACCCATGGGGAGCGCCGCGCGGTGCCGACTACCGTGGTGCGGGTGGCCCCCACTCGATACAGGTGCGACGGGTGCGGCAACCTCACCCGCTTCGACGTCACCACGTCGCAGACCACCAAGGCCTTCCACCACTACACCGTGGGCGGTGAGCTCGAAGTGGAGGAGCCACAGCTCCTCTCCCTTCATGTGGACGAGGTGGTGTGCCGCTGGTGCGGGCACGGGCGCAGCGTGGTCGAGATCGCCGCCGAGGAGCACGAGGAGCCGGGCGCGCCGTCACGGGTCCCGTGAGCGATTTCACACCCGCTGAGGTGCTGCGCCGGGCGCAACCCGTCCCGACGTACCGCGATCACCCGTCCACCACCCCCCATGACGTGGTGGGCGTCGACCCCTTTGGCGCCCCCCGCACCATCGCCATTGTGGGGGTCACCGAGCCGGTACTCCTTCTCTTCCTCGCGGCGGCCTGCCTCGGCTGCGCCGACCTCTGGTCGGGCCTCGATCAGTTACGCGCCGGCCTGTCCGTTCGTGTGCGCCTGGCCGTGGTGACCAACGGTCCCGAGACCGAGAACCCGCTTCGCATCGCCGCCCTCAGCACCTCGGGGACCGAGACGGTGATGAGCACTCAGGCCTACGCCGACTACCGGGTGGCCGGCCCCCCCTTCCTGGTCGTCACCGACGCCCAGGAGGTCCGGACAGAGGGTGTGGCCTGGGGAATTGGTGAAATCCTCCGGGCGACCCGGGTCGCCCTGGCGGGGTGAGAGTGGCGGTGGCCGACGGTGTCACACCCGGTGGCGATGATGGGCCCAAAGAGAGAGGGTCACCATCATGGACATACCACCACTCAACCGGTCGGAGCCCGATGCGGCGCTCGTCATCGACTGCGACTGCTGCCGTTTGCAGGGGACCAGCGCCTGTGACGACTGCGTCGTCACCTTCCTGCTCGGGCGCGAGCCCGATGACGCGGTGGTCATCGACGCCGACGAGGCCCGCGCCATGCGCATGCTCGAGCGGGCCGGCCTCGTCCCGACGCTGCGCTTCAGTATCCGGGCCGGCTAGCGGCCATCCGGCGCCTCCCGGCCCATCGTGGGCATACCGAAGGGCCACATGAAGCGCCACCTCTTGGTCACCAACGACTTCCCTCCCAAGGTGGGTGGCATCCAGAACTACCTCTGGGAGCTCTGGCAGCGCCTCGATCCCGAGTCGTTCGTGGTGCTCACCGCGTCCTCCCACCCCGATGCCGCAGCCTTCGATGCGACCCAGGCCGAGCGGGGTGTCCAGATTGAACGTGTCCCGGGTTCGATCCTCTTCTTCCCCACGCCGTCCACGCTGGCCCGGGTACGCCGGTGTGCCCAGGAGCACGCCGTCGACCTGGTCCTGCTTGATCCCGCCCTGCCGCTCGGACTCATCGGTCCCCGCCTCGACCAGCCCTACGGCGTCATCCTCCACGGGGCCGAAGTCACCGTGCCCGGTCGGATTCCCGGCGCACGAGCGGCGCTGGCCCGGGTGCTCCGGGGCGCATCGGTGGTGGTCTCCGCCGGGGGCTATCCGGCGGCCGAGGGCCGCCGGGCCGCCGGCCCGATCTCGGCGCCCGTCATCGAGATCCCGCCCGGGGTCGACGCCGCCTCCATCATCCCGCTGAAGGCGGCGGAGCGGCGAGCGGCCCGGACCCGCCTCGGCCTGCCCGCCCATGGTCCGCTGGTGGTGAGCCTGAGCCGGTTGGTGCCGCGCAAGGGGATGGATGTGCTCATCCAGGCGGCCGATCGGTTGGCGCCCTCCTACCCGGACCTGGTGGTGGCCATCGGCGGGGGCGGACGCGAGTTGAGTCACCTGCAGCGGCTGGCCATCGAGAGTCAGGTGGCGCTGCATGTGCTGGGCCGGGTCAGTGATGAGGACCGGGCCGCCCTGCTCGGGGCGGCGGACATTTTCGTCATGGACTGTCGCAACCGGTGGTTCGGGCTGGAGCAGGAGGGGTTCGGAATCGTGTTCCTCGAAGCGGCGGCGGCCGGCGTTCCCCAGATCGCCGGGGACAGCGGCGGGGCGGCCGAGGCCGTGGTCGACGGGACAACGGGGCTGGTGGTGGGGGCACCGGGGGATCCCGGGGTCCTGGCGGAAGCGATCCGGGCCCTCTTGGCCGACCCCAAGCGGCGCCGCCGGATGGGCCGGGCCAGCCGGGCCCGGGCCAAGGAATACTTCGACTACGACGTTCTCGCTCCTATGCTGGCCAGCACGCTGGCGGAAGTGGCAGGCTGACTTCCCCCGGGCTCGCCCGGGACGAGAGAGAGG
>PNAT01000210.1 GCA_003169675.1 Acidimicrobiaceae bacterium
TGCCCATGATGAGCCTGGACAACGCGTTCGAGGAGACCGAGCTGCGGGCCTGGGCCGAGCGATTGCGCCGCCAGGTACCGGATCTGGAATTGGACCGCCTGGCCTTCTCGTGCGAGCCCAAGGTCGACGGGGTCGCCATGTCGCTCACCTACGAGAAGGGACGGTTCGTCCAAGCGGCCACCCGGGGTGATGGCGTGTCCGGCGAGGACGTCACGGCCAACGTGGCCACGGTCAAGAGCGTGCCGCACACATTGCGCGAGGCCGCCGGGCCCTACCCCGACCTCTTGGAAGTGCGGGGCGAGATCTACATGCCCCTGGCTGACTTCGCGGCCATGAACACCCGCCAGGAGGCGGCGGGGGAGAAGCTGTTCGTCAACCCGCGGAACTCAGCCGCCGGTTCCCTGCGCCAGAAGGACCCGGCCATGACGGCGGCCCGTCCGCTCTCCTTCTGGGCGTACGCGGTAGGAGACGTGGAGGGTGCTGCGAAGGTGGGAACGTGGCCCGCCGCCACCCAGACCGCCACACTGGCCCTGCTCGCCCGGGCCGGTTTGCCCGTGAGCCCCGACGCCCGGTCGGTGGCCGGCATCGGTGCCGTGGTCGATCGTTGCCGCCAACTCGCCGAGGCGCGCCACGACCTGGCCTATGAGATCGACGGCGTGGTGACCAAGGTGGACGACCTGACGATGCACCAACTCCTGGGGGCCACCGCCCGGGCGCCTCGTTGGGCCATCGCCTTCAAGTTCCCGCCCGAGGAGCGCACCACCAAGTTGCTGAGCATTGAGGTGACCATCGGGCGGACCGGGCGGGCCACCCCCCAGGGGCACCTGGAGCCGGTGTTCGTCGGGGGATCGACTGTGGCGGTGGCGACGCTGTACAACGAAGACCAGGTCCACGTGAAGGATGTCCGTCCCGGTGACGTGGTGATCGTGCGCAAGGCCGGCGACGTCATTCCCGAGATCGTCGGCCCGGTGCTCAAGGGACCGGGCGTCCCGGCGCGTCGCAAGCCCACATGGAAATTTCCCCACACATGCCCGTCCTGCCACGAGCCCCTGGTCCGCCTGCCCGGAGAGAGCGACACCTACTGCACCAACATCGACTGTCCGGAGCAACGGGTCCAGCGCATCGCCCACTACGCCTCGCGCTCGGCCATGGACATTGAGGGTCTGGGTGAGGAGCGCGTGGTCCAACTGGTCGACGCCGGTTTGATCGTCGACCCGGCCGACCTTTACCAGTTGTCGGTCGAGAAGCTGGTGGCGTTGGAGCGCTTTGCCGAGATCTCGGCGGCCAACCTGGTGGCGGCCATTGCGGCCTCGACGGCACAGCCGTTGAGCCGGTTGCTGGTGGCGTTGGGCATCCGGCACCTGGGTCCGACCGGGGCGCGAGCGGTGGCGCGGGCGTTCGGCACACTCGATGCCATCACCGGTGCGCCGGAGGCCGAGCTGGCTGCCGTGGACGGCATCGGTGCCGTCATCGCCGCCAGCGTGGCCGAATTCCTGGCCAGCCCGACCAACGTCGCCGTGGTCGAGCGGCTGCGCAGGGCCGGGGTGGGGATGGTGGAGCCGGGTCCGGCCGCCGCGACGGCCGGTGGGGGAGCGGGGGCGGCGGGCGCCCTGCCCCAGACGCTGGCCGGTCTGACCGTGGTGGTCACCGGTGCGGTGCCCGGTTACACCAGGGAAGCGGCCGACGAAGCCATCATGGCCCGGGGGGGCAAGGCACCCGGCAGCGTGTCCAAGAAGACATTCGCCCTGGTGGTCGGTGACGCTCCCGGGGCCAGCAAGCTCAAGAAGGCGGACGAACTGGGCGTTCCAGTGGTCGCGGCAGCGGGCTTCGAGGCGCTGCTCGAGTCCGGGTCGCTTCCGGCGTGAGCGGAAAGGTGTCCACCGGCAGTGCCCAATAGATCAGTAGCCTACGAGTGCCCCGATGCCCCTCATTTCTGATTCCATCGGCCGGGTCCTTGGGAAGCGGTACCGGCTGCTCTCCGCTTTGGGCACTGGCGCTTCCGCTCACGTCTTCCTGGCTGAGGACGTGTCCCTGCAGCGTCATGTCGCCGTCAAGGTCCTCCAACCGGGATTGGCCAGCGACGAGGCCTTCCTCAAGCGCTTCGGGGCCGAGGCCCGTTCGGTGGCGTCCCTCAACCACCCCCACGTGCTGCGGGTCTTCGACTGGGGCGAGGACACCGACGGGCCGTATCTGGTGCTGGAGTATCTCGGTGGGGGCTCGCTACGCGACCTGCTCGACCGTGGGGTGCGGCTCAGCCACTCCCAGGCCGCCCACCTGGGGACCGAAGTGGCGCAGGGCCTGGCCTACGCCCATGCCCGCGGCCTGGTCCATCGCGACATAAAGCCGGCCAACCTCCTGTTCGACGAGGAGGGAAGGGTCCGGGTGGCCGACTTCGGCGTGGCCCGGGCCCTGGCCGAGGCCGCCTGGACCGAGCCGGCCGGAGCCATGGTGGGGACGGCCCGGTACATCTCCCCCGAGGCCGCCGAAGGCAAGCACGTGGACGGCCGGGCCGATGTCTACTCGCTGGCCCTGGTGCTCTACGAGGCGGTCTCTGGCACCGTGCCCTTCGTGACCGATACCACCATGGGCACCCTGATGGCGCGGGTCGGAACACCGTTGCCCCCTCACCCGGCACTGGGCCCGCTCGATGAGGTGCTGGCTCGAGCGGCCGCTCCTCAGGCGTCGGCCCGGCTCGACGCCGCCGGCTTCGCGGCGCGGCTGGGCGCGCTGGCCAGCGCCCTCCCCAACCCCGAACCTCTCCCGCTGCTGGCCCCCGGCCATGTGGCACCGGAGCCGATCTCGGGGTTCCGACCGCCGGGAATCTCCGAACTGACGCAGGTCGCTGCCGTGGGACCCGTCGCTGGTGGCCCCCAAGCCCCGGTGGGGACCCGGGCCGGGCCGGGCGAGATCTTCGACGCCGAGCCTCTCGGGGGCGGGCGATCACACTCGTCGGGCACCGGCAGCCCGGCCATCGCGACCCGGCGCCGTGGTCGCCGCAAGATGAGCTGGACCATCGGGATCGTGGCCGCGGTGGTGGCACTGGCGACGGGCACGCTGATCGCCATCGATGCCAAGGTCTTCACCCCCTCGCACCCGGCACCGAGGCTGGTCGACCTGACCATGGCGCAGGCCCGGGCGGCGGCCGCGAAGGATCACCTCACGCTCCATGTGGAGGCCCGAGTGAGATCGATCACCGTGGCCGATGGGTCCATCATCTCGCAGAGCCCGGCACCGGGGACCACCCTCAAGGAAGGTTCGACGCTCAACGTGGTGCCGTCGCAAGGGCCGCCCCCCGTGTCGGTGCCCTCCCTCACCGGCATGACCTGTGACCAGGCGATGGCGGCGCTTGCTCCGGCCCACTTGAAGGGATTGTGCGCACCGCCCCGCTACGACAACAACACTCCCACCGGGCAGTTGGTCATCTGGACGCAGGGCTCGATGGCCAATCCGACCAGCGCGCCGTACGGCTCCACCATCACGCTGGTCCCGTCGGAGGGGCACGCACCGGTGCCGGTACCGACCATTCCGAGCACGTACTCCTACGACCAGGCCGTGGCCGCCCTCCAGGCGGTGGGCCTGACCGGCACCCAGGCCAGCGCCTCGTCTACCACGGTGCCGATGGGCCAGATCATCTCCACCACCCCGGCCAGCGGCGCCATGGCGCCCTACGGCTCGGCAGTGACGGTGACGGTCTCCAGCGGAGCGCCGATGGTCGACGTCCCCAACGTCACGGGTGACACGGTGTCGCAGGCCACCAGCGCGCTGGAGGGGGCGGGCCTGGTGGTGGAGGGTGTCAGCGGCGACCCCAGCAAAATGGTCAAGGGCAGCGATCCCCCCCAAGGCACCTCGGTCCCGACCGGCTCCTCTGTGCAGATCATCACCCGCTGACTCGGCCGCGTGGCACTCTCGTTCGATCCGAGCTGCGACCTCTGTGAGGCGGCCCGGCTTTCCGAGTGGCATCACGAGGATGACGTGTGCTGGGTGGCCGACTGCGAGGTCTGCGGTGTCCCCATGGTGGTGTGGAAGCACCACGGCCCGGTGCCTCCAGACGACGACGTCGACCACATGATCACCCAGCTGAGCCGGGTGGCGGACGCCCGCTTCGGCTCGGGTGAGTGGTCGGTCGACCGCGTCATGCGGCAGATCCCCGACCACTTCCACGCCCACGGACGCGATCCGAATTGGTGGTTCCGCCGCTTCCGTTGACCCTCCTTACCAGGCTGGGCGGAAATTGTCCCCGGTAGGGTGTCCCCGGTGCAGATCCCCCCGGTCGAGCGTTCCGGGCTTCTCCTCGACCCCAAGTCCGATCCGGGCGCGGCCGCCATGGGAGCCATCGGGGCCGAGGCCTCGGTCGACCCCAGTTGGCCCGTCCTGTTGCGACGGCGGGTCACGGCCCGGGCCGAGCGTAGCCCCCGGTACCGGTGGTGGGCCCTCTTCGCGTTGCTGGCGGGGCTGCTCTCGCTCAACATCACCTTCACCGTCTTCGTGGTCGCCCTGCCGACCGTCCGGTCGGACTTCCACACCAACTTCTCCACCCTGACGTGGGCTTCGACGGGGCCTTTGCTGGCCTTCGGCGTGGCGGCTCCGTTCTTCGGCAAGGCGGGAGATCTCTTCGGCCATCGTCGGCTCTACCTCTTCGGACTGTTGGGGGCCATGGTCTCAGCGGTGCTCACGGCCACGGCGCCCAACGTGGGGATGCTGCTGTTCGCCCGGACACTCGATGGCGTGCAGGGCGCCGCCACCGGGACAGCGTCCATGGCCCTCATCCTCCAGCTCTTCGTCCCCGAGGAGCGGGTCAAGGCACTCGGATGGTGGTCCCTGGTCGGGGCGGGTGGTCCCGTGGTCGGCGTGACCCTGGGCTCCCCGGTGATCCAATACTTCGGGTGGCGGACGTTGTTCTGGGGCCAGCTGGTCCTCCTCGTCATGGCGGCCGCGGTGGTGGCGGTCATCCTGCCGACGCGCCGCCGCGCCCACATGGCTCCTGAGCCCGAACCCGGGGCGGCCCAGGGGAGCGGGTGGCAAGGCATGGACTGGGTGGGGAGCTGGAGCCTGGCCGGTGCCGTCACGGCCGCCATGCTCGTGCTGAGCATCGGTCCCATCGTCGGCTGGACCTCGGTGGGGGTCATCGTCTCGGCCACCACCTCGGTGTTCCTGATCGCCGTGTTCATCCGGCGCGAGATGACGTTTGCCACACCGCTCATCCCCACGCAGTACTGGCGACGGCGGAACTTCATGTTCCCGATGGGCGCCAAGGGATTTTCGAGCTTCGCCTACTTCGGTGGATTCTTCCTCTTTCCGCTCCTGATGGAACAGGTCTACGGGTACAGCGTCTCCCAGGTCGGTTTCGTGTCGGTGGCCCGTCCTCTACTTTTCGCCGTCAGCTCACCGATTGCCGGCTACATGACGGTCCGCACCGGGGAGCGGTTCGCCTCACTAGCCGGAACCGGTTGCCTGTTCGTGTCGATGGTGATGTTTGCCACACTCAGGCCAGCTTCGGGTCTCGTGATCGTCCTGGTCGCGCTGGCACTGTCGGGCCTGGGCATGGGGATTTCGCTGCCGGCCACCTCGTCCACCATGTCCAACGAGCTTGTACCTTCTGAGTACGGGGTGATGAGTGCGGCCCAGCTCCTGGCCACCCAAGTCGGCGAGGTGGCGGGCATTCAGATGGTCCTGACCTTGCAGGAGTCGATCGCCCGCCATTCGGGATTGGGGTTTGTGCATCACAGCACCAAGTTGCTGCACAGTTTTCAGATCGCCTTCTGGGTGGCCACCGTCGTGGCGGGGTTCTCGGTGCTGTCGGCCTGGTTCATCCGGCCGATGGAGCGGGGTGCCCGTGAGCCGGAACTGACCACTGGTTGACCATGGTGCCGGTGAGAGAACTCCAGCCCGGTGGTGCCTACGCCGCCATCAATGGACTGCAGGTGTACTTCGAGGTGCACGGCACCGGACGACCTCTGGTGGTGCTACACGGCGGGCTGCTGACCATTGAGCTGGCGTTCGGGCCGATGCTTCCCGTGCTGTCCCAACACCATCAGGTCATCGGGATGGACATGCAGGGTCATGGGCGCACGGCCGACACCGATCGCCCGATGCGGCTTGAGTACCTGGTGGACGACGTCGCCACGTTGCTCGAGCACCTCGACATCTCCCGGGCCGACATCTTCGGCTTCAGTCTTGGTGGCGTGGTCGCACTGGAGCTGGCTCTGCGCCGACCCGATGTGGTGGGGCACCTCATCATCGCCTCGGTGGACCACCGGCCCGGGCACGACGAGGCGAATCAACCCTCCACTCCCGAAACGGCGAAGCGCGTGCCCACGACGGCGGACTTCCGGTCCATGCGCGACACCTATGCCCGTATCGCGCCCGACCCGGGGCACTTCGAGGCGTTCGCCACCAAGGCGCACGCCATGGTCAATTCACTCCAGGGGTGGACCGACGAGGAGCTCCGCTCAATCAGCGCACCCACGCTGCTCATCGTGGGGGACACCGACTTCGTCCCCGTGTCCCGGGCCGCCACCATGCACGGCCTCATCCCCGGCGCGCAGCTGGCGGTCCTGCCTGACACCACGCACATGGGGGTGATCCAAAGCCCCGACCAGGTGCTCCCCCTGGTGCAGCGGTTCCTCGGCTCGGCGGCCTCGGCGGGCTGACTGTTTGTCCCGGCGGGACGGCGCAGCGCCCGTCTCCCGGACGTGGGAAACCTCCGCGGCTCAGGTCGGTGGCGAAGCGAAACTCGTGAGCGACAGCGTGTTGCCGGCGGGGTCCTTGAACCACGCCACGTGGTCTCCTGCGGGCGTGGCCCACACGCCCTTGGCGTCCTGCTCCATGCCCTCGTAGCGGATGCACCCGATGCCGACCGCTGCCAGCGCGTCTACCGCGTCGCCGATGTCGGGGACCTGCCAGCCGGCGATGGTGAACGGCTGCGGTTGCGGATCCGGCACCGGGGTCAGGCGCACCATCGTCCCGCCGGCATCCAGCGCGACGGCGTAGGGGTTCTCACCGGTGACCCGAAGGCCCAGCTGTTCGGTGTAGAAGGTGCGCGCCGCGGCGAGGTCGCCCACCGGGATGAACGCCATGAAGGGAGCGGCACCGAGCATGAGGGAACGGACCGCCGCCGTGTTCAGGCCGTGATGTCCTTGAGGCGGGTGGCCATCTCGGCGGCCACGGGGTCGGCCGCGGCCGGAGCGGCCGTCAGCGCCATGAGCTTGGCCATGTCGCCCTCCACCTTGACCTTGCCGGCCATGAAGGCCTGCATGCCGGCCTGCGGGTTTCCCTCGATGAGGATGGCTTTGGCCGTTTCATAGTCAACCGTCACCTTGAGGTGCTGGTCCTCCAGGTGGCCGGTGTCGAGGACCAACTCACCGGTGGTGGTGTCCATGTGGGCATCGAGATCCACGTCACCGAAGGGGACGCCCGTGATCACCAGGTTCATGCGGACCACGTGGGCGATGGGTGGCGTCTTGCCCTCGTACTCGGCCCGGATCTTCCTGGCCTCGTCCAACCACTCATCACTCAAGAACGGGTACGGCATGGTGGTGCTCCTCTATCGTCGGCGTGTTGTCCTCGTGCCGGACCCCGGATTTACCACCGGGACCCCCTGGCCGCCGGAACGATAGCCGCCTCACCGGTAGCATGCCGGGGCGTGACTGCTCCCATCCTTCCCGGCGCCGAGCCGTATTCCACCACCGGTGACGCGCGCGGCGCGCTGGTGCTGCACGGGTTCACCGGCAACCCCCAGTCCATGCGCGGTCTGGCCCTGGCCCTGGCTGACGCCGGTCTCACGGTGGAGATGCCGCTGCTTCCCGGACACGGCACCGCGGTCGCCGACATGGTGCCCACCCGCTGGACGGACTGGACGGACGCGGCCGAAGCGGCCTTGAACGAGCTGGCCGCCCGCTGCGATGCCGTGGCCGTGGTCGGGCTTTCCATGGGGGGCTCGTTGAGCGTCTGGCTCGCCGAGCACCACCCGGAAATCGCCGCCCTGGTCCTCGTCAATCCATTGGTGTCCCCGCCCGACGCCGACACCGTGGCCCTGATTGACGCCATGATCGAAGGGGGTGACGAGCTGGCCCCCGGCGTGGGATCGGACATCGCGCTGGAAGGAGCCGTTGAGTCCGCCTATGCCGAGCTTCCGTTGCGGGCCGCCCAGTCCCTCTTTGCCGGCGTGGCCGATGTCGAGCGGGACCTGGGCCAGGTCACCTCCCCGATACTGCTCTTCACCAGCACGCAGGACCATGTGGTTGACCCGATATCCAGTGAGATGTTGGTCGAGAAGGTCAAGGGACCGGTGGAGCGCATCGTGCTCGACCGCAGTTACCATGTGGCCACGCTCGACCACGACAAGGATGAGATCGAGGTCCGATCGGTGGAGTTCGTCACCGGGCTGTTGGCGTCGACGGGGGCATGAGCAGCGCCGGAGACCCGGGGCGCCCACCAGATTCCAACCCGGTCTCGCTCAGCCGGCACGACGTGATCCATGTGGCCCGGCTGGCTCGCCTCACACTGAGTGACGACGAGGTTGCGCTGTTCACCGCGCAACTCCGCTCCGTGCTCGACCACGCCGCAGACGTGGCATCCCTCGACCTGGCCCACCTGGCGCCTTCGACCCGCCCCATTGCGGTGGAGAATGTCCTGCGCCCCGACGAGCCGCGTCCTGGTCTTGATCGGGGCGACGTGCTGGCGGCTGCTCCGGCAGTGGAGAACGATCGATTCCGGGTGCCGCGCATCGGGGGCGAGGCGCCGTGACCGACGCCCGCGCCTTGGCAGCCGCGGTCCGCGCCGGCGAGCGAACGGCCCGGGAGGTCACCGAGGAGGCGCTGGACGCCATCGCCGCGGGTGACGGTGCGTTGCACGCCTTCTTGCTCGTCACGCCGGACGACGCGCGAGCACAGGCGGACCTGGTGGATGCCGCCGTGACGCAGGGCCGGGATCCGGGGCCGCTGGCCGGAGTGCCCATCGCGTTGAAGGACAACCTGTGCACGCGGGGAATTCCGACCACCTGCGGCTCCAAGATCCTCGAAGGGTGGCGGCCCCCTTACGATGCCACGGTGGTCGGGCTCCTTCGTGATGCCGGGGCGATCACGGTGGGCAAGACGAACATGGACGAATTCGCCATGGGCAGCTCGACGGAGAACTCGGCCTACGGCCCGACGCTCAATCCACATGACACCGGGAAGGTGCCCGGCGGGAGCAGCGGGGGATCGGCCGCCTCCGTCGCCGCCGGATTCACGCCGTTGGGCCTGGGCTCAGATACCGGGGGGTCGATCCGCCAGCCGGCTGCGTTGTGCGGCGTGGTGGGGATGAAGCCGACCTATGGGCGCGTGTCGCGCTACGGGCTAGTGGCCTTTGCCAGCTCCCTCGACCAGATCGGCCCCTTCGCCACCAACGTGGCGGATGCCGCGCTCCTCTTCGATGTCCTGGCCGGCCACGACGGGCGTGACAGCACGTCGCTGTCCTCGAAGCCGGAGCTGACCGTTCCCGGCCTGGAGGACGGCATTGACGGCATCCGCGTCGGTGTGTGCCGCAACCTCATTGACGGGTGCGCGCCCGACGTGGTGGCCCGCGTGCAGGAGGCGGCCGAGACGCTGGCCGCGGCGGGTGCCACGGTGGAGGAGATCCGAGTCCCCGAGTTCGCCTACGGGCTCTCGGCCTACTACCTCATCGCACCGGCCGAGGCGTCATCCAACCTGGCCCGTTACGACGGTGTGCGCTACGGCCTGCGGGTCGACGGGGACGACGCGGCGGCCATGAACACGGCGACGCGCACGGCCGGCTTCGGTGCCGAGGTCAAGCGCCGGATCATGCTGGGCACCTATGCGCTCTCCGCCGGCTACTACGACGCGTACTACGTGCAGGCTCAGCGCGTGCGCACCTTGGTCATGCAGGCGTTCGACCGCGCCTATGGGTCAATCGATGTGCTCCTCGGTGCAACCGCACCCACCACGGCGTTCGACCTGGGGGCCAAGGTTGACGATCCCATGGCCATGTACATGAACGACATCTGCACCATTCCCTCCAACCTGGCCGGGCATCCGGCCCTGTCGATTCCCTTCGGCACGGGTGTCGACGGGTTGCCCGTCGGGGTGCAGCTGCTGGCCCCGGCGCTGGAGGAGGCCCTGCTCTTCCGGGTGGCCCGCGTCCTGGAAGCCGCGGCGCCCGAGGGGGTGCGGTCACCGTGAGCGGCGAGGCGGCATGGGAGATGGTCATCGGACTCGAGGTGCACTGCGAGCTGGCCACCGCGACCAAATTGTTCTGCGGGTGCCGCAACGCGTTCGGTGACGAGCCCAACGTCAACGTGTGCCCGGTCTGTCTCGGCCTGCCCGGATCCCTCCCGGTCCTCAACGCCTTCGCGGTGGAGTTGGCCATGCGGATCGGCACCGCGCTGCACTGCGAGATCCGCCCATCGACGTTTGCCCGCAAGAACTACTTCTATCCGGACCAGGCCAAGGACTACCAGATCAGCCAGTACGACCAACCCATCAACACTGGTGGATGGCTCGAGCTACCCGACGGGTCCCGGGTTGGCGTGACCCGGGCCCACATGGAAGAAGACACTGGAAAACTCACTCACGTCGGTGCCGGCGGACGGATCAACTCGGCCCACCATGCCCTGGTTGACTACAACCGATCGGGCGTGCCCTTGGTGGAGATCGTCAGCGAGCCCGATATCCGATCGGCCGGCCAGGCCAAGGCCTATGCGGCGGAACTCCGGGGCATCCTGGTGGCCACCGGTGCGTCGGATGGACGGATGGAGGAGGGGTCGATGCGGGTGGACGCCAACGTGTCCGTCCGGTCCTTCGGCACCGATTCCTTCGGCACCCGGTGTGAGATCAAGAACCTGAATTCACTGCGCTCGCTTGGCCGGGGCATCGACTACGAGGCGGCCCGCCAGATCGCTCTCATTGAGAGCGGTGAGCGGGTGGTGCTGGAGACCCGCCACTGGGACGAGTCGGCCGGTCGGACCGAGTCGATGCGCTCCAAGGAGGAGGCGAACGACTACCGCTACTTCCCTGAACCCGACCTGGTGCCACTGGTGCCCGATGCGGCATGGAGGGAACGGGTCCGGGCCGGCCTGGGCCCCATGCCGGCCGATCGGCGGTCCGCGCTGGTGGCTGCCCTGGGCGGATCGGCGAGCGAGGCCGAGGCCGATCAGATCCGGGCCGTGGTCGATCTGGGCCTCGACGAACTGGTCCGGGCAGCGGTCGACGGTGGTGCCCCGGCCCCATTGGCCCTGGCCCGCGCCGCCAATGAGGTGGCGGCGCAGAGCGACGCCGGTCTGGTGCTCACGCCGGAGTCATTCGCCGCCCTGCTGGCACTGGAGTCGGGCGGCCAGCTCTCGGCCACCCAGTCCAAGGCGGTGCTGGGCCTGCTGTTGGAACGCGGTGGGGGAGATCCATCGGCGGTGGCCGAGGAGCTGGGCTACGAGGCGCTGGGTGCCGATTTTCTAGCCGGCGTCGTGGCGGAGGTGATCGCGGCGAACCCCGACGAGTGGGCGCGCTACGTGGCGGGCGACGACAAGCTGACCGGCTTGTTCACCAAGGAAGTCATGCAGGCGACGGCGGGCAAGGCCAACGGTAAGGAGGTGGCCGCCGAGCTGCGGCGGCTGCGGGGTTAGTCGGGGCTCTCCTTGGCGTAACGCTCGAGATTTGGGCCGACCCAACGGCCGATGTCAGCCGGCGCCGCCGTCGAGACGGGGGGCACGCGCAGGACGTAGCGAGTGAAGGCCAGCCCCATCAACTGGGAGGAGATGAGGGCGGCCCGCTGCATGGACATCCCCTCGTCCTCGCCGTCGATCCGGGGAATGGCGCTCCAGACCCGATCATGGACGAACTGGCGCATGGCGTCGGCGACGCTGCGTGAGGCCGCCATGGCGGCCACGCAGGAGGCGAACGTCGATCCCGTCCCTTCGGCCTGATCCCACATGGTGAGAAATCCCTCGACCGCGTGGGCACCGGAGAAGGTTGACGGTGTGTCCCCTTCAGTGTGATGCTGCACCGCTCGGGGATCGAAAGGAAGCGCCATGGCGGCAATGAACAGATCGGCCTTCCCATCGAAGTAGTGGTGCACCAGGGCGGCATCGACGAGGGCATCGCGAGCGACCGCCCGCAGGCTGGCCCCGTCGTACCCGTGGGCGGCGAAGACCCTCCTGGCCGCCTCAATGATCTTCGCCTTGGTGTCGGCATTGCCGGGACGGCGCCCACCCGGGCTCATGGTCGCCCTCCGGTGTTGTGGCCAAGGAGGTATTCACCAGCGGTGAATTCTGTGCTACAACTCATCAGTGATGAATAGTAGAACACGGCAGCCTTGATGGGGGTATCGGTGGCCACCGGGACCAGGAGCGCCGACCCCAAGGCCCCTGAGTCACTGACGGCGCTCGGGAGGCTGGCGGCCTGGTGCTTCGACCGGCGCCGCACCGTCCTGGTCCTGTGGATCCTGCTCCTCATCGGGATGACCACCATCGCCCAGGTGGCCGGCACCCACTTCGACAACAAGTTCACCTCGGGAAACACGCTCTCCCAGCAGGCGGCCGCCATCCTGGACGCCCGGTTCCCGGGCAAGGTGGGTGACACGGCCGATGTGGTGTTCCACACCTCCGGACCGATCTCCGGCGCGGCCAACCGGGCCGACATAGGGGCCGTGGTGCGTGCGCTCACCCCGTTGGCCTCAGTCAGGAGTGTGAGCAGCCCGTTCTCGGCCAGCGGCGCGCACCAGATCGCACCGCACGCCAACATCGCCTTCGCCGTCGTGCAGTTCACCACCACGACCGATGCCCTTCCGGCCGCGGCGGTCCGAGCCGTCATCACGACGGCCCAGTCCGCCGATCATCCCGGCTTCGATGTGGAACTCGGTGGCAGTCCCATCTCGTCGGTGGCCGCCGCCGCCCCGGGGCCCAGCGAAGGCATCGGTGTCAGCGCCGCCATCCTCATCATGCTGCTGGCCTTCGGCTCGGTCGTGGCCATGGGCCTGCCCATCATCACGGCGCTCTTCGGCCTCGTTCTCGGGACAGCCCTCCTTGAGCTGGTGACCCACTTCCTGGTGGTGCCGAACTTCTCCCCGGAGATGGCCGCCATGATCGGCATCGGCGTCGGCATCGATTACGCCCTGTTCATCGTCACCCGCTACCGGCAGGGCCTCTTCGAGGGGCGCGACCCCCGCGGGTCCGTCATCGCGTCGCTGATGACCTCGGGCCGCTCAGTCCTCTTCGCCGGGGGCACGGTGGTGATCTCCCTGTTCGGGCTGTACCTGATCGGCCAGCCGTACATGATCGGCCTGGCCACCGCCTGCATCGCCGCCGTCCTGATGGTCTTGATCTCGGCCTTGACGCTGCTCCCGGCGCTGCTGGGATTCGCCGGCCATGCCGTCGACCGGCTGCACCTGCCCGGGCTCCTCCAGAGCGGTGGTCCACCGGCGCCCAACGGCTTCTGGTTCCGTTGGAGCCGGGTGGTCCAGCGCCGCGCCTGGGCCACCGGCTTCCTGGCCGCCCTGGCCCTGGTGCTGCTGGCCGTCCCCGTGTTCAGCATGCGGCTGGCCTTCACCGATGCCGGCAACGACCCCGCCTCCCTCACCACCCGGCAGGCCTATGACCTGCTGGCCCAGGGGTTCGGGCCCGGGTTCAACGGACCGCTCGTCGTTGCCGTGGCCATGCGCGGCGCCGGTGATGCACCCACCGTGAACAGCTTGCGCAGCGCCATCTCCCACACGCCGGGCGTGGCCTACGTCGTACCTCCGCTCTTCAACGGCGCGGACTCGGGGGCCATACTGATCGCCTACCCGACCACGTCACCGCAGGCAGCGGCCACCCAGAACCTGGTGCGCGTCCTGCGCTCCGACGTCATTCCCCCCATCGTGCGCGGGACCAGCATCAACGCGCAGGTCGGTGGGGAGACAGCGGGCGGTATCGATGCCGCCGACTTCCTGGGTCATCGCCTCATCCTGGTCATTGGCGCTGTGCTGTTGCTGTCGTTCCTGTTGCTCATGATGGTGTTCCGCTCGGTGGTGCTCCCGCTCAAGGCGGTGCTGATGAACCTGCTCAGCGTCGGCGCGGCCTATGGCGTCATGGTGGCGGTGTTCCAGTGGGGTTGGCTGAGCAGCATC
>PNAT01000183.1 GCA_003169675.1 Acidimicrobiaceae bacterium
TCCGGCGGATCGATCTGCAGCGGGATCAGTGGTCGAATGTTCTTAAGATCGATGGCATCCATATTGGACGAGAAGATTTCCGGATGGCGGAGTGCCTGGTCGATCTCGGCCTTGCCGGACAGCAGGATTCCTACGTCGTCAACGGCCATGACCGGGCACTCGCGCATGGCGGCGTACACCGGCTGGGGGCGGGCGGCCATCTCGGGATCCATACCTGCGAGTGGGTTGAGTTCTTGTTCTGTGGCTGGTGTGTCCATGGGTCCCCTTCGTGGTGAGCTAATGCGGTGCGGACAGAAGAATGGTGCTGATGGACTGCACGAGTGTGCGGTCATCCGAATCGGGAATGATCCAACTCGATGCGAAAAGACGGACGATCACGTCAGCCAGCTCATCCCGGCTCAGGTCCCCTCGGGCCACTGCCGGCAGGGCACCCAACTCGGCGCCCAGCTGTGTCACCAGGGAGGTCCGCAATTTGGGCAGGTGATCGAGCAGATAGCTCATGACGAATTCAGGTTCAGACTCGAACAGCGAGCGGGCTGGGTGGGTCTGGATGTAGTCGAAGGCATAGTCCAGAAAGGCCCCGATGCGTTCGTTTGGCCCCAGCAAGGGCGCCAGCACCTTGTCCAACCCATCGGTGAATCTCTGCTCGTCGTGGGCCGCCGCCGCAGCCAAGACGTGGTCCTTGCTCGGGAAGTAGCGGTAGAGGGTGCCCCGGGAGACGCCGGCCGCCTCGCTGATCTCCTGCATGCCCAGCCGCTTGACCCCGCGGCGCCCGATGAGGCGCAGCGCCGCATCGAGAATTCGCTCCTCGGTGGCGCGATGTCCCGGCGATGAGGCAGGGTCGGCATCCGGCAGTTCGGAGTCAGCCTGGAGGGCGTCAGTCACTTGTGACATATTAGACATCTTTCGTGTGTTTTGTCTTATCAACTAGAGAAGGCCAGGTGAAGGACGTGGAAAGCCCAATGCGGGTCGTGCAGTGGACCACCGGGCTCGTGGGCAGCACCGCCCTGCGGGCCATCGTCGAGCACCCGGCACTCGAATTGGTCGGCTGCTTCGCCCACAGCCCGGACAAGGTGGGGCAGGACGCCGGCCTGCTCTGCGGCATCGCCCGCACCGGTGTGATCGTCACCGGCGACGTGGCCGACATCATCGGCCTCGCCCCCGACTGCGTCGTCTACATGCCGCAATGGCCCGACATTGCCGTGATGGAGCAACTGCTCAGTGCCGGGATCAACGTGGTGACGAGTGCCCGCATCGTCAACGGCCGCCACTACGGCGACCGGGCCGGTGAGCGCCTCGCCGCCGCCGCACACTCGGGGGGCGCATCCCTCTACGGCAGCGGCTGCAACCCCATGTACGTCCCCACAGTGGCGTTGGCCAGCACGGCCATGTGCCGGCGGGTCGATCAGCTGAGGATCACCGAATCGATGGACTGCGGCCTGTACACGTCGGCCGGGAACTGGCAGGCCTACGGCTTCGGCACTCCACCCGAACCCGAGCGGATCCGCCAGGAACTCTGGCGCCTGGAGCCCGATTACCTCGAGGCACTGGAGATCATGGCTGACGGCATCGGTGCCGAGGTCGATGACTACACCTTGGCGGTGGAGTGCGCCGTGGCCAACGAGGATCGTGACCTCGGGTACATGTCGATCCCCCAGGGCACGGTGGCCGCACTCGATTCGACGTGGACCGCCCTCGCCAATGGCGTCGGTGTTGTGTCCATCCGGACAACCTGGAAGCTCGGCTCGTTCCTGGGCTACGGCGAAACGCCGGATTGGCCGCTGCTCTACGGCTATCTCATTGAGGTGGTTGGCCAGCCCAACCTGCGGCTGAAGCTCAATTTCTCCTTCGATGATCTGCACAACATCGACATCGGGGTGACCACCGCCATGCCCATCGTCAACGCCATTGCCTCGGTGTGCGCAGCCCCGCCAGGTGTGGTGAGCCCGCTGACCCTGCCTCTGGTCACCGGCCGGCATCAGGCGCAGTAGCCACAATTTCGAATTCGGGGCTGGTGCCGACGAACGACCGGATCACCCCGACGTGATCCCTGGCGTCCCCGTAGTAGGTGATCCGGTAGTGACCTGACCGTGCATCAAGCGGTATCTCCCAGGTCACCGTGACCTCTGACCGCCCCTTGGACAGACGGCCCCAGGCGAACCGCGTCACCCAGTCACCGTCATCGTGCACCGTGAGCCAGTCGTCGCTCTCACTGCGCTCCACCCTCAGGTAGGTCCCACCCCGGTGGAGGTCGTTGTTGGGATGAGCTCCCACGAAGACGACCACGACGCGTTGCCCGCTGAGGTAGGAGGGGCGCGGCGCCACCACCACATCGCCGAATGCCGAACCGCCGACGGCCTGGTCGGGCGCCCCGAGGTCGCGCCGCTTGCGGTGCCGTCCGGACAGGTCGTCTGTCGGCGCACCCGGGTTGACCGGTGTGTGGGAGTGCATGGCGGTGGCCAGGGCGGCGGCAGTCTGTTGGAAGGCGGGCAGCTCCCAACGCCCGAAGAGTGTGCTGGCCCCCTCGTACTGCTGGGCCTCGTACTCCTCGGGCGTGGTGACGTAGTGGATGTAGCCATTCGAATAGCCCGCCACGAGAACGTCAGCCAATTCGGCACCCACGATGGCCGCCACGGTCCGCCGCAGTCGCAATCCGGCCGTGATCGTCACCTCGCCGGGAATGCCGATCAGGTACAGCGCTCCCACGCGCAAGAGTTGCACCGGCACTCGCTGGGCCACCACGGGGAGCAGGCGGTTGAGCAGCCCGCCCGGCAGCATGATCCCCTTGGGCGCCTGAGAATCACGCAGTCGTTCCGAGAGTCGGTAGGCAATCTTCGACGGCCAGTCGAACCACGGGTTCCGGCCTTCGCGAAAGCCCGGGAAGGCCGGACCGTCGGCCCAGGCACCGGCGAATGAAGCAGAACCACCGGCCGGACCACTTGTCACATGCGCCTCTCCATCGCCGGTGAACTCGGCCCCGACCGTGACATGAGCCAGGTCGATGTAGGTCATACGGGCGTCAATGGCACCCGAGAGCCCCGCACCCACTTCCTCAACCAGGGCGGAGGCCGCGTCGAACTGGCGCAGCCCGATGACGCGTGTGTTCTCAAACTCATCCTCGGTCGGCCCGCTCCCCGGATGGAGGTTGAGGTTGGGTGACATGTCCCCGGCATTGGTCTGGGCGAAGGCGGCAATGAATGCCGGGCTGGCACCGGGGTCGGTCAGGTAGTCCATGCCCTCCACCTCGCGCTCCCAGTGGTATCCGGCGTAGCCCTTGTTGTCCGAGCTGATCAGGTGGTTCTGATTCGTCATGGACGTGTTATGCGTAGGGAACCAGTTGATGACACCCACGGTCCGGCCAGCGCGCTCAATGCGCAGGAGCGTGGTCTGCGGGTCGATGGCATCGGGGAAAAAAGCCCGGTCCGAGGCCGGATTGAGCTCGAAGGACACCCGGGAGCGGTTGACGCTGGCATCACGCAGCTGGCCGTGCGAGAGATACAGGTGTGAGGGCGCCAGGTCGGCATGGGCACGCTCCACCGCCTCGACGATCCCGTCGACCAGGGCTCCGAAGGTCTTAGGGCGAAAGCCCTTCGTGTTCGAGTTGTACAACAGATGATGGGAGTAACCGCCCGGCGCGCAGTGGGTGTGGGTAGCCGTGATCATGGTGTTTGCCGCCCCGTAGAGCTCACCGAAACGGCTCCGCAGCCGGCGCAGCACTTCCTGGTGGACGCTGTCAAAGACCAGAGGCAGATCATTGACCACGATCAGGACCCGCGGGCCGTCCTCCCCTTCGGCGATGATGAAGGCTCGGCTTCGTTGCCGGGTGTGAATGCCCGCCGTCTGCTGGTCCGCCCTGCCGTATCCCAACATCCCGCATTCGGCTGCCTCGCCGGTGATATCGGACAGGCCGCGCCCGACGTGATATGTCGTCTCGGTCATGACGTCACACCGTAGGTCCTCAACGCCGTCGACCGGCTACTCGGCATTTCCTCCGGCGGCCCCGAGCTTCTCCCATTCGGCCTCTGGTACCAACTGCCTCATGTTGGTGGACTGGCCACCGACGGCCAGGAGGAGGCCCGCGCGCGACCACACCTTGACTGACCCATGAGCGTGCGAGCCCACCGCCATCTGCGCTCTCAATTCAAGGAGGATCCACTCCTCATCGTCGGGGATCCGGCCGAAGCGCAGGCTGTTGTCGAGGCTTGTCCCCCCACCCACCATGCCAACGGCACGGGCGATGGCGCCGGGCACCATGTCAGCCACAAAGGCGATGCTGGCCGGCGTCGCCGGGCGATCGCCGTTGATCCGAGCCCAAAGAGCCAACTGTGACACCGAGCCTTTGGGGCCGTGC
This sequence comes from Acidimicrobiaceae bacterium, assembly GCA_003169675.1. GTDB lineage: Bacteria > Actinomycetota > Acidimicrobiia > Acidimicrobiales > RAAP-2 > Bog-473. The sequence continues at coordinate 4,352 of PNAT01000183.1, forward strand.
ACCTCTGCCAGCCGGTACTCGACTTGCGCCGTGAAGCCCCGGAAACCACTGGCCTGGGCCGGGCCGAACACCATCGGCTTAATGTCCTCGGGCTGACTCACTTCGGGCATGGGCACGAACTGGCCCTCCAATCCACCTTCCCGTGGGATGGCAGTGGATCCCACACTCGTGAAGAGCACCTTGTCCCCGAGCCGACCCGTCACTTGGGCCTGCGAGACGTTTCGACCCATGGCCACCACGTCGGTCGTGCACTCAACGATGTCCGACAGCTGTGCGGTGGCCACATACTGCGTGGTCACCCACAGCGAGCCTCGACCGGTCGCCGCTTCCATGGTCGCCACCGACACCGCGATGGCGGTCCCGCCGTAGAGCGCACCGTCATGTCGGGCCACACCGGGCACCAGTTCGAAGCGCGCCCGACGACCATCGGCATCGAACTCGAGACCGAGCAGGTCCACGTCCGGCTGCCGGGGATACTGCGTCATCGGGTGGTGGCGGTGCAGAAGGTAGCCGCTGGCATGGACCGACACGGTAGCAACATTGGTCACTGGACCTCCTACAATCGATCGACAACGATGAGCGTTGCGAGACCATGATCGGGCATGCGCCGCACCACCGGAGTGCCAGGTCCCCGAAACCGATGCGTAATCCCCTAGTCACCATCTTCGGACTATCCGCGCTGTCGCTGGTGGCATGAACAAGGGCCCACGGTCGCTTCACCCACCGATCCCATCTATCAAATTGACGCTTCCCAGACGGCCGGCGTCTGGTATGTGATCAACGTCAGGATCGAGAACTGAACGTCAGGCGACGGACATAATGATCTCGGGTTCAGGTTGGGAAAGTACCTGTAGAGCACGAGGGACGACCACGCTGAGATCGTTCCTGTGCCGCTGCCCTCCACCATGGCCGTGCCGACGAGGACGGAGTACCTCCACTTGCAGCTTTCCCACCCCCGCGTCCGATATTCAGGGTGGGAAGACCGATCCATGATCCGCCCTGACCAGAGGTTGCTGATGAATTGAGTAGCAAAGTAATAGCAAGAAATTCCTCAGAAGCACTCGTGATGTGACCAGGCTGCAAGTCGCACTTCTCAAAAATGCAGTCCGGGCAAAGATCATGACGATGTATATTTATACATTGTGAAACGAACTCAGATCTATATCGAAGAAGCTCAAGACGAACGACTGTCAATCCGCGCCAAGGAAGTCGGACGAACAAAGTCCGAGCTCATCAGGGATGCCATCGACGAGTATTTCGGCGCAGGTGAGAGCCGGAAGATCAGACTCGATCGATTCCGCAGTGCACTTGGGGCGACATTTGGGATCTCTCCTGATCTCCCTTCGGGTGCGGAGTACGTCGAGACCCTTCGACAGAAAGATTCCGAACGAACTCAAGACCTCCGAAGGCGACGCGAGAGCTAGCGCATGCTCCTCGATACAAGTGTTCTCATCGACTGGCTGCAGGGATACGATCCAGCCGGCGCATGGCTCACTTCACTCGACGATATGCCTTTCACTTCCGAGATATCTCGTGTTGAGGTACTCGAGGGAGTGCGATCTGCCGAACGCAGGCCGACCGAGCAGATGTTTTCATCCCTGCGATGGGTACCTCTCACCGAAGGGATCGCGCGGAGGGCAGGACAGCTCGGTCGGGAGTACCGAAGGAGCCATCCAGGGCTGGGTGTCGCGGACCTTGTTATCGCTGCGACAGCATTGGAACTTGACGTACCTCTCGCCACGGCAAACGTCCACCACTTTCCAATGTTTCGGAGACTCAAGCCACCCTATTGACGTGTCTTGTTCGTAACGATTTGGCGAGCGCGCTCGGAGGAATTCGAACCCCCAACCTTCTGATC
>PNAT01000114.1 GCA_003169675.1 Acidimicrobiaceae bacterium
CCATGGGCCTCATCGCCCTGGCGCCGGCCGCGAGCGCGGCCAAGAAGCCCGACCCGTGCAAGGTGCTCACCACTGCCCAGATCACCGACCAGTTCGGCGGCACCGTCAGCCCCGGCGTCAAGGGCCTCACCACCGCCGTCAACACCCAATGCGACTACCAGGTGAGCGCTGACGGTGCCCGACCCAAGGGCGACTTCCACGTGACCCTCATGTTCATCGGGGCCAAGGCCGCCTACAACGGCCACAAGACCAGCTCGATCTACCAGCCGGTCAGCGGCTTGAGCAATGGCCTCTACTTCTCTCAGGCCCACGCGCTCGAAGTGCTCAAGGGCGACACGCTGCTCACCGTGCAGGGACTGTTCCTCAACCTCACGTCATCGACGGGGCCCACCGGCTTCACCGACGTGCAGACCCAGCTCGTGGCCCTGGCCAAGCTCGGCCTCAAGAAGGTCTGATCAAAGAGCCCCGACCGGAAGGTCGTTCGGGTGACCTGCCCCGGGTCGCGGCATGGAACGGGGACGACTACCAGCAGCGATTTGACGAGCTCGCGGCGTCGGGGGTCGCGGTCCACGGCGAGGCCGATCTGATCGAGTCGCTCCACCCCCGGTCGGTCCTCGACGCGGGGTGCGGCACCGGGCGGGTCGCGATCGAGCTGGCCCGGCGGGGCATCGAGGTCGTCGGCGTCGATGCCGAGCCCTCGATGATCGCGGCCGCCCAACGTCGAGCGCCGGAGCTCTCCTGGATCGTGGCCGACCTCGTGGAGCTCGACCTCCGACGTTCCTTCGACATCGTGGTCCTGGCCGGCAACGTCCTCATCTTCCTCACGCCCGGCACCGAGGGCCCGGTGCTGGGTAATGTGTCCCGCCTGCTGGTCAGCGGGGGGCGGGCCATTGCCGGCTATTCGCTGCGTCGCGGCGGATTCGATGTGGCCGCCCACGATGCCCTGGCCCGGGCGAGTGGTCTCGAGCTCGAGGACCGCTGGTCCACCTGGGACGGCGAACCGTTCGGACCGGACAGTACCTACGCCGTTTCGGTGCACCGCAAGGCAGATTGAACAGACCACCACGCAACGGAGGTCAGGGGTTGGGCGCTCTGACGCACTGAATGCGCTCACGCATCCCGCTTCATTAGGCTGAGCGCTCATGAGCGACGCCGAGCTCGACCCGACCGACCACAAGATCATCGAGCTGCTGTCGCAGAACGCCCGGCGGACCATGGCCGACATCGGCGAGAAGGTGTCGTTGTCCGCCTCGGCGGTCACCCGGCGGATTGAACGGCTGGAGCGGTCCGGAGTGATCGCCGGTTACACGGTGGTGGTCGACCACCGAAAGGCGGGACGCCCCATTCAGGCCTTCACCGAGGTGCGGTTCGCCGGGACGGCTGATCTCAAGGAGATCAAGGACACGGCCATTCAGCTGCCCGAGGTGCAGGCCGTGTTCACGACGGCCGGCGATCCCGATGCCCTGGTCTGGCTGCAGGTGCCCGACGTGGTGCGCCTGGGACTGGTCATCGAGCAACTGCGCCGTCGGGGCCGCGTCACCGGCACCAAGACCCTGATCGTGCTCGATACCTGGTCTCGTCATCGTCCAGCCGAGGGGGCCGACCCACCGACTCGGCGCCGCTAGTGGGTCGCTCCGGCTCTTCGGACCACTCGGGCCACTCGGGCCGCCCGGTGCGTTGGGTGCATTCGGAACAGTGGGTGCGGCCGGTGCGGCTGGCCCTGGTCCTGGTGGCTGGTGCCGCGCTCGTGGCGGGATGTTCGAACGGGCCGGCCTCGAAGGCGGCGCCCTCCACCACCTCGAGCACGGGCGTGCCCGACACCGGCGCCGGGCTGTGGTCCAAGGCGGTGCCGTTGGCGCCCCGCGCCAACCTTTCCGTGGTGTCGTGTGCGGTGGTCGGCCTCTGCCTGGCCGCATCGACCACCGGCCAGTCCTACCGGATGTCCAACGGCTCGGTCAGCTCCATCGGCCCGGTCGGGAGCGCGCCATCGCCCCAGGGGGCGTCCTACCTCACCTGTACGGCCGCAGCCTTTTGTGTGGCCGTGCCCAATCTGAACCAGGTCGTCCAGTACGACGGCACCGCCTGGACGGCCCCCGTCACCATCGCCGCGGCCAAGGGGTTCGAGTCCGTGGCCTGCGTCGGCACGAGCTGGTGCGTCACCATTGACGGCGAGGGGAATTCGTTCGTCTACGACGGCGGGAGCTGGTCGGGCAATGTCGGCGCGTGGGGCGCGGCCAACCAGATCTCGTGCGTCAGTCCGTCCTTCTGCGTGGCCGTCGAAGGCGGGACCTCGGTCTGGGACGGCAGTTCATGGACCCAACCCGGCACCAACGACAACCAGGGGCAGCTCAATTCCGTGTCCTGCGCCAGCCTCTCCTTCTGCATGGCCGTCGACAGCGCGGGCGACGCGCTGACGTGGAACGGGACGGCCTTCAGTGCGCCGGCTCTGGTGGCGGCCGAGCCGGCCCTGGCCGGCACCGATGCGTCGGGTCTCACCGGTGTCTCGTGCCCGACGCCCACCTTCTGCCGGGCCGTCGACTCCATCGGCCGTGTGTTCGGCTTCGACGGCACCACCTGGTCCAAGGGCACACTCATCGGCCAGGGGCATGCGCTCAGCAGCGTCAGCTGCCCTTCGGTGTCCTACTGCGTCGCCGTGGACCGGAGTGGCAATGCCTTCGTGTCGGCCCCGGCCACCGGGACGCCGAACTCGTAGCGCACCAGTTCGGCGATGGCCCGGTACCCGAGCGCGCGGTACACCGAGTTCGAGGTCGGATTGGCCAGGTCGGTGTAGAGCACGCAGCCGTGCCCCGCATCGAGCAGTTCCCTCGATACCCAACTCACGCACGCGGCGGCATACCCTCGACGCCGTTCCGCTTCGAGGGTGTAGACGGGGCCGATGCGCGCCATTCCGGCGCTGGGCACCGACCGCGCCACCAGACAGACGGGTCGGCCCGCGGGTTCCCACAAGCTGATCTGCTGGCCGGCCACCCGGCGAGCCACGGCGGCCGGGTCGGCGCGGGTCTCGCCCACCTCTCGGGCGAACGCATCGAACCACTCGGTCACCAGGGTCAGATCCTTCTGGTCGGCGCGCCGGGGTCGCCCGTCGGTTGTCTCGGGCTCTGCGAGATCGTCGAGGTGCTCGAGACGGAAGAGACGGGCGCCCAGGACCGGTCGGGCGACGGCGTGACTCACTTCGGCCCAGTGGCCGGCGAACGCGGCCGCCGTGGCGGCATCGCCCTGGACTCCGGGCAACGGCACACCGCTGCGCGCGATCACCCCGGCCGCCCGGTGGGCGGCGTCGGGGCCCATGGGAGACAGGGCGGCGATAAAGGTCACGGGGGACTGGAC
>PNAT01000011.1 GCA_003169675.1 Acidimicrobiaceae bacterium
GCGCACGGTGACGTACCTTCCGTACAGTGGGTGGTGGCCTTCGCCGAAGGGTCCCGCTGTGGGGCAGACCCGGCGAACGACACCACAAGCACCGGTGTGTTCATCGAAGCCATTCCCGAAACCGGGTTCACCGTTTGCGGTGGGAGACCAGCTCCCATCCGCAGACGTGAACGTCATGAAATCGCCATGCTGGTCGTGGTGACCGCCCGCTTCATCGATGCGTTGGGTTGGCGTCAGCACGTGCACTGACCTTGGTCGACCCCAACTGCGTACGTTGGAGTCGAGCACGTAGTGTCCCGGGAATGCTGCGGATCGGATTTGCCGGGACGGGACTGATTGCCTGGGCCCATGGGTTGGGGCTGCGGGCACTGATTGATGCCGGCCTGATCGACGCCACCATTGACGTCGTGCACGATCGTAACGAGAAACGGGCCCAAGGCTTCGCCGACGTCTGCGGTGCCGAGACGGTGGACAGCGTCACCGAGCTGATGGAGCGTTGTGATGGCGTCTGGGTGTGCACGCCGACGGCGGCGCACCGTAAAGCGGTCGATGAGGCCCTGGTCGCCGGTCGAGCAATATTCTGCGAAAAGCCGTTGGCCACCGATCTGGCCGGAGCGCAAGCACTCGTGGCTGCGGTCGCGGCCGGAGGAGCACCCGCCCAGTCAGGTCTCGTTCTGCGTTCAGCACCGGTGTTTCGCGCCCTCCGCGAGCTGGTGGCGTCCGGCACATTGGGGAGGCCGATGGCGGCCACTTTCCGCGATGACCAGTACTTTCCGATCCAAGGGACCTACGGCTCGAAGTGGCGCGCCGACGTTACCCAGGCCGGCGGTGGGTGCCTGATTGAGCACTCCATCCACGACCTGGACATCCTGCGGTTCTGCTTCGGGGAAGTGGAAGAGCTCACCGGGCGCACGGCGAACTTCTCGGGTCATGAAGGCATCGAAGACGTGGCCGTAGTCTCGTTGTACTTCGGCTCTGGGCTCGAAGCGCACTTGACGAGCGTGTGGCACAACATCCTCAGCCGCGGGTCCAGCCGCCGGATTGAGCTCTTTTGTGAAGAAGGCATGGTGTGGCTGGACAATGAGTTCCGTGGGCCTCTTCACGTGCAGACAAGCGACGAAACCCAGGTTCGAACATGTGCATCGCCCGAATGGGTCGACGCCCTTCCTCTCAACAACGACGAGGTTGGCCTGGCCGTCCGCGCCTACGTCGAAGCAGACCGGGCGTTTGTCGACGCTATTGTGGCCGGACGATCCCCCGAGCCGAGCCTCGAGGTTGCCTTGGTGGCCCACCGCCTGGTCGACGCCGCCTATCGGTCGGCCGATGGGGGAGGGGTACCCATCACGCTCAACTGAGAAACGCCTGACCTACGTGGGCCGTGCTCCCCAACGGGTGTAGTTCTGGTAGCGGTAAAGGATCTCGTATCCGAGCTGGGTGTAGAGCGGCTCACCCATGATCGAAGCCTGCAGGGTGCAAGAGGACGCGCCCTGGTCGAACGCCTCGTTGGTAGCCCATCGTGTGACCACTCGCCCCAATCCCATGTGGCGCGCCTCGGAAATGGCGCCCACCCAGTACAGACCGGCGATGCCATCGCTCATGTAGGTCTGTGCGGTGGCGACCGGTCGACTGCCCTGATAGGCCACCACGGTGACGGTGTCCAGATCAGCCAGCAATGGGGCGGGCCGATCGAACATGTCGGGGAGCACATCGGTCGGCATGCCGTAGGTCGCATAGGCGTTGGCGTTGACGGCGGCGAAGTCATCCACTCCCTGCCCATCGGCGACGACCCGAAGTTCGACTCCCTCGGGTGGCTTGGGGTCGTCCAGCCGATGGCGGCAGATCATTTCTGGCGCGGGATCGCCGAATGGCTCGAGCCCGCCAGCCTCGCATGCCGACTGCAGGTCATCGTCTTGGCCGGTGTCGCGCACCTTGACGGTGTACCCACGATTGAGCCGAGCGAAGAACGCATCGGCCCGCTCAATGAGATCGGCACCGGCCACGCTGTCCTCAGTGCGGAAGGCACCGTTGCAGTTGACCGGGATCCACGAGCCACCGGCGAAGAGGACGATGCCGGCATCTTCGAGAGAAGAGCCGCGGCTGCCCCACTCCGCACTGGCCCGGCTGTAGGCAATCAGGTTGCGGTGACCAAGCAGGGCATTTGTGTCATCGGGTACGCGGCCACCATGCCCCGGATCGGTGCCCAGCCCATCGGTCGGTCACGTGGGCGCGCCAATCCGTTCCAGATCACCGAGCACATAGCGCCGGGACCAAATGGCCAGGCCACCCCCGGTGATGACGAGCATGGCCAGAAAGCTCATGGCGATGCGTTGGCCATGGGCGTCGGCAATGGCACCGATGATCCCGGAAATGCAGATCGCACCGAGCGCATAGAAGAAGAGCGACCACGCGTAGGCCTGACTGCGCAGCTGCGGCGGGGCGATGATGGCCACGAAGGTGACGTAGGACGGCAGGAACCCGACCGCGCCCACGGCGAGCGCGCAGGCGGCGGCGATGGAGCCGACGAGAC
>PNAT01000208.1 GCA_003169675.1 Acidimicrobiaceae bacterium
TTGTGCATGAGCCGGTCCAAGATCGCCGCGGCAACCACGGCGTCACCGAAGATCTCTCCCCACTCAGGCAGACCTCGGTTGGTGGTGATCAGCGTCGGGTGGCCCCGCTCATAGCGGGTGTTGACGACGTGGAAGAAGACCCCGGCCCCACCTCGTTCGATGGGGAGGAGCCCAACATCGTCGATGACCAAGACGCTCGGTGCGGTCAGCGTTTTCAGCTTGGAGGCAAAGGTGCCCTCCCGCTTGGCCTTGACCAAGGTGTTGACCATGTCGTCGGCGGTGCTGAAGTAGCCCCGATACCCGGCCTCGACCGCGGTGGTGGCCAGAGCCACTGCCAGGTGGGTCTTGCCGCAGCCCGGTTGACCCAAAAAGAGGATCGGGCGGTTCTCTTCTATGAAGCGCCAGGTCCGCAATCAACTTGCGATCGACCGTTGGCTGGAACTCGAAGTCGAAGTCGGTCAGGTTGCGGCGGAACGGGAAGCGGGCGAAGCGCAGCCGGGCCGCCAGTTTGCGGTTAACCGTTGACGTGGCCTGTTCGCCGATGACCCGAGCCAGGAACTCGATGTGGCTCCACTCTTGCTCTTTGGCTTCTTCGGCCAGGAGGGCGAAGCACTCGGCCGATCGGGCCAGGCCCAAGTACCCGAGATCGTCTTTGAGCTGCTCATAGAGGGAGTTCGTCACGACCCCGCCCCCGTCTCATAGCGCGACAGGTCCACGACGGCCACGTCAACGTCGCCTTCGACGTCGAGGCGGATGGGGACCGCTGGCGGCACATCGTCGGGCAGCACCAGGGCCAGATGGTGGCCACGGTGTTTGGAGAGTGCGGCGTCTTGCGCGGCACTGAAGTGCTCGGGGTCCCAGACCTCGGCGGTGCCCGGAGGCGCCACGTAGTGACGGCCGACCACTTCAGCGGCCCAGCGGATCTCGATGACATCTGACGCCACCTCCTGGCGGACCTCGACCTTTTGGCCGAGGCAACGGGGTGGGACCGAGTAGCGCGTCCCACGCCATTCGATCTGGGGGATGGCGACGTGGACCCGGCGTGCCTCGACGTAGGCCGTGTCGAAGCGTCGGCGGGGCAAGGCTCCGAGCAGTGTCTGCTCAATGGCGAACCGTTCCGCCGGCGGGGTCCCCGTGGTCCGGTGCACCCGCTGGTGGATGCGGGCCTGCACCCAACGGGCCGCCCGTTCGTTGAGTTCGGCAATCGACCTCGGTGATCCCTGCGCAGTGCATTCTTCGAGGAACCGTTCCTTGACGTCACGGAAGGGACGCTCGATCTTGCCCTTGCGCTTGGCGTCGGCGGCCTGACAGGCCCGGATCTCGGTGCCGCAGAACTGGGCGAAGGCCGCCGCCGGTGGGTGAAGCTTGAACCTGCGCCCCTGGGACTGGCCAAGCGCACCCATGCGGTCGGTTCTTGAGACCTTGACGACGCCGCCGATGTACTCGAAGAAACGGACGAGGCCCTCGAAGGTGTGCTCCCGGTCGATGACCGGAGCGAACCACCAGATGCGCACCCTCGACCAGCACAAGATGGCCGAGAAGCACCACACCTCGCCCAGCCCCCACTCGCTGGTCCAGGCCGAGACGTCGGACCAGTCGAACTGGCACTCCTCCCCGGGTCCGGTCACTATCGGGGTGGACGCCAGTGGAGCCCCGTTGAACCTCGGGCCCCGGATGGTGTGCAGGTGCCGGGACACGCTGGCATAGGAGCCGGTGTAGCCCTCGGCCACGATCATCTCGAAGACGCTGGTCCCGAGCAGCCGTGGGGCCAGGCGCAACAGCTCGGCGATCCGGGTGGCCCACCGGTCGTCGACGACCATCGGTTCGGTCTTCTTGCGCTTCTCGGGTGGGCCGCCATTGGTCACCCAGCTGCTGATCGTTTTCGGGTGATACCCCGTCTCAGCAGCTATTTCTTTGATGCTCAGTCCCTGGCGCTTCATCGCCATGACGTCCATGTACTCCTCCTGGGTCATCATTTTGTGGTCCCTCCAGTGGGCTTGGTGCAGTTGGTGCCCAAGACCCTGGAGGGGCCATCGACTAACCGGGTGGATACCCGGCCAGGAGGACCCGGAGTCAGCTCAACGCGACTTTGGCTGCGTACAGAACGCGACTTTCGTTGATCGCCGATCGGAAGTTTCGATGATTACAGAACGCGAGGTTCAGTGATCACGCACAGAGCTATGGAAAGCAGTGAAAGATCATATGGGGGACCCACGATCGACAGTGATGGATAGCCATGGTTTCGGCACTAGGTCGCATGGTCAGGAGTCGTTTCGCTCGGCACATCATGGGGCGCCCATCGGACTGCAGATCCGTCAGGCTGGCGCTTCGGCGGGCTGCTCGGTCAGATGGTCCGACGAAACCATTCCAATTGCTCGTTTTCAGCAAGCATTTGGCCTTCCGGCCCAAAATGATCGCGTCGGTGACCCGGCCGATCTGGGCGACCCAGGCGGGGGCGAGAGGTGCATCCCAAGCCAAGCCGAAGCGATAGCGACACTCCTCAAGTGGGCGCCGGGTACCGGTGCGATTGCCTCAACCGCGGCGGATGAGTTCAGCGGCCCGTTCAGCGATGAAGACACTGGGTGCGATTGTGTGTCCGATGATGAGCGACGGGATCACGGACGCGTCGGCTGTGCGTAGACCCTCGACGCCACGCACCCGCAATTCAGGATCAACGACGGTGCTCAGATCGGCCAGATCGCCCATGCGGGCCGTGCTGTGAATCATCACCGGGGCCGGGGTTCTTGAGCCCTTACATGGGACCCTCGAAAAAGGGCGAATTGCCACCACTCGACCCGAGACCATCGCTCAACTGGTCTTCGGTTCCTCGGTCGGGTTCCATGCTGACCCTCATGCTGCTGCATGTGGGTCCTGCCAATCGAATGTAGCCTTCACAACTCGGCGAGCGCGATCCACGTGTGATCTCGGCGGCGCCGGACGCCCCCGCTCGACAAGGATGCAGACTATGGATGAGAAGAAGCTCGGGATGTTCTCGTTTCTCGTGTTCACCAAGCTCGAGGGCGCGGTGACAGCGGGGATGATCCACCTCGGCGACAAGCTCGGTCTCTACGTGGCGCTGCGAGATTCCGAGAAGCCACTGCATTCGGACGAGCTTGCCCAACGAGCGGGTCTCCATGAGCGCTGGGTTCGCGAGTGGGCGTACAACCAGGCGGCCGCGCGGATCATCGACTGCGACGACGAAGAGCGCTTCTCACTGTCGGACGAGGCTGCCGCGGTCCTCGCGACTCCCGACCATCCGTCATACGGGATGGGAATGTTCCACCGGTTTCCCAACACGATGGACACGATTCGAGCGATGCCCGAGAGCTTCCGAACCGGGCACGGGTACGACTACGACAGCCATGGTCCAGAAGCCGCAGTTGGTATCGAGCGGTCGTTCGAACCATGGAACCGCACGAACCTGCTGCCGGTGGTGCTGCCCGCGCTCGACGGCGTCGTCGAGCGACTCGCCGAGGGCACGACAGCCGCGGACGTCGGCTGTGGTGCGGGGGGAGCACTGCTCCTGATGGCCGTAGCGTTCCCGAAGAGTCGGTTCCTGGGGTACGACATCAGCCGGTTCGCGCTCGCTCGGGCAGAGGAGAAGCTATCGGAGGCCGAGGCGTCGAACGTGTCGTTCCACGACCCGCAAGACGAGCCACTGCCCGATGACGGATCAATCGGTTTCATCACGACGTTTGATTGCATCCACGACATGACGCATCCGTTCGAGATGATGCAGGCATTGCGTCGGGCGATCACCCCCGATGGCACGTGGCTGCTCGTCGACATAAAGGCGCATGACACATTCGCGCTGAACGCGTCAGAGAACCCGATGGCATCGTTGATGTACGGCATCAGCGTTCTGTCGTGCATGTCGTCGGGGATGTCGGCGCCTGACGGTGCGGGCCTCGGCACGCTCGGCCTGTTTCCGGCCAAGGCCGAAGCGATGGCACGCGCAGCAGGGTTCAGCCGTTTCAGACGGCTTGATGTCGACCATCCGGTCAACGCGTTCTACGAGATCCGTCCCTGACCGGCATCTCGGTTAATCACTGAGCCGATCCGGCGCCGTTGCACTGGACGCGACCCCGCTCGGTCGTAGCAGGGTTCGCGCCCGGACCGCTTGCAGGCGAAGCTTCGGGAATGAAGCGCCCACGTGCGGTGCTCGAGGTTTGTTGCGGTGCAGCGGGGAGATCCATGCGCGAGACTTAGCGCACGGGAGCTCGGAGAGACCGGGCTGAGAGGGCACTTCGCTGGTGCCGACCGTTGAACCTGCTCCGGGTAATGCCGGCGAAGGGAGGAGGCATTGATGGGCGGTCGGCCTGATCGAGCGTTGCTTTTCAATGGCAGTGATCGAGCGGAGGTCTTTGCAGGTGCTCGCCCCACGCACCGCGGTGACCTCGTCGTAGAGAGCCATGGCATGGCTCCGATTCCCGAGGACGAGCGTTACGGCTCGTCGCGCCGGAACTTCACGGTGTGGTTCGCACCGAATATGGAACTCTCCGGTGTCTTCACCGGGACCTTGGCCTTTACGCTCGGTTTAGGATTTTGGCCAGGCTTCGTGGCCATCGTCATCGGGGTGGTCCTCGGTGCGGTGCCGGTCGGGCTCCTTGCCACCTTGGGACCCAAGACCGGCATGGGGCAGTTGCCGCTCGCCCGCCTCCCGTTCGGCAAGAGTGTCGCTCTTCCCGCGGCCGTGCAATGGCTGAGTGCTCTGGCCTGGGACGGCCTTGTCGGACTCTTCGGTGCCCAAGGAGTCCAGCTCTTGTTCCACGTGCCCTTCGCCGTGGGGGTGCTGATAGTGCTCGCGCTCGAAGGGCTGGCCGGATTCTTGGGCTACGAGGTGATCCACCAGCTCGAGATGTGGGGGAGCGCCATTTTGGCCGTCCTCTTCGTGGTCCTGTCGGTGCGCATCCTCGAGCGCGGCCACATTCCCTTGCACAGCACGGTTCACGGGGGAGCCGCCATCGGCGCCTTCGTCCTGATGTCAACGATTGCCTTCAGCGGGACGTTCAGTTGGGCCAGCTACGCCGCTGACTACAGCCGCTACCAAGAGAAGGAGACGCCGTCGTCGCCGATCTTTTGGTGGACACTTGGCGGCTTGTGCGCCTCGTACATCTGGACCTATGCGATTGGCCTGGCCGGCGCAAGAGTGCTGAGCAATCAAACAGCGGCGGGTGTGCAATCCCTCGTGGGCGGGGGCACGGTTGGCATGTTGGCACTCGTCATCGTCGTTTTCGGGGCGATCACGAGCAACGCCATGAACGACTATTCGGGGTCCTTCGCTCTGCAGGCTTCGGGAGTAAGGCTGAAGCGGAACTGGAGTGCAGCAGGTGGCACGATGATCGCCTTCGGCGTCATTCTTTGGCTCCACGGGGACAACACATCAGCGCGATTCCAATCCATCCTGCTCTTTAGCGCGTACTGGATCGCTCCATTCCTCGCAATCGTCCTCATCGACTGGATCGACCGCAAGGGCACTGTCACCTTTGATGGCCTGTGTTCCCTGATGGATCCGAAGAACCTGAACATCGGGTGGACCGCACTCGTAAGCCTGGTCGTCGGCTTCGGTGCCATGGTGCCCTTCATGAACACCGGACTGCTCGTCGGCCCGGTTGCCAAACGGCTCGACGGAGCGGACCTGTCTTTCTACGTGGGATTTACCGTGGCCTTCTGCGTGTACCTGGCGCTGCGTAGGCGTGAAATCCCAAACGCACTGCTCAGTCGAGATGATGTTAGAAACGGCTCGGAGGAGGCGGGAGGAGATGGCTCCTCGATTGGATGAATCGCGATAACCGGATTCGTTGAATGCAGGGAGTACTACTCATCGCCGGAGTCTCCTTTTTGACGGATCAATCGGCCGGTCTTCAGTTTCGATCGATTGCTTGGAGGTAATGGACAGGATCATTGGTCAGCCCCGCGTCCCGGCCGGCAACGAGAATGGGCGGTTGGCCAGGATCAAGATCTGGATGAGGTTGATCGGAGTAATCACTCCTTCGAGGACCTGGTGAAGGCGGAGTGGCCCTCACTTGCATTGTCGCAGAACGGGCGGTCCTGTCTGAGCCCGCGGGAAGCAACCTAGTAACCGGTGATTGCGGGATGGTTGCTTTGAACCCTTGGACGATTCGTTTTGATTGCCTCGCACACGTCGGCCAGGGGGTCGAGCACCCCAACCAGCTGAGGGGTTTCGCGGCGGAAGGCCATTGCGGTCTCCGGGTCGGCTCCCAGCAATTCACAGATCACAGCCAAGGGGATTGGATAGGCGATCTCGGATAGGACGTCGATACCCGCCTCGGGATCGATCGCCCTGAACTCCCGGCCATCGGAACACCGGTCGGTCCCACCGGCGCGGCCCGCTAGGTGTCCAAGGACAGTTCTCGGGCGGTCTCTGGTTGGCCCGACAGAGCGCCGACTTCGCCGAGGAGCCGCTGGAGGGCCCGGATCTCGTCGCGCAGTGCCCGCTGCCCTTTTGCGGTGATCTTTACCCAAGTGCGTGGGCGGCCATTGCCCGTTGTCTTGCTTTGGGCAACGAGGCCGGCCTCTTCCAGCGCCTGCAGGTGCCGGCCAAGGTTGCCGTCCGTAACATCGAGCGTCGTCTTCAGGTGCCTGACGTCTGCTTTAGCGAGACCGCTCAACGACGCAAGGATGCCAAGCCGTACCCGCTGATGCACATCGTCGTTGATGTCATGGATCGGGTGCGGGGTCATCGGCCAATCCACGCCGATGCCACCATGAGCACCGCCGCGTATGCCGCGAGCTGAACCGCTACGGCCACGTCGCCGCTGAGCGTGCCGGCGACGATGAACGAGATTGCGAGCATCGTCACCGCCGCGATACCGATGGCTCGGCTGCGAACGAATCCAGCGAGAGCCAGCAACGCGAGCGCGTTGACCACGAACGGGCCTGCGATATTCAGCCACGCTACGCCATGATCGGTCCCGCTACGTGATGTAGCAGCGCCGCCGCCGAGTGCGATCACGGCGACTGCCAGCCACGGCCAGAGACGGGCCCGGACTCCGCGCTCGCGGGCGACCCGCCTGTACTGCACCCAGGCCAGCGCTGTGACAGCGAGCAGCGCTATCCCGACAGCAGGGCCGAGATGATTGCGTCCGACCAGCAGCGCAATCGGGCAGAGCACGATCCACGCGAGGGCTAGCAACCGTAAAGGCACGGCCATCGCGGTCCGCACCAGCCCGTCCACCCGACGCTTGGCGGCGGCCGTTTCGGCCAGAGCCAGCTCAGCCGCGATCGGATCCATTCGAACTCCTTGACAAATCTGACTCTGTGGAGCAGAGTTAACCGAAACAACTCTGCTTTACAGAGTATCCGATGGAAGGGATTCACGCCATGACAGCAATGATCGCTCTACCCATGGCACTTCTCCTTGGACTCCTATTCGGCCGGGGCTGGCGACAACTGCTCGCCGTTGGCGTGGTGTGGTACTGCGCCCTCGCTCTTCAGACGGCGTACATCGCGCACGTCGGGCGGAACGCATTTGGCGGCAAAAGCGGCCTCGACACCGTCCACTGGTGGGTCTACTGGGCGCTCCAACCAATCCTGTTGGCCGCCGCCGCCGGGCTGCTCTGGGGCGGCTCGAAGGCGCGTGAAGCTATCCGCCGCCGCGCCGCTCGGCGCTCCGACGTCGCGTAGCTGTTGGGGCTTTGTCGGCGACGCGTGAAAGCTGACCACGTGTCGTGTCGACGCCCGAATTTTGACCTCGTGGGGTGCAAGTACTCGATCGTCACGCTGCTGCGAGGTCGTATTCGTGGAGTAGCCCCTCGAGTCGGCCCCGGCGGCGGATGGGTTGGACGGTCACGGTCGATGGCGGCTCAGCGGCGCTTGTGTACGGTGATCGAAGGTCACGGCTGCGGTGCGGTCGGGCGTGGTTGTACTGCTCGATGTACTCGGCGAGGACGCGGCTGAAGTGCCGTTCGCCGCAGATGAGGATCCAGTCCAGGCACTCGGAGCGAGCTGTCGACACCCATCTCTCCGCGTAGGCGTTCGCGTTCGGCGCGACGACTGGTGTTCGGATGATCTGTGTGCCGTCGCCGGTGAAGACAGCGTCGAAGCCGGCGACGAACTCCGTATCCCGGTCCCGGATTAGGAACCGGGGCCGGTGGCAAGCGGGCACCAACAGCTCGGAATACTTGTTGACCGGCCTGGTGGTCTGTGGAGCGTGCGGGAGCCGGTTCACCGGGACGGCGGCGACCGGGCGCAATGCCACCTACCGCTACTACACCTGCGGCGGGCGCCAGCGTTACGGCACGAAAACGTGGTCGGCCGACCGACTGCAGGCAGAGGCTCTGGATGATGCAGTGGTCCAACTGGGACCGTGGGAACGCCCTGCTTCGTCATGCGTATCGAGAGCTATGGAACAAGATGACGTTGCGGGCGGCATTTGCAGTTCAACGTTCGAAACGCGTGAAGTCCGCGTTGCGTGGCTCCCCATTTGGTTCCCCGAGGGGCATCTTGGGCAAGACTTTGAGAAATAAAACTCCCCGACCAGGGAAAACGTGCGCTCCTCGGGATTCGAACCCGAAACC
>PNAT01000032.1 GCA_003169675.1 Acidimicrobiaceae bacterium
GAATGGTCGTCGTACTGCCACCCACCGAGGTCGTCGTACTGCCAGTACCTGCAGCGACAATGTTGGTCGTGATCGTGGTCGCGCAGTTCACCTTGCTGCCGCCACCGTTAGCAGAATCGTTGCACTGATTCACTGTCACGGGCAGCGTCGAACTCGCTGTGCCCGAGGCATTGCAGTGCGACGGGGACACGAGACCGCCACCGTTGCCAGAGCCGTTGCACTGGGTGATTGTGGCACCAGTCGTGGTCGCGGGATAGGGATCGCAAGTATTCGGCGCGTTGCCCAAGCCGTCGTTGGCTTGATTGGCGTTGCACTGGTTGACCGTCGCAGCCGTCGGGGCACTCGACCCATTCACGGAGATGTTGTTGATGATTTGGACGTTGCACTGCAATGTGCCACCGCCACCATTGTCGGAGCCGTTGCACTGCGTCACCGAGGTCACAAGGTCAGTCGAGCTTGATAAAACGCCGTTCAGAGTGACAGTCGAATTCGTTGTCGCAGGGTCACTGGTCTGGTTGTTGACGATCGTGACAGTGCATGTCACCGTCAGGCCACCCGTATTGCTGACGCCGTTGCACTGGTTGACCGAGACGTTTGCGGCCGATACCGGGTCAGGTCGCGCAATGAACAGCACCCAGGTAACACCGCCCAAGGCGAGTGCAAGTACGCCACCTAACGTGAGCAACTTGCGCCCAGGGCGACGTACGGTATCAACTGCCATGTGGAAAAACTATCAGCCAACGTCGGAGGGGTGGTCACTCCCCTGGTGCCCAACGGCAACCCCAAGAATGATCCTTGACCGGGACTGCCGTTAGTTCACACTGACCGACAGGGTCGCCTTGGTCAGACCCATGGTTTGTCCTGATCGCGGAGACCCTCAACCAGTGCTCCACACCGCCTGCGCACGATACTCCGTCCTTCCGGCGTCTCCATCGGATCAGGACGAAAGTCAGGTGCCATCGGAGCCTCCGCGGGCGCTCTGACTTCTTGGACTGCGCGCTGTGCCTTTGCATGCATTGTGAGGTTCCGGATTCGTTGTGGCAGGTAGGTGGAGGGGATTCTTAAGGTGCAACTGCCCAGACTTGTCGGCTCGACCCGCCAGGGACGCGTCGCCAGGTCAGGCGGTGATCATGACTGGCATGCCCAGTAGCGGCGTGAGCTTGGCGATCTGGATGATGACGTCGTTTGGCATCCTCACGCATCCGTTCGATTGGTCCGTGCCGAGCTGGGAGGCAGGAAGGTTTGTCCCGTGCAGGGCGATCTGAGGAATCGTACCGTCGAAGGAGTCGAGCGCATCTGAGAGGCCGGACGTCCCGATCGCGAACGCACCGTATACCGGGCTGCACTGCACCAGCGGATAGCCGGGCACCGCCATCGTATTGCAATTGATCGGATCGGTGAGGAAGAAGCGCCCGGTGGGCGTCGGCGACTTGGGCGCTCCGATGATGATTCGGGTGCTCAGCAAAGGGTGACCGGCGATGCGTAAGACGAGAGTGTGCTGGCTCAGGCTGATGTCGATCGCGTAGCTGGTCTGCGAGAGCGTGACGTCGGATGCCTGCACCCAACCCTTCGTTTCGTTCGGCTTGCGCAGTGGGACAGTGACCGGCACCCAGTCAGAGGGTGGACTAGGTAGGTCGGGATCGGTAAGCAGCGTCGTGGTGCTCTGATACGTGGTCTTCCCCGGCAGCGTCGCCAGCACCGCCGCCGCCGCGTTCGGCTGCCTGTAGACCCTCAACTGGGCGACCTTGGTCGTCGCGACCGTGAACGGACCTTGGTCCGGCAACACCACCGCCGTGGGAGGCGCGGTCATCGTTGTCGCGATGACGCTCGTCGGCCTTCCCGTTTCAGAAAACACCAGCGTCGCGGCGACACCGCCGGTCAGCACGGCAATCGTGGAACAGGCCGCGATCAGTCGACATTGCTGCCGTCGCCGTTGGGCGGCTCGACCCCGGTGATCCGCGGCGGCCGTCGTTAGGTCTTCCTCGGCCGTCATCCGAACGAGAAGTCTACAGGAGCACCTATAAGGCACCATTATTCGGATCGTGCTGTACGGGTCGAACAACCAGTGGTGGCGCGTTGTTCCCACTCTGGTAGGTCCCGATCAGGTCGCACCGACATTGCTCAAGTTTGTCGTTTGCCAATCTTAAGGGACCACCTCTTTGCCAGAAGCATGGGACCACGTCGCGTCCACTTCGGCCGACTGTGACGATGATCTCGGAAGGTGTTCTCGGTGTCAAATAGGTCGGGGCTGACGGGCTGACGGAGATGTCCCCGATCGTTCCGGTTCGAGGCCGGCCACCGTCCTCCGCCCACACAGCAAGACGGCCGACAGAGGCCAGCCATACGGCGTGGAGAACGATCATCGTGGAATACTGCCTCGCACCCAACCTCTGGGCCAGTTGCGTGTGCATTGGTACGCGGGCAGCAGATGCCAGTAGTTGCCACGTGTTTCCACGGTATCGGCTGCTTTGGTTCTCACGGCGGTTCTCAGGGACTCCCAGAGAGCTCGGAGTCGGTTCATTCGCGAGCAGATGTGGACGTGACTGCATGCTCGGCGATGGCGACGATACGTTCGGCAGCGAGAACAGCGCGTCGCGCCTCAGCATCTGTTACCGGAGCAGGATCGTATTCAGCCCGAGTCTTTAGCGGGAGAAGGCGTCGCAGATGGGTGGAAGCTCTTCGGCCATCGGCACCGACAACGTCTTCGAGATGGCCGGCAGCCTGGCCATGCTCTCCTTTCCAGACGACTCCTGCCCGACATGCCGCGATGGCATCGGCAGCTGCGATGCCCGCATGAACAGCGTTACCGGCAGCGGCCACGCGATTGCCAATTGCCAACGAGTCCTTCGAAGCCGAAGGAACTCGCGAGCTTTCGAAAGGTAGGAGCGTGCATCCGAGATGCTCGCTCGACGCGTGTTGCTCTGCCCTCGTGGGGGCACTACGCCACCGAACCAGTGCGTTCGAGATTGCCTCCAACAAGCGGAATGCCCTCTTGAGCGATTTCATGCCACACTGAATCTCGTCGACGCATCAGCTTCGGTACCTCGTCTTCGTCAACGACGAGCAGGTTGATCGGGTTCCCGACGATCAAGCGAATCTCGTCGGACCAAGCTCCCAATGTTTGTGTCCACGTCGGATCTTCCTCTCCGACGGTATTGGGTCGCACCACTACGACGTCGAGATCGCTTTCTACACTGGCCTCTCCTCGAGCCATGGAGCCGAACATGATCACGCTCGAGGGCGGAGGATCGATCATCCTCGCCGAATCCCGGACACGTTCGATCACCGCGTCCCTTAGGCGGCCTAGGTGGAGAATGGATCGGACTGCCTCATTCGTACGGACAAGCTTGACGAGTGCCGATGCACCGACGTCACGCCGCTCCACAAGGCCGAGAGCCACGAGATGGTTCAAGACCGATACCGTCCGATTGACGCTCGACCCGGCGAGCCTGGCCACCGTGCGCATGGTGAGCTCACTCTCGGTAGCGGCCAGGACGGACAGGACGCGGCCCTGCACGCCGGGAATGATTGCTTCGATCGGCCTCACGTAGTCCACCATTTGGATTATACATTTTTTCCGCACATATGTGCGGAAAATAGTGGGATCAGTCTCGATCTCCAGAATCTGGCGGCTAACCGTCATCTCCGATGCGGTGAAAGAGCTGGTCGCCAACCGGGCACCACTGCCGACAACGTGCAAATTGCTCCGCCGTTTGCTCCAAAGGCGTCAGTTCATCACAGGCTTGGTCATGGGTGTCGACCGTTGCATGCACATCTGACGCAGATTCAGATGCTATCCATCCACATGGAGGTGCCGATTCGGCCGTCGATACCGGCAACCAGGCTTTCTGGAAAAGACGGGCGTTTTGTGTTTGAGGGCTTGCTACTGATTTCCCAGCAACGCTCTGGCCGGCGGGCGAGGGTGAAAATCCTCTGACCTCGACTGAGCGCGCTCGGAGGGATTCGAACCCCCAACCTTCTGATCCGTAGTCAGATGCTCTAATCCGTTGAGCTACGAGCGCCAGGTGAAGAGGGCAAGTGTACCGGAGGGCCTCGACAACCTTTGCATTCACTCGGACGGCTGGACCAACGATCAGGCGGTTGGCGCCGAGCCCTCCCACAACTTGATCCCGCCGAGAATCCCGGCCGAGTTGTCCACCACCGTGATGCGCTCGAGGACGTCTCCCAGGTCATCACGGTGGATCCGGGTACCGTTGCCCCCTCCGATGTAGAGGTGGTCGAAGAAGAAGAGAGCATCGAGGCAGTCGATGGCCTGGCGGACCCGCCGGTTCCAGTCCTTGTCGCCGATCTTCTTGCGGGCCAACTCCCCTAGCTGCTCGTTGTAGGTCTCGCCCTTGCGGAATGGCTGATGGGCGATCTCCAGGTGGGGCATGAGCTGACCGTCCATGAAAACGGCGGTGCCGAAGCCGGTACCCAGCGTGATGACCACCTCGAGTCCCTCTCCTCCCACCACAGCCGCGCCCTGCACGTCGGCGTCATTGGCCACCTTGGTGCGCATGCCCAGCGATGTGGCCAGTGCCGCAGCCATATCGAAGCTCTTCCAGGCCTTGAACAACTTGGGGTCGACCGCAGTGCCGGGGCCCTTCTCGGTCACGAAATGCGGCGCACTGAGAATGCGTCCCTTGCGCACCATGCCGGGGAACCCGCACGAAGCACGATCCGCGGTAGGGAGAGGCTCAACCAGCTTGGTCAGGGCGGCGACCATGGCATCGGGAGCCATGGGGTACGTGGTGGCGACCTTCACCCGGTCGGCGGCCATGCTGCCGTCGTGACCCAGTACAGACGCCTTCAGCCCGGTGCCACCGACATCGATGGCCAGGGTGAGGGGATGTTCCGCCGTTTGGTGCACAAACCGCACTGTACCCAAGTCGGCCCGTCATGTGCTCGTGGAGCGCTGGGCCGGTAGCCTGCTGGCCAGTGACCGACCAACCATGGATGGGGGATGCCTGCTCGCTGGTCGATGCCTTCCGAGCCGGGAGCATCTCGCCCACCGAAGCACTCGAGGGTTCGCTGACCGCTATCGACGCTTCAGAGCTCAATGCGGTGTGCTTCGTCGATGAGGAGCAGGCGCGCTCGACAGCAGTCAGCGCCGATGTCTCACTGCCCTTCGGAGGGGTCCCCATGGGCGTCAAGGAACTCGACCCGGTCAAAGGTTGGCCGTTGACCGAGGCGTCCGTTGTCTTTCAGGACCGCAAATCCGACTACGACGGGACCATGACGGCCCGCTTGAAGGAGGCTGGTGCCGTCCTGGTGGGCCAGACCACGGCCAGCGAGTTCGGCGGCATCAACTGCACCTACACCCGGTTGCACGGTGCCACTTCCAATCCGTACCACCTGGAGCGCACGCCCGGCGGCTCATCGGGCGGCTCCGCGGCGTCGGTCTCGGGCGGGTTGCTCCCCATCTGCACCGGTGGCGACGGCGGTGGTTCCATCCGGATCCCGGCCGGGTTCACCGGGCTCCTGGGCCTCAAGGCCACCTTCGGCCGCATCCCCAAGGGCCCGCATACCGAAATCGAGCCGCTGACCGCCGTCATCGGTTGCCTGACACGCTCGGTGCGCGACGCCGCTCGCTGGTACGACGTGTGCAACGGGGCCAGTGAGTATGACCCATTCAGCCTCCCCCGCGTGGACGGTTGGGAAGCCGGCGTTGGTCACCAGGATGTGCGCGGCATGCGGGCGGTCGTCTCCGTTGACCTGGGCGCCGCCGTGGTGGCGGCCGCCGTGAGGGACAACGTGGAGGACGCCGCCGCCGCGCTGATCAAGGACGCCGGGCTGGAACGGGTGAACGTCCCGGTCAACCTCCTCCGCGGCGGGTTGGAGTGGGCCCTGGCTGGCACGGCCAGCCTCCTGGTGGGATTGGGCGATCTCTACCCGGCCTGCGAGTCGGATCTCACCCCGGAGATCATGCTGGCAGCCAACATTGCCACCCACCACTACAACCTGGAGACGGCCAAGAACATTGAGGCCTTCCGCCGCACCATCATCGTGCAGACGGCCGAGATCTTCGATCAGGTCGACTTCATCATCTGTGCCACCAACCCCGACGTGGCCTTCCCGGCCCGGGGGCCGATGCCAACCGAGGTCGACGGGGTCAATCTGGTCGAGCAGCATGGCTTCGAAGCAGCGGTCGGCAACAACGGGGCGCTCACCATTCCCGCCAACACCACGGGCAATCCGGCCGTGGCCATCCCGGTCGGGCTCGTCGACGGGCTGCCGGTCAGCATGCAGATCATCGGGCGCCACCATGCCGAGCAGCTGCTGCTGGAGTTGGCCCGGGTGGTCGAGCTAGAGCGGCCGTGGCCCCTGACCGCTCCGGGAGCTCCGGTCTGAGTCAGGCGGGCACCGTCGGCTTCGACTCGACGTACAGGGTGCGCGGAGACAGGTCGGCGCCATTGGGCCATGTGATGGTCCCCGCGTCCTTCTCGATCTCGACCTTCATGAAGAAGTCGTAGTCGGCCTTCACGGGCTCGAACATCTCCCCCCACAGGAATGGCTCCAGGTCGATCACCTTGACCGAGCCCTCATCGAATGTGAGTTCGACCACGTACCGGCCCAGCACACGAACGGAGGTCACGTGGACGAGGGGAAACGCTTCACTCATGGTCGACCTCCTTCTCGGGAAGCAGGGCACCGGGAAACCTGTGCTCAAGGGTCTCGTTGAACGCGCGGAGCGCCTCTTCACGATACTGCGACAGGAGGGCACGGACAGCGCGGAGAACCCTCGGAGGCAGGTTCACCGCCAGTACCTCACCGGTGCGGACATCGAGGACGGCGCCGCTCATACCACTCACGACATCGACATGCGGACGGCGATGAAGCTCGTTGGGGTAGAAGTACAGGCCGTAACCCGCCACCGTCGCCCATCGGGGGCTCAAGGCGCGCCTTTCGGCATGACGACCACACGGCGGGAAGCGACTCCCGCTGGAGTCGCTCCCGAGAGACCGGCATGGAATAGAACGGTCGGGCCCCGAGACCTTCCCATCGGTCCGTATGAGTTCCGACCCGAATCAGCGGCGCCCTCAGATGGGGACTTCAGGCCGGGGTCAGATGCACGGGCAGGTCGACCAGGCCCCGCAGCACGACGTTCTGGCGGTAGGTCACGGAGACATCGGCCAAGGAGATGTCTGAACAACGGCGAAGGAGGGCGGGCAGCGCGACCTGTGCCTCCATGCGGGCCAACGGCGCCCCCAGGCAGTGGTGGATGCCTAACCCGAAACCCAGGTGACGGTTGTCCTTACGGGCCAGGTCAAGCTCCTCAGGGCGCTCGAAGGCATCAGGGTCCCGGTTGGCCGAGCCGATGAGCAGGAAGGTGAAGGCGCCCTTGGGCAACACCCCGTCGGTGACCTCGATGTCGCTGAGCAGGGCGCGTCCGGTCAGCTGCACCGGGGAGACGAAGCGGAGCAGTTCCTCGATGGCGGTGCGGTCGAGTCCGGGGTCGGCCCGCCAGAGCGCCAGCTGCTCAGGATGCCGGAGGAGGGCCAGCAGCCCGCCGCCGATGAGGTTGACCGTGGTCTCGTGGCCGGCCACCAGCAACAGGATGCACGTCGAAAGCAGCTCGCCGGGTGTCAGTGTGTCGCCCGCCTCCTCGGCCAGGGCCAGTTGGCTCAAGAGATCGGAGCCGGGGTGCTCCCGGCGGTCGGCCAGGAGTTCGAAGAAGTAGGCGGCGAAGTTCAAGATGGCATCGAAACGCTCCTTCTTGACCGCCTCGGGCAGCAGGAAGTCGGGGTCGAGACCCCGTGAAAGGGCGTGCGACCACTCCTTGAATCGGTCCTGGTCGGCCAGGGGCACGCCCAGCATCTCGCAGATGACCCGCACCGGGAGCGGGTAGGCGAAATCCGCCATGGCGTCCACGTCGCCCTTCTCGAGCGCGGCGGTGATGAGTTCGTCGACGATCTCGGTGGTGCGGACCCGCAGTGCGTCGACCATGCGCGGGGTGAACGCCTTGGCCACCAGCCCCCGCAAGCGCGTGTGGTCGGGCGGGTCACGAAACAGGAAAGGCCGGTTGTCCTCCTCGAGAGAGGTCAGGGACTTCTGCAATCCTTCGAACTCGGAAAGGGCCTCGGTTGCCCCCGGCCCGATGCCGAAGTCTTCTGGTTGCAGGGCCGGATCGATGTTGAGGGCGTCGGACGAGGCCCGCCGGTCGTGCAGCACCGCATGGCAGTCGGCGTGGCGGGCCACCACCCAGAAGCCCCGGGGGCTTCGGTGGAGGGGCGCCTCCTCCCTGATCCGTCGGTAGAGCGGCCAGGGATCGCTGGACGACTGCGGGTCCGCCGGATCGTAGACCACGCTCATGGCAGGCGAGCGTAACCTTCGAGGGTCATGGCACCAACTGTCGTCCACGTCGCACCCCACCCGGACGACGAGGCCGTGGGCTGCCCTGGTTCCCTGTTGCATCTGGAGGACCGGGGCTGGCACGTGGTCAGCGTGATCGCCAGCTTGGGCTTCCCGGACCAGTGGGAACGGCGACGCGGCGAGGCGGAGGAGGCGTCAGCCCGGGCCGGATTCGAGCCCATCTTCCTGGACCCACCGTTGGGCATCTCGATCGGCGATGACCTCGAGTTGGCTGCGAACCGTGTGGCCACCGAGCTCCCACCCATTGTGGAGGCCTACGGCGCCTCGGTGGTGGTGTCCCCCTCACCCCATGACGTCCACCACGGGCACGAGGTGGTCGGCCGCGGGGTGCAGCGTGCCATGGAGACGCTGCCCTCTTCCGTGCGCTGGTGGATGTGGGGCGTGTGGGGTGACCTGCCCGCCCCCAACGTCTACTTCCCTTTCGATGAAGGGGCCATGACCCGCATGCTGCACATACTGGAGGCCTACGCCGGAGAGCTGGAGCGCAACGATTTCCGCCGCCTCCTCACCGGGCGTGCCATGGCCAACGCCGTGCTCGGCTCAGAACGGGTCTTCGGATTCGGCTCTGCCTCGGTGAGCCCGCTCCCTTACGCCGAGGTGCTCACCGAGGTGCGGCACATCGGGGGGCGCTTCATGGCTTCGGAAGCCCACCAGCTGGACGAGGGACCGGCTCCCGAATCCCAGTTCGACCTGGATCTCTCGCCCTGGCTCGAATCCCCTAGCGCGCACGAGATGGTGGGCCGGATCCGCGAAGTGCACCAGGACGAAGGGGCTGATGGTGAGGTGAAGTGATCCGCCATCAGGTTGACGAGGCCGCGTTTTTCGCCGCTGCGTCCTGCTGAAATTGCGAGAACGAGACGACGTCATTCGGTGGTGGGTCGACGATGGCGACCGAGGTCCCGTAATTGGAGAAGTCCATGGAGGTGTTTTCGACGACATTCTGATTGTTCGCTCTGGCGTGGACGGTGGCGACAACGCTCAAGAGTTGATTTGAACCGTCAATGTAGACGTCTTCGGTCACGTCGGGACTTTGCACGGTTGAGACCGCTTGCTTCATCCAAGACGGGAGGTGGGCTTCGGATAGATCCTTGGTAATGCTCGCTGGCGTCAAGTGAACCGTGTACCCCTGCACCGAGACACCGTTGACCATGGAGCTGCCGAGGGCGACAACCTGGTTGCCCTGCGCACCCAGCAGCTTCAGCATGGCGGTTGGATTGCCAACCGTCCCTCCGGTGCCCCCGACACCACCGGCTCCAGAGGTCGGCTGACCCGTATCGATGGACACCCACGACTTTCCGGGCGCAGCGAGGCCGACAAGGCTACCCAAGTTGACGAAGATGGTTGCGCCGTCGTAGACGGCCCGCTCGGTGATCGACTGACCCCCGGCATTGATGTTCATGGTCAG
Organism: Acidimicrobiaceae bacterium; assembly: GCA_003169675.1. Lineage (GTDB taxonomy): Bacteria > Actinomycetota > Acidimicrobiia > Acidimicrobiales > RAAP-2 > Bog-473. The sequence continues at coordinate 9,779 of PNAT01000032.1, forward strand.
GTTCACCGCGTTGGTGGCGAAGTCCATGGAGCCTGTCCCGGTGATCGTTGCCGTCGTGCCTGCCGCGGACGCGCTGATGTGCATGGACAGGTCCGCCGTCTTTCTGTTCAGCGATTCCTGCACGGCGGTAGCCACGGCGGCCGCCGCGTTGGTGGTGTGTCCCAACACGAAGTAGGCGCCCACTCCACCTCCGGCGAGGAGAACGGCGGCCCCCGCCAGGGCCAGGAACCCCCCGGCGCGGCCCTTTTGCGGCACTGCAAGTGGGGTCCCGAGGGTGGTGACGGTCTCCGTCACATTGGCCGGCAGGTCAGCTGAGCGCTCGAAGAGGTGTGACAACCGCTGGTCGATTTCGTCCATGTCGATGGGCGTCGATGCCGCGATGTCGCGGTGCGGCGACGGGTCCGGGGCTGGTTCGCGGTGTGAGCCTTCGGCATGCTCCATTGGTCCAACCCTTTCCGCCAGCGGATCCTCTCGGACACCGATCTCGGCGCAGGCAATTCTCTCACGTCGGGCGCACCGGGGTCGGCCGGACCCCACGGGACAACCACCACGGGCGCAGATACACCCGGGCCGGAGGCAGAGTGCCATAGACGAGGATGGCGCGGACCGGCGGTTGAGTTGGTCGATCGCCCGCCTTTGGGGTCACGGGTGACGGACGGTTGGGTGACCTCCTCATCGCCTATGAGCCGGCTGGCATAGTCCAAGGTGTCGGGGTCGGCGATCCCGGGCAGGAAGAGCTTGGCCCGGTGGTTGTTGAGCACCGTGGGTGCCCGCGATCCATAGCGGGCCTTCACCTGGGCCAGGTCCTGCCACACCGTCACCAGTTGAATGTCGTGGGAGGCGCAGGTGGCGGCCAACCCGTCGAGCTCGGCCAGGGGCGCGATGTGTCCCGCCTCATCGAGCACCACCAGCAAGGGCGGATCCAGGGGCTTGCCGGACCGGGTGGCGCGGGCAAAGGCATGGAAGAGCACCTGTTGGGTCACCGCTGTGAAGAATCCCCGGAGGCGGCGTTGGTCGTGAGCCGGGGCGCACAGATACACGGTGTGCGATCCGCCGAGCGGATGACGGGGCTCGAACAACGTGCCCGGTTTGGATGGTGGATGGGCGAAGGGTGCCAGAACGGTCTCGGCCGTGGTGTAGGCCGAACTGCGGGTGCGTTCGTCGCGGCACCAGGTGGCCCGCGCCGCATGGAGCGCTTCGGCGACGCCGGCCCGTTCCAGGACTTCGGCCACCTTGGCCGCCTCGGAGAGGTCGGACGCCATGGGGCTGGCCTGATGCCATTGACCGCAGTCGGTCAGCTATGACCGAGCTATTGCGTCGCGAAACCGGCAGCGGCGATGCCCCTCAGGGATGATTCTTGACAAAGTCTAGGATTTGGACCATTCTAGAATCGTGTATCTGCACGAGGTTCCCGATCCGGCGCGATTGCTCCGCGAGCACGGCCTGCAGGTCACGGCCCAGCGCCTGGCCGTCCTACGTGCGGTGTCCAGCCGGCCGCACTCGACGGCCGACGACATCGAGGGGCTGGTTCGCGGCGAGATCGGGGCCGTCTCGCGACAGGCGGTCTACGACGCCCTGGGCATCCTGACCGAGAAAGATCTCATCCGCCGCATCCAGCCGGCGCGCTCGCCGGCTCGCTACGAGGACCGAGTCGACGACAACCACCACCACCTCGTCTGCCGCGTCTGTGGCACCACCGTCGACGTCGACTGCGCGGCGGGACGGCGGCCGTGCCTGCAGGCGTCGGACGACCACGGGTTCGTCGTCGACGAGGCCGAGGTCATCTACTGGGGCATCTGCCCCGACTGCCAGAAGACAGCGCGCCAAAAGCAATCCACGAGATCACGATCCACCACACCCTGAGCAGGGAGGAAGCACCATGAGCAACGAAGAGACCGGCGCCACCGCCACCACTTCCGACGAGGCCGCGCCATCGGGAGCCAGTTGTCCGGTGATGAGCCACCCCCAGGCGGCCACCAGCTCGACGGCCAACCAGCACTGGTGGCCCGAGCAGCTCAACCTGCGTCCACTCGGCAAGAACTCACCGCTGATCGACCCCATGGGCGAGGAGTTCGACTACAAGGCGGAGTTCGAGAGCCTCGACCTGGCAGCCGTCAAGGCCGACATCGTCGAGGTCATGACTACCTCCCAAGACTGGTGGCCGGCTGACTACGGCCACTACGGTCCCCTGTTCATCCGCATGGCGTGGCACAGCGCAGGCACTTACCGCATCCACGACGGACGAGGTGGTGCCGGCTCGGGCTCGCAGCGTTTCGCCCCCCTCAACAGCTGGCCCGACAACGGCAACCTCGACAAAGCACGCCGATTGCTCTGGCCGGTCAAGGAGAAGAACGGACGGAAGATCTCCTGGGCCGATCTGACGATCCTGGCTGGGAACTGCGCCCTCGAGTCGATGGGGTTTGAGACCTTCGGCTTCGCGGGCGGGCGCCAGGACATCTGGGAGCCCGAAGAGGACATCTACTGGGGCCCCGAGCACACCTGGCTCAGTGACGAGCGCTACAGCGGCGGCCGCCACCTGGCCGATCCGCTCGGCGCGGTGCAGATGGGCCTGATCTACGTGAACCCCGAAGGGCCCAACGGCAACCCCGATCCTCTCGCAGCTGCTCGCGACATCCGTGAGACCTTCGCTCGCATGGCCATGGACGACGAGGAGACGGTGGCCCTCATCGCCGGCGGGCACACCTTCGGCAAGACCCACGGCGCGGCCGACGCCGACCAGTACGTCGGACGCGAGCCCGAAGGCGCCCCTCTCGAGGAGCAGGGGCTCGGCTGGAGGAACACCTTCGGGACCGGCAAGGGCGACGACGCCATCACCAGCGGGCTGGAGGTCATCTGGACCTCGGCCCCGACGACGTGGGACAACGGCTTCTTCGACAACCTCTTCGGCCACGAGTGGGAGCTGACGAAAAGCCCGGCCGGTGCGCATCAGTGGCGCCCCACGGACCGCAATGCGGACAACACCGTGCCCGACGCCTACGACCCGTCCAAGCGTCACGCGCCGATGATGCTGACGACCGACCTGTCATTGCGGTTCGACCCGGTCTACGAGAAGATCTCGCGGCGGTTCCACGAGCATCCCGACCGGTTTGCCGACGCCTTCGCCCGTGCGTGGTTCAAGCTCACGCACCGCGATATGGGGCCCATCTCGCGCTACCTCGGTCCCGAGGTGCCTGACGAGCAGCTGATCTGGCAGGACCCGGTCCCCGCCGTCCATCACGAGCTGATCGACCAGGAGGACATCGCCGCCCTCAAGGAGCGGATCACCGCATCGGGGCTGTCGGTGTCACAGTTGGTCAGGGCGGCGTGGGCCTCGGCGTCGACGTTCCGGGACAGCGACAAGCGCGGCGGCGCCAACGGGGCTCGCATCCGCCTCGCTCCCCAAAAGGACTGGGAGGTCAACGAACCGGCCGAGTTGGAGGCCGTGCTGGCAACCCTCGAAGGGGTCCAGGCTGACTTCAACGCCTCGCAGACCGGCGGGAAGAGGCTTTGTCTGGCCGACCTGATCGTGTTGGGCGGGTGTGCCGCTGTCGAGCTGGCAGCGAGGAACGCCGGCCACGACATCCGCGTGGGCTTCTCGCCGGGCCGCACCGACGCATCAGCGGAGCAGACGGACGCCGAGACCTTCGCCGTCCTCGAGCCGACTGCCGACGGATTCCGCAACTACATCCGGGTCGGGGACAAGCGCCGGCCCGAGGAGCTGCTGATCGACCGGTCCAGCCTCCTATCCCTGACCGCGCCCGAGATGACGGTGCTCGTGGGCGGCCTGCGCGTTCTGGAAGCCAACGCCGGGAACGTCCGGCACGGCGTCCTGACCGACCGGCCGGGGACGCTCACCAACGACTTCTTCGTGCACTTGCTCGACATGGACACCGAGTGGCGGCAATCGGCCACGGAGCACGTGTACGAGGGCCGACGCAGGGGTACTGGCGAGGTCCGCTGGACGGGCACTTCGGTTGACCTCGTGTTTGGCTCGAACTCCCAGCTGCGGGCCCTGGCCGAGGTCTATGCCAGCAGGGATGGGGAGCAGAAGTTCGTGCAGGACTTCGTGGCTGCGTGGGCCAAGGTGATGGACCTCGATCGCTTCGACCTTCGCTGACCTCGGTCGGCCGGTTGCCGCACGCGGGTGGCTGGCCCGCCAAGGGCGACTCGCGCTGAGTTTCCGCAGCCACAAGATGTGCTGGTCTGGTCAACGAGGTCCATAGGAGCGAGATCCAGCTGCACGATGCCCGCCAGCCGACAGGGGTGCTCACGAAGCAAGCAGGCGGTCAGCTATGACCGAGCTATTGCGTCGCGAAACCGGCGAACCGGTCACCCTCGGTTCAGTACCGCTCTTGAAGCTGCAGGACGATCCACGGTCCCGTGAAGTGTTCTCCCGCCCGTCGATCTCAGACATCCGTTACCAGGTTCGATGGTGGTGGTAGCACCATCGACGATCGACGGGTATCACCCTTGAGGGTTCACCGCGCCAGCTGTACGCTCGACCTGAGAACGAATGTAGGAGATAACCCAATGCCTAACGAGTCGTCGGTCAGTAAATTTGACCAGGTGGTCAGGGGTCGGAGCTTGATTATTCTGGCTGTCGCTGACGTAGTGCTTTTCATAGTCGCGAATGTCGCCTATGGACCTGGTCATGAACATGGGCTTCGCATGGCCCTGTCCAATGTGGCCTGGGTTCTCTTCTTGGTCGGTTGCATCCTACTGATCGCGTTAGCAGTGACCGTCCTGGTCCAATCAGTGGTGAGGCGCGCAAAGCGATCGGCCCCAACGCTCTAGCTCCGGGTATGCCCGTCGCATAGGTGGAGGTCACAGCGCCGTGCCCGGGTGATGGTGCTACCGCTACAGGTGAAAAGCTGGTAGCCATCTTGGACGTGACGGGTTCGGTAAATCACACTGGGGTCAGGAGGTCATCGTGGGCGCAGTCAGGCTGGTGTTCGGCGCCGAGCTTCGCCGCCGCCGGCGCTCCTGGCTGATCCTGGTCGTCTTGATTGCCCTCGTCGCCGGATTGGTTCTGGCCGCCGCAGCCGCCGGGCGCCGCACGGCCACCGCCTTTCCGCGCTTTGTCGCTTCTCACGGGTATGACGTCTATATCTACAATCAAAAACCCGTTCCTGGACTGAGCGGGCTGCCCGGGGTTTCTTCTGTCACGACGATCGGCAATCCCGCGAGCGGACAACCGTCGTGTGCCTGCACCACCCATGCCATCAACCCGTCGAACTTCTACATCAATGAGCTGTCGCCCACGGCGTTGAGGCGGGTGGTGAAGTTGGTCGCCGGCCAGATGCCCGCCGAGTCGTCACCGTATGATGTGCTGGCCTCCTTCACTCTCCAACAGGACTACGGCGTGCACATCGGTTCGGTCATCCATGCGCCGCTGTATGCATCGTCACAGTTGTCGGCACTGGGTAGCGGCGCCAACGTGGCTCCGTCAGGGCCGACGGTTGCCTTGCATGTCGTGGGAATCGGTGCAGCCGAAATGGAGTTTCCATCTGGGACGGCATCCGAATACGACCTCTTCACAACGCCGGCATTTGCACATGCTCTCAACAAGAGAATCGTGCTCGCTTCCGTCTACCTCGTACGGCTTCGTCACGGGATTACCAGCCTGCCCCGATTCGCTGCGGCCGCAGGCTCTCTTCACCTCGTCTATGTGTCAAATCAGGCCACCGCTGCTGCTGCAGTGGCGGCATCGATCCAGCCCCAGGCCGTGGGCTGGTGGGTGCTCGCCGTACTGGCCGCGCTTGCCGGCCTCGCCGTCATCGGCCAGGCGCTCAGTCGGCAGAGCGTCGTCGAGAGCGAGGAGTACCCATCTTTGGTGGCCTTGGGCTTGTCCAGGCGCCATCTCGTGGTGCTCGGCACAGCGCGGAATCTGATGGTGGCGCTCGTCGGCGCGGCCGGCGCCGTCATCTTTGCCTTTGCCCTGTCTCCCCTGACTCCGGTCGGCGAGGCGCGCCTGGCCGAGCCTTCGACCGGTCTTGCCTCCGATCCGCTGGTTCTCCTGCTCGGAGCGCTGGCAACGGTGGTGGTGGTTCTGCTCCTTGGGATCTGGCCGGCCGTGCGCGCCTCGCGGGTACGCGCCGGCGGCGAGCGGGCATCAGAGGTTCACCCGTCCTCCATCGTGGCAAAGGTGGCCGCCACGGGGGCGCCGCCAAGCGCGGTGATCGGTGTCCGTCACGCCTTGGAACGCGGACGCGGCGCCGCCTCGGTCCCGGTGGGCACCGCATTGTTCGGATCGGCGTTGGCCGTCATGGCCCTGTGCGCAACGGTCGTATTCACCGACAGCTTGACGCACCTCACAACTACTCCCGCGCTCTACGGCAGCAACTACCAGTTGTCGTTCTCGACCTCGAACGGGGGGCCGGGCAACCCCACCTCTTGGGTGTCCAGCCTGGAGCACGACCACTCCATCACCGCGATCATGCTGACGGCCACCGATGAGGTGACGATCAACGGGCATGACGTCCTCGCCATTGCCGGGAAGGCTGTGCGTGGACCAATGCTCCTGTCGACGGTCGACGGTCGGCTTCCCACTGGTGACGACGACATGACGCTCGGAGTCACGACCCTGCACCAGGTCGGCGCCCATGTGGGGTCGGTCCTCAGAGTGACCGTGCAACTGCCCACCGGCGGATCCCGTAGCGTGCCATTTCGCGTCGTTGGGACGGCGTCTTTCCCCAGCGACGCCGGGGGCGGAGGACTCGGTACCGGCTCGGCCTTCACGATGGCCGGCTACCTGAACGCAGTGTGTCCGCCCGGACGTGAAGAGAATGGGTGCCGACGGGCATTCGCGGCCAGTCAAAACTTCGTCGTCCTGGCGAGGGCGACCTCCGGTCCGAAGGGCCAAGCCGATATCGCCCGCTACGTCGCTCAGGGCAGTGCGAGCCGGCCGACCATCCCAACCTCGTTGGTCAACTTCGGGGAGGCAGTGAACTTCCCGCTCATCCTCGGGTTTGTGCTGGCGGTGTTCGGTGTGGCAACCCTCCTCCATCTGCTCGTGGTAAGCGTCGTCCGGCGTCGCCGGGAGATGGGATTGCTCAAGGCGCTCGGCTTCGTGAACGTGCAGGTCGGCGCGACCGTGCTCTGGCAAGCCACGACGGTTGCCCTGGTGGGCATCGTCATCGGCATCCCGGTCGGCATCGTCGTCGGACGGGTGGTCTGGAATGCCTTTGCCACCAACCTCGGTGCTGTGCCCGTCGCCGCCGTACCCGGGTTGACGATCGCTGCCTTGGCGATAGGCGTGCTCGTGGTCGCCAATGCGCTGGCCGTCATCCCGGCTGTGACCTCTGCGCGCAAACGGTCGGTGGGGCAGCTCTTGCGGACTGAGTGAAGGCAGTTCGGTCTGCCACGCGTCCATGGGTTCGATGAAGTGGCGCTAGCGCAAGGACAAAGGACGTCGAACGGACTGCCCACTCGTAGGGCATCAGGTCAACAGTTGCAAGCACCGGCTCCAATTCGGGTGCCTTCAGCCCGAACTGGGGCACCCCAGGTTCAGCCCTGGGAGAGGATCCTGGCCAGCTGCTCGATGCTGAGGGGCGGGTGCGTGGGTGCTGCGTGGCCGGGCCGGAGACCGTCGAGCGCCAGTTCGAGGAACCGCAGAGACGGCCTCGCGGACGGCGTGTCGCACAGATCGGCGATCGATCGCACCGCCTTGAGCACCATGACGACGTCGGTCACCTCGACGTCCGGGCGGAGGGTTCCCGCCGCCTTGGAGCGGTCGACGATGGTGGCGATCAGGGGCGCGATCTGCTTGAGGCCTGCACCGCGTTTGGATCCCCAGGGCGGTGCCGCCGTGGTGGCCCGCCACACGCTTGGGACACTGATGCATCGCCGGACGAACTCGAACACGGCCTCGCCGGGCGCAACTTCGGCCAAGACTTCCTCGGCGATCTCGCGGTTGCGCTGCCGGGCCGATTCCACGACCGCCGTGAACAGGTCGGCCTTGGTGGGGAATCGCCTGTACAGCGTGCCGACGCCCACATCCGCCCGGCTGGCGATGATCTCCATCGGCGCGTCGTAGCCCTGCTCGGCGAACACGTCGCGCGCCGCCACCAGGATCCGCCCGAGGTTGACCTCCGCATCGCGTCGCAGCGGGCGCGTCTCCTTGTGTGAGCCCGGGCGCGTCGCAGCCGCCGTCACCGGCGGGGCACTCCGCCGGGTCACGCCAGGTCCTCCGGTCCGAATGCGATCGCGCCGACGATGACCTCGGCCTCCGCCGTCAGTGCCCGATGCGGCTCCCGTTCGACGATCGAGACGCCCTGGCGTCGGGGGATGAGGAGTGCGGCCAGACCGGCCACTACCAGACCCGCGCCACTGGCCGCGAAGGCCAGGACGTACCCGTGCTCCTTGGGATAGCCGTCGGGCAGCAGGCTTCTGATGACGAGGCTCGTGGCCACACCGCTCCCGAGGGCGGCGCCGATGTTGCGGATGTTGGTGTTCATGCCCGTGGCGACGCCCGTCTGCTCCGCCGGCACGGCCTCAATGATCAGGTTCGCCATGCTGGCGAAGCCCATCGCGGTCCCGATGCCCAGCAGGGCGGTGGATGCGTACATCGCCCAGGACGCGTCGTGGACCACCACCAGGACAAGGTAGCTCGCCGCGGCGAAGAAGGAACCGGCCACCAGCACCATCTTCGAGCCGACAAGCACCGACAGGCGCCCGGTCATCGGGGCGACGATCACCATGGCCACTGCGAAGGGCGCCAGGAAGAGCCCCGACTGCGTCACCGACGCCCCGAACCCGTAGCCGACGTGGGTCGGGGTCTGGGCGAACTGCGGCAGCGCGATGAACATGGCGAACATGCCGAACCCGAAGAGGAGGGCGGCCAGGTTCGTCGTCCACACCGCCCGGATGCGCATCATCTTCATGTCGACGAGCGGCGACGCGGAGCGGTTCTCCGAGACCACCCAGAACACGAGGAGCACCGCCGTCGCAGCGGTGAGTCCGATGATCGACGTGCTCCCCCACCCCCACGTCGGTGCGTAGGACATGGCGAGCAGCCCGGTCACGAGCCAACCCGACATCAGCACCGCCCCGAGCCAGTTGATGGTGCCCGGCGCGCGCACCGGCGACTCGGGCACGAAGGCGAACGTGGCGATCGTCGCCGTGACCGACATGACCAAAGGGATCCAGAAGAGCCAGTGGTAGTTCAGGTGCACCAGGATCGGCCCCGCCAGCACAATTCCGATGCCCGCCCCCACGCCGAGGATGGCCGACATGACGCCGATGGCGACCGCCACCCGCTCGGCGGGGAACTCGTCGCGGATGATGCCGAAGGCGAGCGGGAACACGGCCCCGCCGGCCCCTTGGATCACGCGGCCGATCAGCATCATCGGCAGGGCAGTCGCCAGCGCGCTGATCAGTGAGCCGATGGACAGTGCGATGAGGATAGCGACGATCACCTTCTCCTTGCCCATCATGTCGCCGACCCGGCCCAGAATCGGCGTGGCGATGGCGGCGCTGAGGAGGTAGGCGATCAGCAACCAGCTCGCGGCGCTCTCCGAGACATGCAACGTGTGCTCCAGCTGGGGAATGGCCGGGAGGATCAGCGATTGCAACAGGCTGAAGGCGAGCGCTGCCGTGGCCAGCACGGCGAAGGTGGCGGCGTAGTTGGTACGGGTGCGGGCCATGGTGTCTCTCGTCCCCAGACGGAACGTCTCGTTCCGGTTATGCTAGCAAAGCGGAATGGGCCATTCCTGAACGACAGGCGGCCCCGGTGGGAGCGAGGACCAACTGTCGGCGATGCCCGATCTGATCACCCCGCCCACGACCGGGACGGCCGGGAGCGGCGGGGCGGCAACCGGGGCCGCCGGGGCCGAGGCTCCGGTCCCGGCGAACAACCGGCACCAGTGGGCGGCCCTCTTCATCACGACGTTGGGCATGCTGATGGCTACCATCGACGCCTCGATCGTCCTCATCGCGATGCCAGACATCTTCCGCGGCATCCACCTCGACCCGCTCCTGCCGTCGAACACCTTCTTCCTGCTCTGGATGATCCTGGGCTTCCTCATCGTCATCAGCGTGCTGGTGGTCAGCCTCGGGCGACTGGGTGACCTGTACGGGCGAGTTCGCATGTACAACCTCGGCTTCGCCGTCTTTACCTTCTTCTCCCTGCTGCTCAGCATCACCTGGATGACCGGCACCGCCGGGGGTATCTGGCTCATCGTCATGCGGATCTTCCAGGGGGTGGGCGCCGCCATGCTCATGGCCAACTCGGCGGCGATCCTGACCGACGCGTTCCCGCCCGACCGCCGCGGGTTCGCCCTCGGCATCAACCAGGCCGCCGCCATCAGCGGGACCTTCATCGGGCTCCTCCTGGGCGGGTTCCTCGCGCCGATCAACTGGCGCCTGATCTTCCTCGTCTCGGTGCCCATCGGCCTCTTCGCCACGGTGTGGGGCTACCACTCGTTGGAGGAGGTGGCACGCGGCTCGCGGGCACGCATCGACTGGGCGGGCAACGTCACCTTTGCCATCGGGCTCATCCTGGTCATGATCGGCATCACCTACGGGATCGAGCCCTACGGGAACTCCTCCATGGGCTGGACCAACCCGACCGTGCTCGCCGAGCTCGGCGTCGGCCTGGCCTTCCTCGTGCTGTTCTGCGTCATCGAGATTCATACGGAGGAGCCCATGTTCCGGCTCCAGCTCTTCCGGATCCGTGCCTTCTCGGCCGGCGTCTTCGCCAGCTTCCTCGGGGCGCTCGGGCGCGGCGGCCTGATGTTCATGCTCATCATCTGGCTGCAGGGCATCTGGTTGCCCCGCCACGGCTACACCTTCGCCGTGACTCCCCTGTGGGCCGGGATCTTCATGATCCCCCTCACCGCCGGCTTCATGATCGGCGGGCCCCTCTCGGGCATCCTCTCGGATCGCTACGGCTCCCGGCCGTTCGCGACCGGAGGCATGATTGGCAGCGCAGTGGCGTTCTTCCTGCTGGAGCAGCTTCCCATCGACTTCTCCTACAGCGTCTTCGCCGTTCTGCTCTTCTTCACCGGGCTCGTGATGTCGTCTTTCGGCGCCTCAAACCGCACCGGTGTGATGAACAGCCTGCCGGCGGCCGACCGAGGAGCTGGGTCGGGCATGAACACCACGTTCCAGAACTCTGCGCAGGTGCTCTCCATCGGCATCTTCTTCACGTTCATCATCGTCGGCCTCTCGGATCACCTGCCGAGCGCGCTGCTCAGCGGGCTGACCGCCCACGGCGTGCCGGAGTCCATGGCGAGGTCGATATCGCACCTCCCGCCGGTCTCCACGCTCTTTGCTGCGTTCCTCGGCTATAACCCCGCCAGCCACCTCCTCGGCCCGCACGTGCTCGCCCAGCTCACACTGGACCAACGCGCCAGCATCACCGGGGAGAGCTTCTTCCCCAGCCTGATCACCAGCTCGTTCAAGGACGGCCTGCACACCGCCTTCACGTTCGCCATCGTGATGTGCCTGGCGGGGGCGGCCTGCTCGTGGATCCGGGGTGGGAAGGCCCCAGCGCGCTCCGACGCAGCCTGAGCCGGTCCAGGCGTCGGCGTCCTCCGGCCGCGCCGGTATGGTGCCCTCGAGGTGATGACGCCATGACGCAGATATCCGACTCGCATCGCGACCTCCTGGAAGGAGCGGTGACGACGCTCGCCACCGTGGGCCCTGACGGTCGCCCCCCAGCTCTCAGAGGTCTGGTTCCTGGCCGACGGCGACTCGATTTCGATCTCGCTCAACACCAGCCGGCTGAAGACGAAGAACCTGATGGCACGTCCACAGTGTTCCCCCTTGATCCTCGACTTCGCGGTGCCGCAGCGATACCTCGAGATCAAACGTGGCGCCCGACAGGAAGGATCGTGCTCAATGACGTGATGTTCGTCCCAGACCTCATGAAGGTGCTCGGGCCAATCTTGGAGCAACCACTTGATGGGCAGTCGTAGTCGACTGACGACGCTGCCCCACTGTGCCGGCGACTGGGGTAGTCGATTCCCGAGCATCGAGGTGCACTTCTTCCTTCGTGCTTCCGAAGCCTTTGACGTTCTGGAGCAGCGAACGAGCCTCGTAACCGGTTCCACGAATGGCCGCCTAGTTGGGCCACGGGTCGTCGAGGACCCCCAGCTGAATGAACAGGCCGAGCTTGTCGGCTCCGATCCATTCCCTGACGACCTTGTCGCACTCGAAGTGCATGATGGTGACCGCCCATTCCTCCACGGCCCGTCCCGTAGGGGCCCGGCCCACGTATCCCCCCGTGTCGGTGCCGCGGAATGTGACCCTCAAGACGACTGTGTCGCCGTCCACGAACAGCTCCTCGACGTCCAGGTGGAGATCAGGAAACGCCTGGTGGTAGCGGCGGATCGGCTCGATTCTGGCCGATGGCCCTGCCCCAAACGAATTGGTGTATTTCTCGCAGTAGAGATCAGCGGCCGCTTCGTAGTTTCGGCCATTCCAGACCTCGTCAACGAACCTCCGCACTTGCATCTCGCGCTCGGCAACTTCCATCGCTCACCCCGTTCTCAAGCCGAAGAGATTCCAGATGATCGCCGGGGCTCGTGCAAATTTCCGGTCCTGCTTGCCGCAAGCTAGGAGACTGCTGATTTAATCG
>PNAT01000150.1:0-440 GCA_003169675.1 Acidimicrobiaceae bacterium
AATCGCGAGCACCAAAGGCCGATTTATTCAACAGTCTCCTAGTGTCGTGAGTCGGAGATCCGCGCGCAATATGTAGCCAGCGTGTCGAGGATCTCGTCCGCACTCTTGTGCCAGACGAACGGTTTCGGTTCGTCGTTCCACGTGTCGATCCAGTAGTTGATCGACGCCTCGAGTTCCTTGGTGGAGCGATGGGTGCCGCGTCGCAACCACTTGTTGGTGAGCTCGGCGAACCAGCGCTCGACCAGATTCATCCATGAGCTGTAGGTGGGCGTGAAGTGCAAGGTGAACCGTGGGTGGCGCAACAACCAGCGGTGGATCTCTGGCGTCTTGTGGGTCGAGGAGTTGTCGACCACCACATGGACGTCGAGGTCTTCGGGCACGCTGCGGTTGATGAGGTTCAAGAACTTTCGGAACTCAACGGCCCGATGGCGTTCGGTCAT
>PNAT01000150.1:485-9039 GCA_003169675.1 Acidimicrobiaceae bacterium
GGTGAGGTCCGATCCAGAGCCTGGATCTGGGTCTTCTCGTCCACACAGAGCACCAGAGCGCCTTCGGGCGGGTTGAGGTAAAGGCCCACCACATCACGCACTTTTTCAACGAATTGCGGATCGGGGGACAGCTTGAAGGAGTCGACCAGATGCGGCTTGAGTCCAAAAGCCCGCCAGATGCGGCTCACCGCCGATTGGCTCATCCCAGTCGCCTTGGCCATCGACCGCGTCGACCAGTGGGTGGCGTCGCTGGGTGTCTGTTCCAAGGTGGCGACAATCAAGGCCTCGACATGATCGTCGGTGATCGAGCGCGGCACCCCTGGACGCGGTTCGTCATGCAGACCCTCCAAACGCTGCGCGATGAACCGTCGCCGCCACTTCGACACGGTGGCTTCGCTCACCCCGAGACGACGCGACACCTCACGATTGGTGTGACCGCTGGCGCACTCGAGCACGATGCGACACCGAAGCGCCAATGCCTGCGCGCTCTTTGGCCGGCGAGCCCAACGCGCCAATGTTTCCCGCTCGTCGTCGGTGAGCACCAGCTCTGCCTTGGGCCTGCCCCGCTCTGCCATGACTGCCTCCCATCGTGGTCGATGAAAGGAAGAACGCGCAGAACGAAGAGAAAATTCCTATATTTAAAAGAATCTCCGACTCACGACACTAGTCCGTACGGGCATAGCGGCGCAGGGCAATCCCAGACCATGCGAGCTCGACTACGCCGAAAGGCCATGCGCCCGAGAGGAAGCCATAGGCGCTCGCCAGGAGACATCCCCCGGCAAAGGCCAAGATGAATCGCTTCCCCCTCCGTTCCAGGGCGTACATGCCCATCATGAAGGCGAGAGCGCAGATACCGTAAATGGTCACGCCCAATGGATTCACGTCTGAGGCTGAATTTCCGGACGACGACAGGATGGGGTTTCGGAATTCGTCCCGGCTCCCATTCCCGATGTGGACGGTAGCATGCCCGGTGGCACGCGCTTCGTGTGAGCACGCTGACCCAACAGCGCGAACTGGGAATTCGGTGGGTCACCGGGCGCGCCAGAAGCAGAGAGGAAGAAGGCAGGACGATGGGTGCTGAGGATGAATTCGACATCGTCGTGATCGGTGGCGGTCCGGGTGGCTATGCAACGGCACTCTACGGCGCCGCGGCAGGCCTCTCGGTGGCCATCGTCGAGCGGGACAAGGTGGGTGGCACGTGCCTGCACCGGGGCTGCGTTCCGGCCAAGGAATTTCTGGAGACGGCGGCCGTGCAACGGACGGTGAGCGGGGCGGGGGAATTCGGCATCCGGGTCCTGGACTCCTCCCTCGAGTTCTCGGTGAGCCAGGACCGCAAGAACAGTGTCGTGGACAAGCTCTTCAAGGGACTGTCCGGACTGCTCAAGGGTCGACAGGTCACCATCCTCTCGGGGACCGCCACCCTTCGGGCCGATCGTCACGTCGAGATCCTCGACGGCGACGACGCAGGGCGCATCGTGGTCGGTCGCCATGTGGTGCTGGCCGCCGGGTCTGTCCCGCGGACGCTCCCGGGACTCCCCGTCGACGGTCGTTGGGTGATGACATCTGACGAATTCTTGGACCTCAAGGAAATCCCGGCCTCCGTGGCGGTGGTGGGCGGTGGCGCCATCGGATGCGAATTTGCCTCCTTGCTGTCGGATCTGGGGGCGAAGGTCACCGTGCTCGAGGCCTTGGATTCCATCCTCACCGGGTGCGATGACGACATCGTCCGGTTGATCGCCCGCTCCTTCAAGAAGCGAGGGATCGAGATCGTCACCGGAGTCCAGGCCGAGGGCCACACACCATCGGAGGGTGGCTCCGTGACCGCGGTACGTGCTGGTGACCAGACCTACGACGTGGAGGCCATCGTCGTCTCCGTCGGTCGGCGCCCGCGTACGGAGAATTTGGTGGCCGAAGGGGTGGCCGTGACCTTGGATGATGGGGGCTTCGTGGTGGCCGACGAGTACCAGCGCACGGGTGAGCCGGGAGTCTGGGCGGTAGGCGATGTGGTGTCTGGCACACCCCAGCTGGCCCACGTCGGATTTGCCGAGGCGATCGTTGCGGTCAAGGGGATGTTGGGTGAGCCCGTTCTGCCGGTGGATTACGCGAAAGTGCCGTGGGCCATCTACTGCCATCCCGAGGTCGCATTCTGCGGCATGACTGAAGCGCAGGCCAAAGCGGCCGGGATACCCGTGGTCACCAAGAAGGACCCCTTCGGTGGGAACAGCCGTGCCCTCATCGTCGGTGACACCGAAGGGGTGGTCAAAGTGGTGGCCGAGCAGCTTCCTGACGGGTCGGCCGGGAGAATTCTTGGTGTGCACATGGCCGGCCCGTGGGTCACCGAGCAACTCGGTGCGGGCTACCTGGCCGTCAACTGGGAGGCTTACCCCGAAGAGGTGGCCAACTTCATTCAGCCGCACCCATCGCTCTCCGAAGCCTTCGGCGAAACGATGATGGCGTTGACCGGAAGGGGACTGCACGTTGGCTGATGTGACGATGCCGCAACTGGGCGAGACGGTGACGGAAGGGACGATCACCCGTTGGATGAAGGCCGTGGGTGACCAGGTCGAGCGCGATGAGCCCTTGTTCGAAGTATCGACGGACAAGGTTGACTCCGAGGTCCCTTCTCCGGCCGCAGGAGTGCTCACGGCGATTCTCGTGCCGGAAGGCGAGACGGTCGACGTCGGGGTGAAGCTGGCTGTCATCGGCGATGGGACCGAGGGCGGGGATCCCGCGGCGCCTGTCGCCGAACCCGCCCCAGCACCGGCTCCCGCCGCGGCGGAGCCCCAGGCTCCTCCAGTGACTGCGCCGCCACCCCCTCCGCCGGCATCGGTATCCGAACCGCCGGCGTCGGACGAGTCCACTCCTCCAGTGACTGCGTCGCCACCCCCTCCGCCGGCATCGGCATCCGAACCGCCGGCGTCGGACGAGTCCAATGGAACCGAGACGCTGGTCCTCTCTCCGGTCGTACGCAAGCTCCTGTCCGAGAGCGCCATCAGCGCCTCTGACGTGACGGGTACCGGGGTCGGGGGGCGCATCACTCGAGAGGATGTGCTCAAGGTGATTGACGCCCGTCATTCGCCGGCACCTCCGGCAGTACAAAGTGCGCCAGCGGCCTCACCGCCTCCAGCGGCCATGGCCTCGACAGTCGTCCGCGCCCAGCCCGTGCCGCCAACATCGATGGCCTCTTATCGCCAAGCCGGCGAGCAGATCGTTCCGTTCTCGAATATGCGCCGGCGGACGGCCGAGCACATGGTGCGGTCCAAGGCCACGTCCCCTCACGCGTTCATCGCCAATGAAGTTGATTTCGAAAGCGTCGAGCGGGTTCGCAAAGCCTGGGGCGAGAGGTTCAAGGCCGAAGAAGGCTTCTCCCTCACCTATCTTCCGTTCATTGCCCGGTCAACGGTGGAAGCACTGCGTGACTTCCCGCTGCTCAACGCGTCCGTGGTCGACGAGTCCCTGGTGGTGCACGCCGAGGTGAATCTGGGGATCGCGGTCGACCTGGCCAACGAAGGACTGATTGTGCCGGTCATCCACCGGGCCGAGGAAGTCACCCTGCGGGGCGTGGCCCGCCGCATCCGTGACCTGGCGGAGCGGGCCCGAGGGCGGCAGTTGAATGCCGATGACATCGCCGGTGGCACGTTCTCCATCACCAACGACGGCCCATTCGGCACGTTCTTCACGGTCCCGATCATCAATCAACCGCAGGTGGCCATCCTGGCCACGGACGGTATCGCCCGGCGTCCGGTGGTGGTCACGCAACCGGACGGGTCCGAGTCCATTGCCATTCACTCCACCGGCATCATCGGGGTCAGCTGGGATCACCGAGCGGTGGATGGTGCGTATGTCTCCTCGTTCCTGGCCCTGGTGTCGGATCTTCTCGGGAGCCGGGACTGGGCCGCCGAGCTGTAGCGGGACCGATCATGTTGCGTATCCGGTCGTTGGGGAGCGTCCCGTATCGCGAGGCCTATGCCCTTCAGCACGCATTGGCGTCCGGAGCCGGCGACGACTACCTGTTGGTGCTCCAGCACCCGCACGTGTTCACGCTCGGAGCGCACGGTGACCCCGATCACGTGCTGACTGATCCGGCGTCAGTGGGCGCCACCTTGGAGCGGACCGATCGCGGCGGCGATGTCACCTATCACGGTCCAGGCCAACTCGTGTGCTACCCCATCGTGTCGGTGCCCGACGACCCCTCCGCCGGCCCCGCCCATGTGCATCGACTCGAGGAGCTGGTGCTCGGTACATTGGCCGACCTCGGGCTGACCGGCGCCGGCCGGTTGAGCGGATACCCGGGTGTCTGGGTCGATGCCGGGGGGCCGACCCCACGCAAGATCGCCGCCATCGGCGTGCGCACCGTCAAAGGTGGTCCCGGGACGCGGCGCACCCTGCACGGCGTGGCGCTCAACGTCGACTGCGACCTCTCCATGTTCGGGCATATCGTCCCCTGTGGTATCGCCGACCGGGGCGTGACGTCACTCCGCGAGGAAGGCGTTGACGTGTCCCTGGACCGGGTCGCCGAGGTGTTCATCGCCCGTGCGAGCGCTATGTTCGGTCGGGGTGCCATCGAGCGCCATGACGTGGTCACCGGCCCCACATCGTCGGGACAGGATGGTGCCGACGCAGAGCGCCCCGTCATCCGGCGCCTCCGGCAGGCCGGGGTGTCTCCGGAGGCCGGACTGCAGATTTCGGAGCGCAAGCCCCCGTGGATCCGAGTGCCGGTGCGCATGGGCAAGGAGTACACCTCGCTCGGCCGGACCATTCACGATCTCGGGCTGGTGACGGTGTGTGAGGAAGCCGGGTGCCCCAACATCTATGAGTGCTGGTCGGAGGGGACCGCCACGTTCATGATCAATGGGGATCGCTGCACCCGGGCGTGCGGGTTCTGCCAAGTTGACACTCGCCATCCCTTGGCCCTATCTCCGGACGAGCCCGACCGGGTGGCCCGGGCAGTGGAGAGGATGGCGCTCGGCCATGCCGTGGTGACCTGTGTGGCCCGGGACGACCTGGCTGATGGTGGAGCCGGAGCCATGGCGGAGACCATCGCCGCCATCCGCCGGAGTACCCCGCAGACCACGGTTGAAGTCCTGATCTCGGACTGCCGGGGTGATCCCTCGTCACTGGAGAGGATCTTCGCCGCCCAGCCCGATGTGCTGAACCACAACATTGAGACGGTGGCCCGCCTCCAGCGCGCTGTGCGACCTTCGGCCGGATACGCCAGAAGCCTGGCTGTGCTCGCCCGGGCGGGTGACGCGGGCCTGGTCACGAAGTCCGGTCTCATGGTGGGCCTGGGAGAACGCGAGGACGAAGTGATCGCCACCATGGCTGACCTACGGGCCGTCGGGGTGTCCATCATCACCATCGGTCAGTACCTGCGACCAAGCCGGGACCACATCCCCGTCTCCCGCTACTGGGCTCCGGAGGAATTCGATCATTTGAAAGAGGTAGGCGCCGCGCTCGGGGTGCCCCACGTGGAAGCGTCACCGCTCACCCGTTCGAGTTACCACGCCAGGGATGCTGCCGCGGCCGCTCACGCCGCTCTCTGAACGTAAGGCTCGAACAGGAACCGTCCGAAGGTCCCACCTGTTGGCGGACTCCCTGGCTCAGGTCAAAGCCCACCACGACACCACAATGCAGTGGACACGGATCAATTGTCGGTGTAAAACCATTCGATAGGGAGGTTCCACATGCCGTCACGAAGCGACGTTCTCCGCAGGTTCCGGGCCCTGAGCGTGACGGCGGCAGCAGCGCTTGTCGCCAGCATGCTGTCGATGGTGGTGCTGGCCAGCCCGACCAGTGCCATTCTCAACCCCACGTTTTCCGGCACCGTTACCGGACCGAATGGAGCGATCGGCGGTGCCATCGTCGTGCTCGAAGGGAATGGTTCGGCGCCCCAGTCGGCGATCAGCGCTGCCGACGGCACATTCTCGATCACCGATGCCGCGGCAACCTACTCGCTGGTCGCCCAAGCACCAGGGTACCAACTGTTCTCGCAGAGCGGCGTCGTCGTCCCTGGAGGCGGCGTGACGGGGTATTCGGTCTCCCTCACGGCGTCGGTCTCGACCCTCAGGCCGCTGCCGGTAGATGGGTGCCAGTGCGGTGCGGTGCGCGCCGGCGGGCCCGGGGTCTTCTACGTGAGCACCCCGGACATCCCCCAGATCTTCCGGACCGTTGACTACGGCGGCACGTGGTCCCCGGTCACCGTGGCCTACGACGGCGGTTCACAAGGGCTTCCGTCCAACGATGCCCTGGCCGGCGACTCCCAGGACATCGCCACGAGCCAGTACCCCGGTGACGTGGCCATCCTTCTCCCTTGCTTCTCGAGTTGCCCCAGCGTCAACGCCTGGAGCCTCTACGTCTCCCAGGACTACGGCGTGACGTGGGCCCTGGTCGGCAGCGTCACCGCCACCGGCGCCGGTGACCTTGATGGTGTCTCGATGGGCTGGGGGCACAGCGGCAGCGCTGACGTGATCCTCATCAACGCCCCGACCGGCAACTACATCGTCGACATGACCCAGGCGACACCTTCGATCCAGCTGATGACGGCGCCGTACATGCAACCTTCTGACGTTTTCGCCGTGGCCAACGGCGCCAGCGGTCCGTTCCTGGCGGTCGCTTCGGTTGCCGGGGGCGCCGTGGACGTCTACGCATTGACCAACAGTTTGACGTCGCCACTCGGCGTGATCCTCGCGTATCCCACCGGCTTCCCAGGTTCCGGTGGTGCTCCCCAGCAGGTGTTCTTCGGGGGAACGTCCTCTGGGTCGGCGCCTCCGTCGATGTTCGTCGTCACCTCGTCGGCCACGAACGGCCCCACGTTCGCCGGGACCAAGGCCAGCGGCGCCACGAGCTATACCGCGAGCGCAGTACACAACGCCGTTGCCTCCAACGGGATGATGCAGCCGTGCTATGGCAACTTTGGGCCCTACGACGGGTCCATCGATCCGACGTCCAACGCCACCGGCCCGATCGGGCTCGACGCCCTCGTGGGCAACTGCTACATGACGCTCTCCGCCGCAACGCCCAAAGTGCCCGCGTTCTCTCAGGATAATGGGGCGATCAACAACAACACCGCCTTCGATACGGGCTTCGCCGGACCCAGTGGAATTGACCAAGTGGCCATGTCCAACGGAGGGGGGCAGGGTGAGGGCGCCGACAAGGCAGCAATGTTCAACGCCTCGGGCCCTGTGTTCACCACGTCCCAGAAGGCGAGCGCCGGGACGGGTTCGGGAACCGGGGGGATATCGGGCAACGGGATCACTGAACCACACGTCAATGGCATCGCCCTTGGTCCGAGCCCGACCCAGGACGTCTCCGCCGTGCTCGGGACAAGTGACGGCGGGGGGAGCTTGGCGTCCACTGACGGTGGGGCGACCTTCACGCCGGCGGTCGAGCAGGGAGGGTCCTCGACGTCATGGTGGCAGGGAGCGTCACACAACTGGCTGACCTACGGCTCCGGGCTCGGTGGCATGACCATTCAGCCGGCGTTGTCCGTCAGGGCGGACTGGACGGCCGGTTCGAGTCCGTTGGCCAATCCCAACATCCCCGTTT
Source organism: Acidimicrobiaceae bacterium (assembly GCA_003169675.1). Lineage (GTDB taxonomy): Bacteria > Actinomycetota > Acidimicrobiia > Acidimicrobiales > RAAP-2 > Bog-473. The sequence goes on from PNAT01000150.1 coordinate 8,031, forward strand.
TGCCGTTTCCGTTGAACTCCGACTTCACCGTCACGAGCTTGGCTGGGCTGCCCGGTCAGGATGCCCTGTTCGTCGGCACTGCGAACGGCAATAGCAACAACAGCGCGCTCGGCCATGTCGCCCGGCTCAGCCTGAGCGGCTCCGGCGACGCCATCACGGCGACGCTGGCCGCAGACACCTTGACGCTGCCCGTCATTTCCTTGCAGTACTGCCCGGCCGGGTCCGCGCCGTCGGTGGCCGATGCGCTCTTCGTCAGCTCTGGCGTGATAACCAACGGAGGCCCATCGGGAACGACCGGTTCGTTGGTGAAAGTGTCCAACGCGTCGACCACAACGGATTTCTCGGGTACTCCAACGGGTATTCCGACCAACGACGGGCCGGTTCAAGCTGTCGCCGTCGACTGTGCCAACGGTACCGTTTGGGCCGGGACCGGAAATCCAACGAATGTATCGGTCGGCGATCTGTACAAGTCCACCGACGGTGGCGCGACATTCAGCGTGGTGAGCAATGTGTTCGGTTCGTTCCCGGGTCGGAACCAGGCCACGTCGAATATCACGGCGATCGCCATCAACCCACTCAACACCGCTCAGGTGATCGTGGCCGCCGGCCAGCAGGGCGAGATATCGGTGACTAACGACACCGGTGCGACCTGGACGATCGTCAATGACCCGGCCGGACTGGCCTCGCCGCCGTTGGCCGGCAGCCACAACTTCGCTGCTCAAGGGGTGGGGGCACTGGTCATCAATGGTGCGGTCTCGGGTGCGCTTGTGCGCCAGGCTGGTCCTTCCGCCCTTCGTTCATCCTCTCAACCGACCGGAAAAGCCCTCGCGCCCCAGACCGTGAATTTGCGTCCAGCGTCGATCGTCGGGACCGGCAGTGGGCTGTTGACCGGACTCCTGGCCAGTTCTTCGCCTTCTGCGCCCCCGAAGCACGTCCTGGGGTACTGGACCGACGCCGCCGACGGCGGGATCTTCACCTTCGGCCAGGCCCAGTTCCACGGCTCGGTGCC
>PNAT01000101.1 GCA_003169675.1 Acidimicrobiaceae bacterium
CTGAAGGTTGACACAGAGGGGAGCCCTACGAATGCCCCCTTATGTTCGGCTGCCAAGACTCCAGTGCCACCGAAGTGCCGAATGCCACAGGCGAACAAGAGCAAGCACCGGCGCCTTCCGGGGGCGCTCCGGGCCGGCGATAGGTGACACCCTGAGTCGTGGTCGTTGACGAACTTATTGGGATAGGCATCCGGTTATTTGCACACAAGGATCTTGAACACCGGATGCCACTATTTCAGCGGTCCAGGTAGGCACGTGAGGGGAGCGGGGCTGGGTTCATGTATTTCCTGTGTGTGCCTCACGGCTTGTCGTGTACCTAATCCGTGCCACAAGATCTCAACAGCCACGCCCCAATTGCCGCTATCCTTGCGACACGACATCGTTGGCGCCCGAACACCAGCGGAACGCGTCAACTCAAGAACACTCGGTACTTTTCGGTGGAATCAGGCTAAAGGGCATCACCCCGCTCGCCCGATGCCCATCCGTAGCCTCGTTCGCGTTGGACCCGACGGGGCACGGGACGAGGGGAGTGCGTGCGACGGCGGTGGCAAGAAGCGGGACGCTCCCTCCCTCCTCCGCGCGTCCCAGCCAGAGCGTGGTGCCGTTCTACATTACGATCTGCCGACATGTCATCGGCTGGAGCTCGGCAAGACGATGCGTGGGGCGGACGGTTCTCGGAGTTTGTCCAGTCGAAGCCGGTGTCGGCGCACCGTCGGGTGGTCTCGATTCGCTTAGGTCTCGCGCTCCTCCCTGTCACCGGAATCCTCTCCTTCCTTGTCGGCGCGTTGCCTCCCTATCCACCCAAAATGAACTCGGGCGGGCTCGTCGTCGCCGGGCTCCTGCAAGCGATCGCCGGGGCAATCTTGCTCCCCTTGGCGAAGCGCCTCTCCGACATGGCCATCTTCGTGATCTTGCTCCTGGCGGTATGCGTCACCACCGCTGGACTCTCATTCACCCCGGCCTTCCCGCTGAATGCCGTGGCATACGTGTGGATCGCCGTTGCCGGTTTCTACTTCTTCCGCGTTCGAGCGGCCGCGTTGGTGACCGCGATCATCGGAATCCAGTACGGGCTCCTTGTCGCACTGCAGCAAGGGAACACTGGGGCCGCCGAACGGTGGGGCTCGGTCATGGCCACGGTCGTCATTACCGGCTGGTTCACGAAGCAACTCGTGGAGCAGGCTGACTCCATGACCGCACTCGCGGACGCGGAGCGAGCGGACGCTGAAACCGCAAGAACGGAACTGGCCGCAGTTAACGCCTCATTGGAGAGACGGGTCGTAGAGCAGGTCGCAGCGCTTGAACGTGTGAGCCGCCTCCGGCGGTTCCTGCCGGCCCAGGTGGCCGACACAATCTTGAAGTCGGGAGATGAATCGATCTTCGAGCCTCATCGGCGTCGGATCGCGGTGGTGTTCTGCGACCTCCGCGGCTATACCGCCTTCGCCGCATCGGTCGAACCAGAGGACGTAGTTGAGGTCATCGGCCAGTACCACGCCACCATCGGCGCCGTCATGATGGCCTTCGATGCCACAGTGGGAGCCTTTGCCGGCGACGGCATGATGGCGTACTTCAACGACCCCCTCGAGTGCGCCAATCCAGCGGAACGGGCGGTGAAGATGGCCTGGGCGTTCGGCCCCCCGATGCGAGAGCAGACCGTCGCCTGGGAGGGTCGGGGTTTCGAGATCTCCTACGGAGTCGGGATCGCCTTGGGCGTTGCAACACTTGGAGTCGTGGGCTTCGAGGGTCGATACGACTACACACCGCTCGGCACTGTGGTGAACCTTGCATCCCGACTCTGCTCGGGAGCCGGCGCAGGGGAAATCCTCATCGATCAATACGTCGAAGCAGGCACCCGAGATCTTGTGCGAACCGAGCCGGTTGGCAACCTCACATTGAAGGGCTTCGCCGGAATCAAGGCTTTCCGCATCGTCGGACGGGCTGGGTCCCGACAGATTCTTCCCAGGGACATGCCGGTCACTGAGGCTATGTGACGGGGTGGTCAACGGATGGCGAGAGATATATTGTGTTCCACCCGACAAGCGTGGCTGAATCGCTCTAGGTTTGAAGGCTGATCCGAGCCGGGTGCAAAAAACCAGCTGGTAAAGCGATGACGCCGCCCGCGTGTTGGAATAGGTGCTCACCAACCGTCTCGAGGTTCCCGGACCAGACCACCCAGAGACCCGCAACGCCGAGCACGTCTTGCGCGACATCGCCAGCTTCGGCTCGCAACACCCCAACTGACACATAGCGACCCATCTCAACCTCAAGCCCAAGCAGATCGGACAGATTGGCGGCGGTCGCAACAAGGCGACCGGGATGTTTGACGTGGCGATGGTCCAGAGCCTCGCTCGGCGCGACCATTGTCATCACCGAGGTTGGCCCCGGCACCATGACGGCTGAGCTTGAGGTGCGGCCTGACCTTCTCAACCCCTTCGGTTCGGCCCACGGTGGAACCTTGGCGACATTGGTCGACCATGTCCTTGGCGCCGTCCTTTACCCGTAGATCCCGCCCGGCGCTTGGGCAGCCACTAGCGAACTCAAGGTCAACTTCCTCGCCCCGTCGCGTGAGGGCATCATGCGGGCACACTCCGAAGTGATTGCCCTGTCCAAGCGCACCGCGGCGGTTCGGATGGACGTCCCCGACAACGATCGCCTGGTCGGTGCCGCGCCAAGAACGGTCACTATCAGCACACCGAGGTCACCTCAAACTTCGAGTTGACCCCTTGGCCGGGGAACATTCGCCAGATCCAACATTTGCCTCAGCGTGGTGACGGCTGGATACCACATCTCTAGGTTGCCGAGACATGACAATCGCGGCGTCGATTAGGGACCCCCGTTTCGCGGAGCGGACCAGGGCAGGGTCGCATCATTAGCGAGGTGTCCCACTTTGACAGGCAACTGGCAAGTGGGGCATGCCTCCGAAGTGCCGCATTGAGCAGGCCTACAAAGCGCCAAACCCGGCGCGCCGAGACAGGTACCTCTGAACCTCTGCCTGTCCTTGCCGAGAAGCGCCGGAAGGGGTCCATTGCCGCCGGAGGCGACCCGCCCGCTGCCACTCGTTCACAGAGGAGCGCGACCTGTCACCCGATGACCCCGTCGGCTCGTAGGTCATCGAGCTCGTCCCGACCCAGCCCCAGTTCGGCCGAGAGCACCTCGTCGGTGTGCTCACCCAACCAGGGCACGCGGGTCTCTGGGCCCTCGGATACCTGGGCGAACTTGATGGGCAGCCCCGGTATGAGGACAGGTTGGGCCACGCCGTCGGTGCGGGGGTGCTCGACCAGCATGTGGCGTTGGGCCAGGTGGGGGTCGATCACTACCTCGGCGTCGGTAGCGCACGGACCGGCCACAAGTCCGGCGGCGTTCAGGGCCACGCACGCCTGGTACTTGGACAGGCCACTCGCCCACAATTCAATGGCCGGTCGGATGTCGGCTTCAAGGTGGTCAAGCCAGCCCTGAGGGGTGGCGAACCGGGAGTCGGTGGCCCACTCGTCTCGTCCGATGGCCCGAGCCAGGTCCGGCCACTGATGGGACCGCAGGACCTGGAGCATGAACCAGCCGTTAGCGGCCCGGAAGGCATGGAGGATGCCGGGCCAGGGAGTGCCCATGGGGATGCCCATGGACCAGAAGTTAGGCACCACATCGAGCACTGCCACCATGGCGTCGAGCATGGCCACGTCAATCTGCTGGCCCCTCCCGGTCCGTTCGCGCTGGCGCAGCCCGGCCTGTATCCCTATGACGGCGAACAGCGCGGTGACGATGTCGCCCAGGCCACCCATGGGTGAGCCGATCGGCGCGGCATCCGGTGGCCGCTTGAACTCGTAGGCCCCGCTCATGGCCTCGACCATGGAGGCCAGCGCCGGCCATCCGTCGTAGGGGGAGACGGGGGTGCCCTCGGGGACGGAGCGGCCGAAGCCCGAGATCGAGAGATACACCACCTTCGGGTGGGCGGCGGCGATGTCGGCATAGGCCACGCCGAGCCGCTCTGAGGCACCGGACCGGAAATTCTCCGCCACCACGTCGAACAACGGGGCCATGCGCAACACCAGGTCGCGCCCCCGGGGCTGCTTGAGGTCGATGACGAGCGAGCGCTTGTTGAGGTTGTTGCGCATGAAGGTGGCGCCGACGCCCCGCCCCGCCGGGTCCTCCATGGCCGGCATGGACGTCCGGCCGAGGTCCCCCGTGCCCGGAGCTTCGACCTTGACCACGTCGGCCCCCAAACGGCTCAGGAGCTGGGTGGCATAGGGGAGCGCCTGCATCTGCTCGAGGGCCAGGATGCGGATGCCCTCGAGAGGCTTGCCGAACTCCGCCGCCGCCGGGTTGACGGTGTCGCCCAGGATCATGGGCCGTCGAGGCCGAGCATCTGAATGGCGTTGCCCCGCATGATCTTGTAGACGTCGTCATCGCTCAAGTGCTGCACCATCTGCTCGGCCACGGCCCGGGTGTCCGGCCACGTCGAGTCGGTGTGGGGGTAGTCAGTCTCGAAGGTGATGCGGTCGACACCGATGGCCTCCAGCGAGTTCAGGCCGTGCTGGTCGCGGAAGAAGCAGCCGTAAACCTGGCGCCGGAAGTAGGTGGACGGAGGTTCGAGGACGATGTCCTTGACCCCGCCCCAGGCCCGATGCTCGCGCCACACGTCATCGGCCCGCTCGAGGATGTAGGGCAGCCACCCGATCTGCCCCTCGGAATAGGCCAGGATCAGGGTGGGGTAGCGGATAAGCACGCCGGAGAAGAGGAAGTCACATAGCGACGACATGGCGTTGCCGAAGCTGAGTGTGGCCGCCACGGCCACCGGGGCGTCGGCCGAGGTGGCCGGCATCTTCGATGACGACCCGATGTGCATGCAGACCACCGTCCGGGTCTCCTCGCAGGCTGCGAAGAAGGGATCCCAGGCGCCGCTGTGAATGCTGGGCAGCCCGAGGTGTGGGGGGATCTCGCTGAAGCAGACGGCCCGCACCCCGCGCGCCGCGTTGCGCCGCACCTCGGTCGCGGCCAACGTGGTGTCCCACAGCGGGATGAGGCAGAGGGGGATGAGGCGACCGGCGCTGTCGCCGCACCACTCCTCCACCATCCAGTCGTTGTAGGCCATGACGCAGGCCAGGGCCACCTCCCGATCCTTGGCCTCTAAGAAGGTCTGGCCGCAGAAGCGGGGGAAGGACGGAAAGCACAGGCTCGACTCGACCCAGTTGGCCTCCATGTCGGCGATGCGGGCCTTGGGCTCGTAGCAGCCCGGGCGCATCTCCTCGTAGGTGATGGGGGACATGGTCATGTCGTCTCGGTCGAAGCCGACCGCCGCCACGTGCCGCTTGTTGATGTACACCAGGTCCTCGTAGACCCAGCAGTCGGCGGACGGACCGTCGGGATCGAAGGTCTGGCGGTAGGTGCCGCCGCCGATGTGCTCCATCTCACCGATCCCCCGGCGTTCGGCCCGCGGTCCGCGGTCCCGGTAGCGGGCCGGCAACCAGGTGTCCCAGAGGTGGGCCGGCTCGACCACGTGGTCATCGACACTGATGATCTTGGGCAGAGGCGTGGTGCTGCCGAAGCGGGGCGCCGAGCCGTCCGTCATGGTGACCCCAGTGTGGCGCTGATGGCGAGGAGGGGGATCAGCGACTCCAGTTCTCTCCGCATGGCATCAGAAGGCCCACTGCGCACCCGAAGGATGACCTCGTCGACGCCCAGGCCGGCATAGTGCACCAGCTTGGCCTCGCTGCCGATGGTGCCGAACGGGATCACGGAGAGCTGGTCCGGGTCGCGCCCGGCCGCTTCGGCCAGGTGGTGCAGGCGCGGGATGGCCTCGGCCAGGCCGCGTCCACCGATGGGCAGCCACCCGTCGGCGTAGTCGGCCACGGCGGAGAGGACGGCGTCGCCGGCGCCGCCTCCGATGAGCGTGCGCACGCGCGGTTGCTGGACGGGCTTGGGCCAGGCCCACGAAGGAGGAAGATCGATCAGCTCACCGTGGAACTCGGCCTGTGCCTCGGACCACAGGGCCTGCATGCACAGGATGTGCTCCCGAACCAGTGCGTGGCGGCGGCTGAAGTCCACCCCGTGATCCTCGGCCTCGGCCCGGTTCCAGCCGAAGCCGATGCCCAGGGTGAACCGTCCCCCCGAGAGGTGGTCCAGGGTGGCCACCTGCTTGGCCAGGAGGATCGGGTCGTGCTGGGCGGCCAGGAGGATCCCGGTGCCCAGGCGGATGCGCCGGGTGGTGGCGACGGCGGTGGACAAGGAGACCAGAGGGCACAGGCCACGTTGGTAGTCCTCCAGGCGGACGCCCTCGACCAGGGCCGGCGGGACGTCGGCGCGCACCGGCAGGTGGGTGTGCTCGGGCAGGTACAGCGAATCGAAGCCGAGCTCCTCCACCACTCCGGCCAGGGCGGCGGGTGCCATGTCACGGTCCGTGAGGAAGGCGGTGATGCCGAGTCGCATGCCGCTCAGGTGGATGTCTTGGCCGCGAATTCGGCCAGAGGGCCCGAGGCCGCCGCACCGCTGAGTAGCGTGGCAAAGGCAGCCTGCTCGCGGAGATTGGCCGCCTGCACCAGGTCGCGCTGTCCGGCCCGCATGAGCGACGTGATGGCGCGGAGTGCCGCGTGCGGGTGGGCGGCGATACGCGTGGCCAAGGCGACCGTCTCGGTCAGGGTCGTTCCTTCGTCGCACACCCGAAGCGCGAAGCCGAGCTCGACCGCCTCGGGCGCGCTGACCCAGTCCGACGTCAAGAGGATGCGCGCTGCCTGTTGCCAGCCCATGCGGGCCGGGAAGAGCACGCTGCTGGCGGCCTCGGGTGGCACGCCCAATTCGGCAAAGGGCACCCGCAGGCGGGCGGTCGCATCGACCAGGATGAGATCGCAGTGGGCCAGGAGGGTGAACCCCAACCCGACGGCGACACCGTTGACGGCGGCGAGCAATGGCACGCTGAGGCTGCAGACGGCATTCAGCAGGCCCATGAATCCCTGCCCCGCCCCTTCGACGGCGGTGCCGGAGGCGATGGCGGCCATTTCGGCCAGGTCTTGGCCCGAGGTGAACGCGCCGCCCTTCCCGGTGAGCACCACGGCGCCGACCGACTCGTCGGCATCGGCCTCGAGCAATGCCGCCGTGACGTCCTGGTACATGGCTGTGTCGAAGGCATTGCGGACCTCGGGCCGGTTGAAGGTGATGACCCGCACACCGGCGGCGGCGTCCTCCGTCTCCACCCGGCTCACGGGCGCATGACCTGGCCGCCGTCGACATTGAAGACGTGGCCGGTGACCCAACTGGCCTCGTCGGAGAGCAGGAACTGGCACATGCCCACCAGGTCGGCCGGCGTCCCTTGTCGCTTGAGGGCCAGGGCACCGACGATTTGCTCAATGAACACGCTGGGCACGGTGGCCCGGGCCGCCTCGGTATCGATCGGCCCCGGTGCGATGGCGTTGACCCGGATGCCCATGCCACCCACCTCCGCCGCCAGCTGGGCGGTGAGGGAGTTGATGCCGGCTTTGGAGAGGCCGTAGAACCCCGAATAGACGTAGGCCGCCGTCGAGGACTGGTTGACGATGGCACCCCCGCCGCGCTTGCGCATGGAACGGAAGCAGGCCCGGGTACACACCAGCGCCCCCAGCAGGTTCACCGAGAGGAACTTGGTCAGATACTCCCAGTCGACATTGAGCAGGGAATCGATCTTCATGCCACCGAAGATGGCGGCGTTATTGACCAGGTAGTCGATCCCACCGAACCGCTCGTCGGCCAGCCCGGCCATGGCACCAGCCGAACCATGATCGGACACGTCCACCCGGCACGACTCGGCCACGCCGCCGGCGTCGCGGATCCCCTGGGCCACCTTCTCGGCGCCCGCCTCATCAATGTCGGCCACCAGGACGGCGGCGCCTGATGAGGCCAGCCCTTCGGCATACACCTGCCCGATGCCGCCGGCCGAACCGGTGACGATGGCCACCTTGCCGCTGAAGTCGAATGCCGTGCTCATTCCGGCGCGGCGTCGGTCCCCGCCGCCCTGGCCCGCCGGGCGATGACCTCCTCCGCCACCTGGTTCATCCCGGTCGACAGCGGCCAGCCGATGTAGTGGGTCAGGTGCACCACGATCTCGCGGACCTGCTCAGGCGTCACCTCGTCGCGTTCGAGCGCCGAGGAAAACTGGATATCGAGCAGGTCCGTTTTGCCCAGCGCGGCCAGGACCCCCATGGTGAGGAGACGGCGATCCCGGATACCGAGCGCCTCGCGGGTCCACACCGTTCCGAAGAGATGTTCGACGGTCATGGCGACGTAGGCGCCCGGAAGTGTGTCGGGGTCAACGGAGAACCCGTACACCTCTTCCATCTTCGCTATCCCGGCGGCTCGCTTGTCGACGGGCTCTGTCATGCCGGCTCGGCCAACGACTTCGTCTGCAGGTACTCCTCGAATCCGGCCACGCCCATCTCCCTTCCGATGCCCGACTGCTTGTAGCCCCCGAAGGGGACGTCAGGGCTGTACCACACCCCACCGTTGACCCCGATGGTCCCGGTGCGGATGCGGTTGGCCACTGACAGGGCCCGTTGGCGGTCACCTGACCATACCGACCCCGACAGGCCGTAGGGCGAGTCGTTGGCGATCGCCACGGCGTCGTCGTCCCCGTCATGGGGGAGGAGGACGAGCACCGGACCGAAGATCTCCTCCTGGGCCACCCGGGAACTATTGGGGAGGCCGACGATCAGGGTCGGCTCAATGAAGTAGCCCCGAGGTAGATCGGCCGGCCGCCCTCCACCGCACACGATGGTGCCGCCCTCGTCGACGGCCAGGGTGAGATAACCCTCCACCCGGGCGCGCTGGCGTTCACTGATCAGCGGGCCGCAGATGATGCCGGGATCGGTCGGGTCACCGGCTGGCAGCTTGCGCAAGGTGGCCGCCGCCAACGCGGTGGCCTCGTCGAATTGGGCACGCGGCACGACCAGGCGGGTGGTGATGGCACACCCCTGCCCGGCGTGGGTCACCACAGTGAAGGCGGCCGTCCCGACGGCACCGCGGAAGTCGGCATCGTCGAGCACCACGAAGGCTGACTTGCCGCCCAATTCGAGGAAGACCTTCTTGAGCGTGGGCGCGGCGGCCGCCATGACGCGGCGACCGGTGGCCGTCGATCCGGTGAAGGTCACCTGGTCCACCCGCGGGTCGGTGGCCAACATTTCGCCCAACCCATGGTCGGAGGACGAGACCACGTTGACCACCCCGGCCGGAATGTCCGTCTCCTCGACAATAAGGCGACCCAGCACGGTGGCGCACCAGGGTGTGTCGGGCGCCGGTTTGAGCACCAAGGTGTTCCCCGCGGCCAGGGCGGGACCGAGCTTGGCCAGGTTGATCTGGTGCGGCACGTTCCAAGGTGTGATGGCCCCCACAACGCCGGTGGCCTCGCGGCGCACCCACCGATGGGAGGGGATGCCGAGCGGCGAAGCGTTGCCCAGGTCGCGCTCCCACTCGTAGTGCTCCGCCAGGTCGGCCACCCAGCCCAGACTGGCCACCGGCTCGTCGAGTTGGGCCGAGTGGGTGAACGAGACGGGGGACCCCGCCTCGGCCACCGTGAGGGCTCGCACCTCATCGGCGTGGCGCCCGAAGGCGGCCTGCAGCTGGCGCAGGCACGACACCCGCAGCGAGAGGTTGGTGGACCAATCGGTGGCGTCGAAAGCCCGTCTCGCCGCCGCGATGGCGGCCCCCATGTCGTCGGGCCCGCCGTCGGCCACCACACCGAGGACCTCTTCGGTGGCCGGGTTCAGCGTGGTGAACGTGGCGCCGGAGGAGGCCGGGCGGAGGTTGCCGTCAATGAGCATCCGCTCCTCGCCCAGGGATGGCTGGCTCATGCGGGCTCACCGCCCAGCCCGAAGACCTGGTCACACCGGGCGTCGGTCAGGTCGGCCAGGGGCAACGGCACTCCGAGCTCTTCCCCCAGCTGACGAGCGGCCGCCAGGTCCTTGTGGGCCATGACGGCGGCGTTGCGCATGATGGTCATGAGCCCGTCATCGGTGTCGGGTGGCCAGGGCGCGGCCGTGGTGCGGAACATCAGCCGGGAGGCGCCGCCTATGTGCTTGTCACTCTCGGCGATGGCCTGGCCGAGCTTCTGCAGGTCGATGCCGGCCGCCTCGGCCAACTCCTGGGCTTCGAAGGCGGCCAGCCACGAGCCGTACGTGACCAGGTTCCGGGCCAGCTTGGCGCTGAGCCCGGCCCCGTGCGGACCCATGTGAAGGACCAGCGACGAGATCACGCTGAGCACCGGCGTGACCCGCTCGACGTCCTCGGCGCTCCCGCCCACCATGCAGACCAGCTCGCCACTGGCTGCCGCGCTCGGACCGCCGCTGACGCCGCAGTCGACGATGTGCACCCCGTGGCCGGCGCCCTCGGCGTGCAGCTCTTCCACGGTGGAGGTCGCGATGGTGCTGACGATGACCACGGTTGACCCCTCGGCCGCGCCGGCGAAGACACCGTCGTCACCGCGGAGCACACCGCGCACCTGGTCGTCGTTGAGGACGGCGACCATGATGACGTCGCTGTGGCGGGCCAGGTCGGCCGGCGAGTCGGCCACGTGGGCGCCGTCGGTGTATGCCTCGGTGGCCTCGGGACGGATGTCGCACACGCTGAGGGCGACCCCGGCCTCCAGCAGGTTGTCGGCCAGGCCCCGGCCGATGTCGCCCAACCCGATCACGCCGGCCCGGGGCACGGGTGCTGCACTCTCACTCATGACCGCGAACCCTCCCGGCTGTCGAGCCTGCCCGGAATGCCGGAACGGAAGCACTGGATCTGGACAAGCGTCTGGACTATAGTCTGTACGCATGACCGAACGCAAAGACTACTCGGGCGACTTCGACCCCGCCTTCGACTACGAGGACCTGTCGAAGGAAGCATTGGTCCGGCTGGTCCGCGAGTATGCCCTGATCGTGCACATGCTGGACCGGTCCATGTGCGCGGCCATCGGCCTGCGCTATGGCGCGGAGGCGGTCAAGGAGCTGGCAATACAGGAATGGGTGGGCTCCAGCCCCATCTACGGGGAGCGGCTGCGACAGATCATGGCCATTGAGGGCGACGGAGTGCCGGCCATCTTCAAGGTGCTCCAACTCGACCCGGGCTTTCCCCACCACTATCTCGACGTCCACTACGAGGTGGTCGACGAGCACCACGGCTACTTCGAGTTGGCCTACTGCGGTGCCCTCATGGACGCCGAGCCCTTCGGGGAGAAAATGGTGACCAACATGTGCCACCACATTGAGGACGGCACATTCGACATCACGGCGCAGGCGGTCAATCCCAAGGCGCACATCCGTCACGTGCACCGGCCTCCGCGCGTCCCGAGCGACCGCTCGCCGCACTGCCGCTGGGAGGTGGTCATTGAGGACGAGACCGTGACCATTCCCGAGGCGGACATTACCAAGATCACCCGGATGACCACGGCAGCTACCTTCGCTTTCCCACCCATGAAGGACGGCACGCCACACATCCCGGCCGCCGACCCGGTGGCATAGACGTGTTCGAGGCCCTGCCCGACAATGACCCGCTGCGGGCCCGACCCGGCGGCGCCACTTTGGGATCGGTAGACCAACCGGGGCGGCGTCACCTCTCCGAGCGCCAGGCCGAAGCGGTGGAGCGGCTGGTGGTGGCGGCGGCCGGGGAGGTCGAGGCGCGCCCCTATGGCGAGATCTCCGTGCGAACCATCGCCAAGCGCGCCGGCGTGGCGCCGGCCACTGCGTATACGTACTTCTCCTCCAAGGACCATCTCCTGGCCGAGGTCCTGTGGCGGCGCATGCAGTCGCCCCCGGTGCTGGTCGACCTCAATCTCCCTCTGCCCGAACGGGTGGCCGAGACCGTGCGCACCATGGGCTTCGGCGCCCTGGACAGCCCGGCCGTGGTGAGTGCGTGCACGACGGCCCTGTTGGGAGGCGGTCCTGATGTCAAGCACGTGCGGTCCCGCATCGGCCGGGAGATCACGCAACGACTGGCGGCGGCGTTGGGACCCGAAGCAGACCCCGCCATCCTGCGCGTGCTGCAGATCACCTATACCGGGGCCATCCTCAGCGCCGGCATGGGACACCTCCCCTTCGACGCCCTGCCCGGCCTGCTGGCCGAAGCGGCCGACCTGCTGACCCGGGGGGCTGCGTGACCACGCTGGCTCCGCTGTCCTACAGCCCGTATGACTACAGCATCCACGAAGATCCGTACCCGACTTACGCCCGCCTCCGGGCCGAGGCGCCGGTCTTCTACAACGAGGAGCTCGACTTCTACGCGCTGTCGCGCCATGCCGACATCCTGGCCGCCTTCCGGGACATTGAGCACTACTCGAACGCCAACGGGGTGACGCTCGATCCGGCGGCCTACGGGCCAGACGCGCACCGGGCCATGTCTTTTCTGGCCATGGACCCACCCCGGCACACCCGCATGCGCTCCATCGTCGGCAAGAGCTTCACCCCGCGGCGGGTGGCCGAGATGGAGGACCACATCCGGCGGCTGGCCCTCGACCACCTCACCCCGGCACTGGAGGCCGGCACCTTCGATTTCGTGGGCGACTTTGCCGGCCGCCTGCCCATGGACGTCATTTCCGAGCTGGTCGGTGTCCCGCCGAGCGACCGGGTGGAGGTGAGACGCCTGGCCGACCAACTGATGCACCGCGATGACGGCATGAGCGACATCCCCCGTGAAGGGGTGGAGGCGGCCCTGCATCTGGCCGGGTACTACTCCGAGATGGTTGCCGACCGTCGCCTTCACGAGCGCGACGACCTGACGTGGTCCCTCCTGCAAACCGAGATCGACGGCGACCGCCTGACCGACGACGAGGTGATCTCCTTCCTCTTCCTGCTGGTGGTTGCGGGCAACGAGACGACGACGAAGTTGCTGAGCAACGCCTGGTACTGGGGTTGGCGCTATCCCGATCAGGTGGCCAAGCCACTCACCGAGCCGGCCCGGGTGCCCGACTGGGTGGAGGAGACCCTGCGCTACGACACCTCGACCCAGACCATCCTGCGGGTGACCCGGGCACCGGTCACCGTGTGCGGCGTCGACATCGCCGAAGGTGAGCGGGTGCTCCTCCTCATCGGTTCGGCCAACCGGGACGGAGAGGTATTCCCCGATCCGGACACCTACGACCTCGACCGGAACACGCAGGACCTGATCAGCTTCGGTGGTGGGCGGCACTTCTGCATGGGAGCCGCCCTGGCCCGCCTGGAGGCGCGGGTAGCCCTGACCGAGATGTGCACCCGGGTCAGCGCGTATGACGTGGACCCGGCCGGGATGGTCCGGGTGCACTCCTCCAACGTGCGGGGCTTGTCCGCCCTGCCGACCACGGTGACCCGGCGCTGATGCCACGCTTCGGCCCCCAACCGGAACGCCGGCCTACGGTGATCACCGGCGCCTCCTCGGGCATCGGCGCCGAGACGGCGCGTGTGCTGGCCCGGGCCGGGTACCCGGTGGTGCTGGGAGCCCGCCGGCTCGAGGCCTGCCATGAGGTGGCCGATGCCATCCGGGGCGAAGGGGGAGAAGCGGCGGCCTTCGCACTCGATTTGGCCGAACCGGACTCCATCGCCGTCTTCGCTGACAAGGCGGCCGGGGCGTTCGGGTCCATTGAGATCGTGGTGTCGAATGCGGCGCAGATCCAACCGGGTACCGCCATCGAGACCACCCCAGAGGATTTCGAGGGCGTGCTGCGGGTCAACCTGGGTGGCGCCCATCGCCTGGTGCGCGCGTTCGGTCCGGGAATGCTCGAGCGCCAGCGGGGGGACCTGGTGTTCGTCACCTCCGATGTGGTGGCGCACCCGCGCCCTTGCATGTCGGCCTACGTCTCCTCGAAGTGGGGACTAGAGGGTTTCGTCACCGCACTGGCCATGGAGCTGGAAGGCACGGGGGTGCGGGCCACCATGGTCCGGCCCGGACCCACCACGACCGGCATGGGCATGGACTGGGACCCCGCCATCACCGGCGAGGTCATCGCCGAGTGGGAGCGCTGGGGACTGGCCCGCCACCCGGCGTTCCTGCGGCCCGATGCCATCGGTCTGGCTATCGCCCATGCGGTCAGCGCGCCGCGTGGCACCCATTTCAGCGTGGTCGAGGTGCAACCCGAAGCCCCGCTCGACCAGAAGGGAGCACCGTGACCATCGACACGCAACGGCGCGAGCCACCGCGGGTGTCCGGGGGTAAGGGCGAGAACGCCCACCTGGACGAGCTGCGCCATGACCCCATCGCCCTCATGGCCCGCGTGCGGGCCGAATGCGGCGACGTGGGGGAGTTCACCATCGGCGATCGGGACGTGGTGCTGCTCACCGGCGCCGACGCCAACGAGTTCTACTTCCGGGCCCCAGAGGAGCAGTTGGACCAGGCCGAGGCCTACCCGTTCATGACGCCGATCTTCGGCGAGGGCGTGGTGTTCGACGCGCCACCCGAGCGACGCCGCGAGATGCTGCACAACCAGGCCCTGCGCGACAAGTTCATGCGCGGGCACGCGGCCACCATCGCCGCCGAGGTGGAAGGCATGGTGGCGGACTGGGACGACGAAGGCGAGATCGACCTGCTGGAGTGGTTCGCCGAACTCACCATCTACACGTCTTCGGCCTGCCTCATCGGGATCCGCTTTCGCCGTGAGCTGGACGGCCGCTTTGCCCGGCTCTACCACGACCTGGAGCAGGGGACCGACCCCATCGCCTACGTCGACCCCTATGCGGACATTGAGAGCTTCCGCCGCCGTGATGCCGCCCGCCTCTCACTGGTGGAGCTGGTGCAGGGGATCATGGAGCGTCGGGCCAGCGAACCTACACCGGCCAAGGAGGACCAGGATCTCCTCGACATCCTGATGTCCATCAAGGACGAAGGCGGCAGTGACCACTTCAGCGCCGACACGATCACCGGCATGTTCATCTCCATGATGTTCGCCGGCCACCACACCACGTCGGGTACGGCGGCCTGGACGCTGATCGAACTTTTGCGGCACCCCGCCGAAATGGCCTTGGTCACCGACGAGTTGGACCAGCTGTACGGCGACGGTTCCGAGGTGAGCTTCGGGGCCCTGCGCGCCATTCCGCATCTCGAATCAGCCCTCAAGGAGGCCCTGCGCCTCCACCCTCCCCTGATCCTGTTGCTTCGGATGGCCAAGGAGGACCTGACCTACGGGGAGTACCGCATCGCGGCCGGCAAGCTGGTCGCGGCCAGCCCGTCCATCTGCAACCGCATCGCGGAGGATTTCCCCGACCCCGACGCTTTCGTGCCGGCCCGCTATCTGGAGGGGCGGGAAGAGGATCGGGCCAACCCCTGGACCTGGATCCCGTTCGGGGCGGGCCGGCACCGGTGCGTGGGCGCCAACTTCGCCATGATGCAGCTCAAGGCCATCTTCTCGGTGCTTCTGCAGAGCTGGGAGTTTGAGGCGGCCCAGCCCCTCGACTCCTACCGCAACGACCACTCGAAGATGGTGGTCCAGCTTGAGCAGCCGTGCCGGGTGCGCTACCGCCGCCGCCGACCTGAGCCATCGGCATGAGGATCGTGGTCGACCGCGACCTGTGCCAGGGCCACGCAGCGTGCGAGGGGGAGGCCCCGGAGGTCTTCTCGGTATCGAAGAAAGGAGAGCTCACCGTGCTCGAATCCACCCCACCCGAAGACCAGCGCGCCGCCGTCGAGCTCGCGGTGAAGTACTGCCCTACCCACGCCCTGCGCATTGAGGAGGACTGAACAACATGCCTGCATACCCGCGAGCCGAATTGGAACAGATGGTGGAGCGCTGGCTGGAGGTGAACCGGCAGGGTGAGGCCAAGCAGGACTGGCGCCACATGGCCGACCTCTACACCGAGGCTGCCACCTACGGCTGGAATGTCGGCGCCAATGACGAGTTCATGGCGGTCGGGCGGGAGGAGATCCGCGAGATGGCCCTGGGGCTCGAGATGTCCGGCCTCGAAGGCTGGACCTACCCGTACCAGAAGGTGCTCATTGACGAGAAGCAAGGTGAAGTCCTCGGGCTGTGGAAGCAGGTGGCCGACGCCACCAGGGCCGATGGGTCGCACTATGAGATCGCCGGGCTGGGGGGGAGTTGGTTTCGCTACGCCGGCAACTTCTTGTGGTCCTGGCAACGCGACTTCTTCGACGTGGGCAACGCCGGCACTGTCTTCCTCCAGATGATCGGCGACGGCACGCTCCTGCCCGGGATGCAGCAGCGCATTGAGCGGGCCATGTCGGGCGAGCGCCTCCCCGGCCACTACCCCTTGGGCGGTGCCCCGGTCGGCTTGTGGGAGGTGCCCGAAGGGGCATAAGGGGGGAACGCATCGGCGATCCGGGCGGCCAGCGCTTCTCGTTCCCACGGCCCGCGTGCGCCATGCTCGACCAGTGACCGGGCCAACGGCCCGGGCCACGTGACGAGCACCCCGTCAATGGTGAAGGGCCGGGCAAAGGTCCTCCACGTGGCGCCGGAGAGGCAGAGCGCGGCGTGGACGCGTTCGGTGGGGCCCACGATCTGCTCCACCAGGTGGCGTTGCCGTCGCACGGCGGCCACCAGGCTGGTCCTGTCGTGCCCGTTGACCACGAGAGCTGGGTGCGGCACGAACTATCCGCCGCGGTCACGCCGCTGCACCCGACCTCGATACTGCTTGGTGTCGATCACCCACACACCGGAAGGGACGACGGCAATGTGGTCGATGTTGGACCGGGTGCCCGGAATGGCCCGGTCATGCAGCACCAGGCCGACGTGGCCCACGGCCCGACTCAGGGACGCACCCAGCCGCTCTTCGTCGCGCCGCCGCCGGCGCTCAAACTCAGCCCGGGCCGACGCCCCGGGACGCCCCCCAGGTCGATCTGGTCGGTGTGATCGGGCTGTGCAGGCTCCCACGTGCTCACTTCTCCCCACCTCGCTCTCGGGCCGCCCCGAAGCGGCGCCATCAGGCCAGGGAAAGGTCGGGCAGCTCGGGTGCCCACCCCCCTTTCCCGCCGCGTGCCACTGTGGTCCGGTGCTTGCAGGGAGCGCGCCGGCACGGCGCCGCATGGTGGCGGGAACCATGATGGCCCTCGCCGGCGCGCTGGTCGGCACGGGTTGTGGCTCAGCGGGCGGTCGCAGCGTCACATTGCCGCCGATCACGACGACCACCACGACCACTGCGCCCCCCCTTCCGGTGGCCCCCATCGCCTGGGCGCCCTGCAGGGTCAACCTGCAGTGCGGCACCCTCACCGTTCCCTTGGACTACGCCCATCCGCACGGAGCCACCATCGGGATCGCGCTAGCGCGGCACCTGGCCGGGGACCCGTCCCACCGGATCGGCTCCCTGGTCATCAATCCCGGTGGGCCCGGAGTCTCGGGCATCGACGACTTCGCCAACGAGCTCAGTGTGCTGACGCCGCTGCTTCAAGCGGACTTCGACATCGTGACCTTTGACCCCCGTGGGGTAGAGCGCAGTGATCCCGTGACCTGCCAGAGCAAGCCACCCAGCGCCCAGGCCGCCCCCCAGTCACCTGCACCAGATCCGGTGCCCCAGACGGCGGTGGCGCAGAGGGCCACCATCGCCGGGCTACGCCACTACGGGTCCGCCTGCGTGAAAGCGAGCGGCGCCATCCTGCCCTTCGTGGGGACGGTGAACGTGGCCCGCGACATGGATCGCCTGCGCACCGCACTGGGCGATGCCGGCCTCACCTTCATGGGGCAGTCCTACGGGACCCTGATCGGGGAGATGTACGCCCAGCTGTTCCCGACCAGGGTCCGGGCCATGGTGCTCGATGGCGTCATCGACCCCGCGCTCTCCCTCACCCAGATGGTGGCGGATCAGTCCAATGGATTCGAGGCCGTCCTCGTGTCCTTCTTCACCTGGTGTGCCGATCACGCGGCGTGTCCGTGGCGGCCGGCCGGGGACCCGACAGGTGCCCTATTGGCCCAGCTGGCCAGCAGTGCCAACGCACCGGTCCCGGCCGGAGGTGGCCGACACGCCGGGGCGGGGGAGCTCTACGACGCCTTGCTCGATGGCCTCTACTCTCCTTTGGACTGGTCCCGCCTCGGCTCCGCCCTGGCCGCCGATGCCGGCGGCAACGGTGCCTTGGTCCTCACTATGTCGGGGAGCTACACCGCCGACGGATCGACCAACGGCTCCGACGCGGCCGAGGCCATCGACTGCCTCGACCACCCGGCACCCCGGAAGCTCTCGGCCTACGGGACCCGGGCCAATTTCATGGCGACCTCGGCGCCCGTCTTCGGCCCCCTCTTGGCTTGGGGTGAGGCCTCCTGCGCCGTGTGGCCGATACCCCCCACCCGCACGCCTGGCCCGGTGACGGCGGCCGGCTCGCCCCCCATCCTGGTCATCGGCACCACCAACGATCCGGCCACGCCGTATGCCTGGGCCGTCAATGTGGCCCACGAGCTGCGCGCCGGAGTCCTGCTGACCCGAAACGGCCAGGATCACGTGGCCTACTTCTACAGCTCATGCGTGCGTGCCACCGTGCAGGCGTACCTGGTCACGGGTGCCCTGCCGCCCACCGGGACGATCTGTACCTCGTAGGGCTCACGATCACCGTGACCCCCGCCTCCGGGTCCGTGCCGCGCCATAGTGGGTGCCGTTCCGCATGTATGAACAGAGGAGAGATCATTGCCCGTCCGCGAAGAAGCCCTCACCGCCCGAAATGTGACTTTCACCGGCGACGGTGGCGCCACCGTCAACGCCTACCAGGCCCTCCCCGCTGGTGACGGCCCGTTCCCCGGCGTGCTGGTCATCCACCACCTGCCCGGCTGGGACTCGTCGACCAAAGAGATCACCCGCACGTTTGCCTCCCGGGGCTACAACGCCCTGTGCCCGAACCTGTACGCGAGGGAGGGTCTCGACACCGACCCCGATGACGCGGCGGCGGCGGCCCGGGCCAGCGGTGGAGTGCCCGACACCCAATTCCTGGGCGACATGCGGGCGGCCATCGAATTGTTGCGAGCCCTGCCCACATCGAACGGGAAGGTCGGCGTCATCGGCTACTGCTCCGGGGGCCGCCACTCGTTTCTCACCGCGGTCAGCCTGCCGGTCGACGCCGCGGTCGACTGCTACGGGGCATTCGTCGTCGGGACGCCTCCCGAGGGATTCCCCCTCCGAGTGGTGCCGCTGGTCGATCGGACGCCCTCATTGGGTTGCCCGCTGCTCGGACTCTTCGGCCAAGACGATCAATTCCCCAGCCCCGAGCAGGTGGACGAGCTCGAGGAGGCACTCAGAGCCAACGACAAGACCTACGAGTTCCACCGCTACGACGGAGCCGGGCATGCGTTCTTCTCCACCAACCGGACCGCCTTCCGGCCCGAGGTTGCGCTCGATGCGTGGCAGCGGATCTTCTCCTGGTTCGAGACTCACCTGAGCAAGGAGGCCTGAGCATGTGCAGCTACCTCACCGTCCCCACCGCCGTCGCCGGCAGCGCCAAGGGCCCCGACGGGTGGTTCCAGGTCACGGCGGCCTCGGTGTATTTCGACCACCCGTTCCACGCGCCCTTCGCCCACACACTCAACATTGACTTCGCCGATCCCTCCCGGGGCCCTGGGGCCCGGGTGGCCGTCGAGCTCAGCGCCGAATCGGCCCGTGCGCTCATGCGCAGCATGGAGACCGCGTTGAGCGCGGCCGGAGCCGCTGCCGAATCGGACCGCTAACTTCCTTTCATGCGCTTTGGACTGCAGATCCCAAATTTCACGCTGGGTGGGCCACCCGAGCGACTCTTCGATGAGGTGGTGGACTTGGCCGTCGCGGCCGAAGGCGCCGGGTATGACTCGGTGTGGGTGATGGACCACTTCTACCAACTCCCTCCCCTCGGTGGGCCGACGCAACCCATGCTGGAGGCGTACACCCTCCTGGGAGGACTGGCGGCGCGCACGTCGAGGGTCAAGCTGGGCGCACTTGTCACCGGCGTCACCTACCGCAACCCGGCGCACCTGGCCAAGATCGTGACCACCCTCGACATCGTCAGCGGTGGACGCGCCATCCTGGGCATCGGGGCGGCCTGGTACGACGTGGAACACGACGGCCTGGGCTTCACGTTTCCGGACGCGCCCGAGCGATTGAGCCGCCTCGAAGAGGCTTTGCAGATCTGCCGTGCCATGTTCACCGAGACAAGCCCCACCTTCGATGGGGAGTACTACAGGATCCACGAGGCGTGGAACGTCCCGCCGCCACTCCAAGGCGGCGGGCCCGCCATCCTTATCGGCGGCGGCGGCGAGAAGAGGACGCTCAAACTGGTGGCCAAGTACGGCGACTACTGCAACTTCTTCGGGGACGCGGCCACCGTGGCCCACAAGGTGAAGGTGCTGCGTTCCCACTGCGAGGCGGTCGGCCGAGACCCCTCGGAAGTGACGGTGAGCCGGTTGAGCACACTTGTCCTCACCGAGAATGACGAGGAGACGGCATCGACGATGGCCTTCCTCAAGGAGGTGGCGGGTGACGATGCCTCCGCCTACAACGTGGGGACGGAGGACGAATTGGTGGCCCAGGTGGAGGAGCTCGCCGCCGCAGGCGTGGAGTACTTCATCTTCAACATGCCCACCAGCACAGCGGCTTCCGTGCACCGACTCGGTGAGGTGCTGATCAGGAGCTTTCCTGATTGAACGGTTGGGAAAGAGACCGCGGGTCGGGCTCGCTCACGCCACCCGTGCTGCAACGAGCGCCTCCGACTCAGTGCCTTCCTCGACGAAGACGACAGCTTCCTTGACCCAACTGGCGAGTTCGCCCGGATGCGTGCGGATCACCCAGTGGCCGGCGTCGACCTGGCGGCGCCACAGCAGGGTCGTCCAGGCCTCCAACCCCACGAGGAGCGCAGGGGTGACGTAGCGGTCTTTCAGGGGGACGATCAGCTGCACCGGCGTCTTGGTATGGCCAGCCGTCGGATGGCGGAAGCGTTGGAACATGTTGGCTCGGTAGAGCTCGACGCCGTGGCCGAAGTCGGCACCGAATGTCGAGGCCGGCCACTCTTCGTCGGTGAGAGCACCCTCGACGCGGTGCAGGGCACCGGCCCACAACTTCTGGTTGAACTTCCCCCGCGCCATCACCTTGGGCAGCAAGGGAACGTGAAAGAAGACGATGTACCAGGAGTGGAGGGCCTGGCGGAGGGACGCGCCGAAGGAACCAGACCGCCATGCTCGAGGACGGCGCGACCACAAGGCGGCATGGTCGATGGGAGGACCAGAAATCGAGGTGTAACTGGCGAACCGCCCCGCTAGGCGATCGGTGGTCACCGCCTCCCATGACTGAATGGAGCCCCAGTCATGGGCCACCAGGTGAACTGGGGCGTCCGGGCTCACGGCTTCAATCACCGCGGCCAGATCATCAACTAATTTGGGGAGCGTGTAGTCCGCCCGCCGGGTCGGGACATCCGATCGCCCGGCGCCCCGCACGTCATAGGCGACCACATGGAAATCAGAAGCAAGAAGCTCGGCCAGAGGATTCCAGACCGCACTGGTGTCAGGAAAGCCGTGGACCAGGACCACTGTGGGCCGAGCGGGATCGCCACGTTCACTCAGGGCCAGGCTCAGACCGGCGCCTTCGATCCGGCGCTCGATTGGCATGCGCCAAGTTGTAGCACCGTGCCGACTGCCACCGACAGTCTCACCCTGCGGCCTACGTCAATCGATGCTCCGAGTCAACTTGGACGGGGTAGGCATTGAAATAGTCGTGCCGGTTCTCACGTAGGTAATCTTTTGGTCCCGGGCCGCTAGCTCATCCGGTAGAGCAGGGGACTTTTAATCCCAAGGTGCCGGGATCGAGACCCGGGCGGCCCACCAGGTCAGAAGGAGTTTTTGCTTCTGCCAGACTCCCCAGATAGGCTAAACCCAACAGCTTACCCAACAATTTTCGGAAGGGTCTGGAGGGTTCAATGCCGGGGAGCATGCGGGAACGGCAGCCGAACGTGTGGGAACTGCGGGTGTTCCTCGGCCGTGACGACAACGGCAAAGTCCGGCACGGCAACAAGACGTTTCGCGGTGGCAAACGTCTGGCCGAACGCGAACTGTCCCGACTGGTCGCGGCGGCGGAGAACGAGGCGGTCCCGCCCCCGGTCGCCGACGCACCCCGCTGGAGCGAGCGGACCACGGTCAACGATGCCATCGCGGGCTGGAAGGACAACGGCTGGGAGGACCTCTCCCCCTCGACCGTCCGACGCTACGAGAACATGTGGATGAAGCACATCCACCGCTCCATCGGCAGGCAGCGGCTGGCCACGCTGAGCCCGTACGACGTCGAGAAATACTTCCGTCGCTTGAAGGCCGACGGGCTGGCCGAGGCGAGCGTCCGGCAGATCCGGGCCCTGATGCATCGGGCCTGCCGACTCGCCCGCAAGTGGAGCGGCGGCGTGCTGCCCAATCCGATCGCCGACACCGAACTGCCCACCTGGGCGCTGGACGAGCGGGATGAGGTACGGGCTCCGAGCCTCGAAGAGGTACGCACGCTGATCGCCACGGCCGACAATCTCGACCCCACCTTCGCGGCGGTGCTGCGGTTGGTGGCGGCCACCGGCATGCGGAGGGGCGAGGTCTGCGCCCTCCGCTGGAACGACGTTGACCTGTCCGCCGGCACCGTGCGGATCAGCCAGAGCGTGGTGGCGGCCAAGGGCGGCGCCATTCTGAAAGCGCCGAAGACCCGGGCCAGCATCCGCACCGTGGCCATCGACCCCGGTACCGTCTCCAGAATCAGGCAGCGGCAGCTCGCACAGCGCTCGCTGGCCATGGCGTGCGGAATGACCCTCGAACCGGAGTCCTTCCTGTTCTCCTCCGAGCCCGGTGGGCTGACCCCGCCTCACCCCGATGTGATGAGCCACACCTTTGCCACGGTCCGGACGAAGGGAAAGGTGGCCGCCGACGTCCACATGCACTCGTTACGCCACTTCCACGCCACGGTCCTCGACCCGGTGATCTCCGAGGCACAGAAGCAGACCAGGCTGGGTTGGTCGACCGTCAAAATGGCCCGCCACTACACGGACTCGGTGCCCGAGGAGGACCGGCGAGCGGCTACTCACGTCGGGAACATGCTGTCCAAAGGCATCACCGGAGCCCCCGCGCGATCCGGCTGATCCCTCCACCACATGCTCGGATGGGACGGGACCACGTGTGCATCGTCCGGCGGGGTGAGCGGAAGTCCGGCCAGCAGGCGTTCGACGGATCGGCGGGGAATGCGGATCCTCTGGCCGATCCTAAAGATGGGGAGAGGAAAGCTGCCGGCCTTGATGGCCCGGTAGAGCGTGGAGCGGGTCTCTCCCAACAGGAGGGCGGCTTCTTCCACGCTGAGGAGCGGCTTGAGCGACTTCGAGGTCGGGCTGTTGCGCATGGTTGTGCTCCGGTCTTGATCAGTGCCAGGCGGTGCGCCGTGGTCCCAACCCATCCTCCGGATCGACGTCACCCCCAATGTCACCCCGGGCTGCCGGAGCCATCCGATGCCGAAGGGTGACGTTGGCGATCATCCGCGTCGAACGTCACCCTGGTCCTGCCGGTGACGTCACCTTCCCTGGTCTGCGGCCTTGCCAGCTCAGAAGTGGCACGGTTCGCGAACTTGGCGGCCTCCCATGTAGAAGTTCCTCTCGTCGCCTCGACCAGCTCGGTCAGGGTGTGGGTACAGCGGTGGCCGGCAACGCCATCCGGCGTCAAGGGCCGCTGCGGGGCTCCGCCACGCTGCCCATCGGGTCTCCGGCCGGTCCGGTGCTTGATCTCGAGCAGCGGACTCCGCTTCCTCGCTCGGCCGACGGCCGCCCCTTGACCCTCGGCAGGCGGTGCCGGCAAGGACGCGCCCAGCGGAGCAAGGGCGGGCCCTGCTCCGGGGCGAAGCCGAAACCTGGTGCAGCTCCTTGGCTGCCGCGTGGTCGCCCTGGTCGACCGCCTCAACATGGCCACCGCCGGCCATGTCACCATCGCCGGCTCACAGAGACCCTGAGCGCGACGCCTGTTGTCTGATCGCCAGGCGCCTGGTCGGTAACCCCCTACCGGGCACCACGAACTCCATCACGTCGACTCCGGTCACGACGGTGCGGTGGGCGATCACGGCGACCGGGCGGGCATCGAGCCCGCACCGGTCGCGTCACTGGGACTCCTCCTTTGCTCCACCAAACGGGGATCATCACATTCCACACACGTGCATCATTTGGTGCCAACGTCACCCTCCCCCGTCTCGAGCCCTCCCGAGCGACCGGCGGGGTAGGCCGCCCAACGGGCGGCCGGCATCCGATGATGCAGGTGTGTGGAATGTTCTGTACAGGTCCGGCGGAGCCGATGGGTGTGCTGACAAATGGCCGATATGAGAGCTGTCCGGCCTGGTGGGGCAAGGGAGGTGTCGGGACCCGGTGTGCCTGCCGCTGCCCAGAGCCCGAGCAGCAAGCGAGCTGAGCGTGACCCGTCTCTCAATCAGCCGATGTTTCCCTAACGGCGAGGAGGAGGCACAATGGATGGCGATGGCATTGACCGATGTATCAGAAGAGCGCCGGCGGCGCCGGCGGGCGGGGGACCCCCGTCTGACCGAAGCGGACCGCGAGATCCTGGACCGGATCACGACCGGGGACCTGGTCGACGAGTTCCAGGCCGAGCTCGACGCCCAGCTGGCCGCCGATCCGCTGCTCGGCGGCCAAGCGACCGACACCGACTGACCGCCCCGAGAGGACAGGACCATGGCGGTCATCGATGAGTACCTGGCTGTGCGCGTGCTACGTGGCGAGAGGTGGCCCGAGGGCCTTCCCGACACAGAGAACGTGGTGCTGCCCACCAGCCGGCACTGGCGGCTCTTACAGGCGCTCCACGCACCGGGTAACGGCCAGCTCTCGCGAATCCTCGCCCCACTGAGCCCGGCGGCAGTCGACGCCCTTCGGTTTCCCCACCCCGAGATCCTCCAGGTCCTCGACCCCCGGCCCCTGCTCGACGAGGCCGCCCAGCTGGCCGCCCGCCACCGGGGCGGCTGGCTCATTGCGGAAACCCTCGCCGCCGGCGTCCAACACGGACACGCACTGTGGTTCGGCACCGAACGCAACGTCGGCCCGGTGATTGCCCGTGCCGCCGACAACCTCGGCATCACCGTCCACGTCGTCGCCTGAACCCCCCGTTGCTCCCTCAGCATCCGTCACCCTGGCCCCGAGCCGACGTCACCCTCCCTGGTAAGGGCGTTGCAGTGCCGGCGAGCTCCTATCACTTGTCAACCCCTCTATCGAGTCTCCTGATCAACAAACCGCTGGAGCGACCGCAGGTAGCCGTTGGTGCCGCTCCTTTGAATACTTCGAACAATCGGGCCTAAGAGTCGGACAATCGAGCCGCCGGGGCGGGAGAACGCAACAATCTCGAAGTGCACCCCTTCGTCCGGCGATAGGGATACGACGAACGCCTCCTCGCCTTGCTCTGGATGACCAGGCAATGATCCGTATGCAAAGCCCCAGCGGGCGTGTTCGTCGATGACGCTCACAATCCGACAGGGGGCAGCCAGCGCTACAAGGGATGTCCCAAGGGTTACAACCACAGTCGCACCGGTACGGATCTCCAGATCTGCGGGGAAGACCCGGACTCCGGGCACTCGGTGTGCTTTCCACGTCTGGAGGCCCCGGACGGCGTGGCGGAAGGTCTCAGATCCGTGGCCGAGAAGCGACTCATAGCTCATGGTGGTATCCCACCGGTCGATCCCCGGCGAGGGTGGCACCGATATCGCTATAAGTCGGCTGAGCGGCGTGGAGGGCTCCTAAGAGTAGATCCATTGCCCTGGAGTCCGATGGGCGGACGAACCTCATGGTCGGTTGTTACCAGGTGAAGCTGTCCGAGTCATGTTGAACACCCCCAGCCGGCGAACTGTGGCGCGTCAAAATGGCAAAATCGGGCGAATGGACGTTCGGGACCACCTTTCAAGCTCCGCATTCATCGACACTGACGGACCATCCTCGATAGAGGTTGGCGAGGTAGCCGTTGACGGGGCGGCCATCGCGCTGCTCCCGGTGAGTGGCGCCGCAACAGAGCTTGAAGGAAACGCCACTGTCTCCGGGGGCCTGTAGCCGTGTCGGTTTCGGAGCCAATTCCTCAAGAGGATTTTCGCGCCGCAGTCGAGCCGACAGTCCGAGTACTCACTCAGCTCGCCGACATCGCACAAAACGCGCCGATCGAGTTTGGTCACCTTCCCGCCGCTGGCTCGATCGCGATGGCCGACATCGAAGCCGAATCCCAACAGTTCGATGGCATGTCGGATTGGAAGGAGGCGCTTACGGACACCCATTCCCTTGGAAACATCAGTCTCTTCGCCGCATCTGACTTCGTTCGGTCTTACGCGGCACTATTCGATCGAGAACGCCCGCCAGTGTTTGGACATCTCGTTCTCAGCAGACCTGCGATGGAAGCGTGCGTGACCTCGATGTGGCTCAACGACCCATCTATTGAGCCCATCGAACGCATTCAGCGAGGATTGTCAGAACGTCTATACAGCGCCCTGGAACTTCAGAGGATGGGGCAGACACGGGAGAAGGGCAAAGAAGTCGAAGCCCAGATCCTCGAAGTGGCGAAGAGTTATGGATGGGCAATCGAGGGGCGAAAGGTGGGTGGGGTACGCCGGCCATGGATCCCCCCAAGCTGAGTGAGCTATTGGTCGGCGACAGCGAGCGAGGAATTGGCCAAGCTCTATGGAGTTACTCATCAAGCGTGATCCACGTCAGCCTGTACGGAATCCTTCAGTCCGTGCTCGATCCACCAGAAACAGGAACTCCCTTGGAGGGCCCATCGCTGGCGGGCTTCGGAACTGATTCAAAGGGAGTCAACGCTCAAAGCTTCTGCCTCTTGTCGCTGCTCGTTTCAGCTGGCAACGTCAGGAACGCACTTATGGGATGGGAACCCATGGGCTGGAAAACTGCGTGCAACGAGGCCCAGCAACTCGGAGTCACCCTGTTGTCGAGCCTAAGGGCGGCTGACACTGATGTTGGAGTGAATTAGCGAACACCCATGCCGGAGCCCACCTCAGGCACGGTCATGGCGCTCTCTACGACCTGCGCCGCGAGTCAATGTACTGGACGACCCAGCGGTTGGTCAGAATTGACTCATGATCCCCTGAATCGACTAGTCGTCGTGACGGACTATTCGGGATAATCCGCGAGCGAGTGATTACGTTGTGACCAAGAAGATAGCGTTTACGTCGTGTTGGCTCCTTGCCCATAGCGGAGGCGAACGATGAAGCTCGACCGGAAGTTGGCGCTTAAGCGATGGTTCTCGGGATTGGAGAGGTACTGCGTTGACGAAGGCGGAAAACACGATTCCTACGCAGTACGGAGTGCGTACTTCCTGGGGGTTCAGGTCGCACTTCAAGTAGCGCAAAGCCTCGGTCCGCCTCCTGCTCGGGAAACGATGACACGACCGTTTTGGGAGGGATACGGCGTGGCAATGGCACGGTTTCAATACGTTATGGAAGTTCTCGGGGACGTACCCTCCGAGTCATACCGCGAGCTGTTTGAACCGGCCGATGACCTCATGTTCAGCGAGGATGACCTTCGCAGAGAGCCGAAGAACCACAATCCGACTCTCCCGGAGGCGTACTACGACACGAAGACGTTTGCCGGTTCCGTGGGCTGGTTGATCGATCCCAGCCAGGTTTCGGAGACCCAGTCGAGGGAAGGCGGCGTGAGTATCTCAAGATCGCAGATTGAATGGCGACCCGGTTACGACGTCCACCATCCCGCTGAGATGTTCACGTGGGATCGCTTTCAAGCAGCCCGCCAAACTCCGTTTGCCGACCTTCCAGAAGAGTTGGTGAACCGCTATGGCCTGTTGCCGGACTACCCAATCTACGTGATCGCACATCTCGAGGATTCCGACAGGGATCTCTACATAGCGCCATACCCGGGAGATGTCCACAAGCCCAGCGATTGGATCAACGCCATGAAGGCGGGTGGGGTGACAATCACGGGTGACGATGGGTCGGCTAATGGCGAATGACAACCAACGGCTGACCCCTCAACCTCATGTCGGTGAACCAAGATCGAAAGGCTGCCCCCGTGGTGCCGCTCGGCCGCACCTCAGCCCGGCGATCGGGGAGTCACCCCCAAAAGTTGAACCAACCCTTCGTCGCACAAACAACCCGCGGTCGACTGCAGAAACTAAGTGCGAGGCGCGATTCTAAATTGGGTCTTTGATCCACCATTGTCGTTGAGGGTATAGATACCAAGGCTGAAGCCGGCGTGATAGCCCATGAGCGTGTTGGGTAGAATCTCGATCACATAACCATCGAAATATCTGTTTAGTTTGGAGATCTCTGCAAACTCTTCTGAGTTGGCCACGACAGTCGCGTGCCCCTCCGTTGCCATAGCGAGAGTTATTTTAGAGTTGACACGATCGAGCACATTGAGCAGGTCGCTATCAATCGTCTTGTTGAGCTCCTCATCGTTTCCCTTCCCACGATTACAAAGCCGACAGAGGGTTCGATAGTTCGAATCGTCATCGGCCCCGCCAAGTGAGAAGGGCTTGTAGTGATCAATCTCCAAGTAGACGGCTGGGTCTGTGGCCGGACTTCGACCACAGTTTGTGCATCTAAAATTGTCGCGCAGCAGAATCCGAAGTCGCGTCTTTGGTGTGATGGTCTTCCTGCTCCGTCCAGCCATATCTCGAGCGTAGATTCGCAGCCAACGACCAGTACACATGTCGTTCACTCGTCGCCACTATCCCAGCGTGGTTGGGTGGATTGAGGGATCCACCTATAGGTCGAGGTGCCCCACCGATCCGGTGTTCTGAGTCACTGCCGGGATTGCTTCCAGCCAACCCACACACCGAATGCAAGTCCGGCGAAGCACACTCCGATTACAAACCCCTCTACCCCCGCCTTTTGGATGTGGCGCACGTAGGGCCACAGGGGCGCTATAACGGCGTCGTAGACGAGCCAGGCTGCGCCCGCACCGAGAGCGCCGACGACAAGGACCGCGTACACAACCCGCCACGGCGACCAATGCAACTCTTGGCCACGTTTCATTGCTGCCTATTCTCCTCGAGCACCCGATTGGGTCTTTCCAAACATTTGTCTGCCCTTGCTGCCCATCGTCCTCGCGCTATTCGATTGTGGCGTCTACAAAGACTTTGCCACGCTCATTGATAATGGAAGCCGGAATGATGTAGTCGCGACATTTGAGCTGGTACGGGTCCAGCCTCTCCTCGATAACTTCGTCCTCTGGGAGTTCAACAAGCAGAAGAGTGTCGTTACCGATGCTGTGTTCATCGCCTCGACGGTCACACAGGTGGACCCCGGGAGGCTGCCGGTGGAGCGTGTCCTTGAAGCCGTCTCGGAGAATCGACTTAGCACGTTGATGCAGTGTCCAGTGAAAGAGCGTGGTCATGTCACTTGTGGGCCGCTGGGACCAGGGTCGATCCGGAGTTGGTGTTGGGCATTATCACACACCGCAACCCCTGGGAAGCTCGGGTTAGCGACGGTCCGACGTACTCGTGCACGGGGTAATGATGGCGCATCAGCCCGATCAATGATGCCGGAAATCGACTGCCGAGCTAGTGGACAACCGACTATCCCCATAGTGCGTACGGGGCGTAGGGCCCACCTCCGAGACGAGCAGCGGTCAAGGGCGGCCGGAGGCCGGCGTAGCGGACCCTTGAGGGCTGCGTCGTAGGTTCACTCGAAGGCCCCACAATGTAGTCGGCCGGTCGCCCGGCGGCCGGCCTGGATGCCCATCGATCTGGGGGTAGAGGAAGCTGTATGCCCGGAGCCATGGCACCCAACGATTATCGGCGCGGCGGCAAGAGGAGGTGTTGTACGGCGAGGCGTTCCGGGCATCGTCCTCCCGCCCCCGTGCAATTGCGATCTTGGGATTCCTGATCACCGTGCGGCGAATTCCGCCCAACATTTGACCCAACAATTCCGTCCTTCGGCGTCGCAACGCGATGGAGTACGTCTCAACCAACTTCGATCGCACCGCCGTTCGCCTGCGAAAAGAGGACTCACCGCGACGGGACGGAACTCCGGGCGACATCAGGGAAGCCGCTTTTAATCCCAAGGTGCCGGGATCGAGACCCGGGCGGCCCACCATCCGACGTGGACAAATGGTACCAACCCAAAATTGAGTTGCCACCTGTCCCAACAATTGTTGGGACAAGAAATGACGCATGAGATCTGGGTCATGGCAGGGAGCATTCGCAAGCGTGAACCGGCCGGCCTGGTCCGCAATTGGGGCCCTGTGAGCTCAGGACGCAGCCCTCAAGGATCTGATGCGCCAGCCTCGAGGCTGTCAATGACCGCTGCTCGTTGCCGGCTCAGGACCCCTGTCCCCGTTTGTTCGATCACCCGTACAACACTGCCCTGGTACGGCACCTTGGGGGCACCCCCCCGGTCGTCGTCCGGGCGGGTTATGGGGACATTGCTGGGTGCCCAGGTTGGAGGTCGGTGGAGGGCTTCCGCCTACACTTATCCCTGAGATGTCGAACCCGCACCCCCAACCTTCGGGAGAACAAAGCCTCGAACTGCCCGTGGATGTGTTGCTCAAACGCGCGCGGCCCTTGCCTGCGCACGATGAGATGGTGATTGAGGATCTCACGCCTGACGAGGGCGCAGAATTCCTCGCCGCGCTTCAAGGGTGACGGCTCAGCCAGTCCGCGGCCCCATCGTCATCGATACCGATGTGTTCGGGGCGGACCTGGTTCCCGGATCACGGCTGGCTGAGCTCTACGAGCCGGTCATCGTCGGTCGCCCGACGTTCATCTCGTTTCAGACCGCCGCAGAGCTTCGTTTCGGGGCTCTCCTGCGCGGATGGGGTGCGGCGCGCATGCTCAAGCTTCAAGCCAAACTTGAGGTGGCCGAGATTGTTCACAGCGGCCCCGAACTCGTCCACGTCTACGCCCAGCTACGCGTTGACTGTCAGAGAATCGGACATGCCTTGACCCAGCGAGAGCATGATGCCGACCGCTGGATCGCCTCTACGGCGGTCCGCCTTGGGATTCCGCTCGTCTCCAATGACAACATCTTCCGCGACGTACCCGGGCTAGAACTCGAGACCATCAAATCTCGCTGAGGGTGAGCATTCACTCATCGTCCGATCCTGGTCCGTCGTTCCGGTACGTCCGCACGAACCACGGCTTGAACCTGTCACCGTCCGCCGGACCAGGGCGTTGACTCTCTTTTGGGAACACATCAATGTTGACGCCCTCTTGAGAACACATCAAAGAGGAGCGATTGGTACGTTGTGCGGATGATCGTAGGTGTGGCCAGCACAACTGTGAAGGCTTCGCCACAGGAGATCTTCGACTTCGTTCTCGACCTCAACCGCTATCGGAAAGCAGATCGAAAGATCGGTCGGGTCGGGTCAGTGGTCAAGTCCGAACGGGGAGGCACCGTCACCTTTTCGGGGCGCATCAGAGGACTCCCTGGACCCTCTGGGACCTATCCGTTCACTCGCACCGAGTCGCGCTTGGAGTTCACATCGGCGATCGCCGGAGCAGCGCGCTGGTTTCTCGATTTCAACGGCACCTTCGACTGCGAGGTGACGACGGCCGGAACCGTTGTCACACATCGCGAGGCGTTCAATTTCAAGCGCCCTTGGCGCTGGGTCGTTGAGCCTTTCCTTCGGCACTGGCTGGAGACAGATACCGATCAAGAGATGGTTCGCTTCAAAGAGCTTGTTGACGCCGAGGGCCACGGTTCTATCTCGACATAGGTGGGGAGGGGTATTCCAGTTCCCCGGGATGGGGTCTCCGGTCAGGCCACCGAATGCGGCATTCTTTCTACTGTGACGGATGGAGATGAGCTCTCGAAATATGGACCGAATGGGCAAGCAGTAGCCGCGATTCTGAGCCGGGCCGCCACCATGACGTTGGCGGAGATGGCGACGGTAGCTGCCTCCAGTGGTTCGGTGACAGGATACCTGGGAAGGAACAGGGACTGGGTGAGTGCTCAGTCCGCCGCACGAGGCGTTGCTGAAGCACACTCGCGCACGACGGCTGCGGAAGCGGCAGTTGATGCGGCTATGGATTGTGTAATTGCTGCCATTCAGAGAGTTGTAGCCGCCGATGGAAAGGATTCGGATGTGATCGCCGATGCGTGGCGGAAATACCGTGCGGCCCTCGCAGATGACAGCCCGAAACGGCGGCACAGTGCCTTGCGCAAGCTGCAGACGGCTCTCCGGCACACCGTCGGCCTCAAGTCTGCAAAGACAGTGCCGATTGCCAGCGGCGCAGCATCGACTGCAGCTCTAGTGGTGGGGCTGTGGGACCTGGTCGGTGACGAAGGCTCCTTTTCCCGAACACAGCGAGACTTGCTGTTGACTCCTTGGACGTCTGCGTTCTCGTTGCCCGAGGAACTCGCTGATTGAAGATCGCTGGCCGAGGTCGGGTGTCCCCGACCGCCGGTGTGTGGCGCTCTTTCGCGGCATGAAGTCGTCGGCGTTTACCGCCCCCGACTTTCACTGAGAGGCTGGATCCTCGGACGCCAGGGTGACTGAAGGAGGCGCAATGCGCTCTCGGAGCCATGCCGCGGTTCGCTGCTCGTCCCACTCGCCTGCCGCGACGGCCAACACGGCTTGGTCGGCGTCATCGATTGTCGGATAGGACGTCCAGCGCCACGAGTTCATCTCGATGAACATCCTGAGCGTCACCCAGGCCGCCCTCTTGTTCCCGTCGAGGAGGGGGTGGTTCTTGGCCAGGTGGACCAGGAGAACGGCGGCCTTGTCGCAGAAGTCGGGGTAGAATTCTTCCCCACCGAAGCTGGCCGACGGCGCATGCAGGGCCGAATCGGCCAGGTCGAACTGGCGGCGCTTGTGATCGTCTTCAGATCGGAGCCGGTGACCTCCGCTGAGATCGCCAGGTAGTCGGCCAGGTCCGGGTACTCGACGCTCACCGAGCCAGGCGTTCGAGCAGCTCGCGGTCCTCCTCGATGATCTTGGCCAGACGCGCCTTGAACTTGGGATTGTTCCGTCGCCGCTCCACGGCCTCGATCAGGGACTGCTTCACCGTCTCGTTCAGGCTTGTCCCCTCGACCCTCGCCAGGGCTTCAGTGTCAGCGGCCACGTCGTCAGGGAGGCGGATGGTGAGGTTCTTCGTCATGGTGTCATGATACCATCACACCATCTGTGAGGGACAACCGGGTATCCCCGAATGTTCGGATAACGATGGCGGTGGGGGTAGCCCCATGCGCCGGTCGGTAGACGTCCTGGGCATAGCTTCAGACTCGCTGCACCGTCGCACCAACTGCGCGGGCAGCGAGGATCTTCTTGATGTCGTTGGCGTCGCTCGTGAGCACGGTGTCGCCAGATTGCACGACCAGACCGAGGTGACCGTCGACCACATCAGCCGTCCTGCTGAGCGCCAAGATCTCGCCGACCGACCTTCCTGTGGCTCCATCAAGGGTTGCAGCGTCAACGCCGGCCAGTACACGCGCCAAGTTCGCCTGGAGTGATCCGTTTCGCCACACCTGTCCAATGACTGCAGCGCTTGTTCGTACCGGAATCTTCTCTTGCTGTGCCACACGGAGCATTGCGCCGACTGCTCGGTCATGTCGGTCGACCGCGATCAGCCCTCCGGCGTCAAGGACAAGCGCCATCAGGCGGCGCTGCCCCGAGCATGTCGAGATACTCCGAGCACCCGCGCTGCTGCGTCGAGCTCCTTGTCGCTGAATGGGGTCGATTCTGCCTCCCACGCGTCAAGAGCAGCTCCAAGCAACTCGTTGCGGAGCCGGTCCGCTGCTGCGGCAGCGATCCAGGCTGAGACACTCGAGCCCGATCGGGCGGCGGCTTCACGGACGGATTTGCCGAGGTTGGGATCCATGGTGATTGACAGTCGGTCTACTTGCATACATACGATAGTAACACATACGTGTGTATGCAGATCGCCCGGGCGAACCATTTTCTTTGCGGGGTAGCCCACTGCGCCGGGCTGGGGAGCGGCTGAACGGCGCGTCTAAGCCGCCGGGATTACTAAATCGGATTGTCAAGTAGCTCGATCAAACGATCAATCCACTGCTCAACGCTCAACCCATCGTTGGCAGGAACATAGGTCGTGAATGGTCCCAGATCGGCCGATAGTTCGGCTTCCGAGTGATCTCGGGAGAGCAGATCCATCAGCTCATCCCTGAGTCCGGCCACCGCGTCGATTGGTTCA
The DNA here is from genome assembly GCA_003169675.1 of Acidimicrobiaceae bacterium. Classification (GTDB taxonomy): domain Bacteria; phylum Actinomycetota; class Acidimicrobiia; order Acidimicrobiales; family RAAP-2; genus Bog-473. The sequence continues at coordinate 33,965 of PNAT01000101.1, forward strand.
GATCGCATATATCGCTTGACCACGTCGTCGGCGGAGGAATCGTCAAGTTGCCAGTCCTGGTGGAAGTAGGCGGAATACAATTCGGCGAACCTCGGGAACCTGCCAGCGTCCTTGGATCAATTATCACCAGACTGACCCAATGCCGGGACGGTGGGGCACTCCGGCACCCTGGCGATAGTCGGGTCATCGCTCGCAGGCCGACTGGTATCCGGCACATCCGTGGGGTTCTGGCGACGGTCTCCATCAGGGCAGTTGCCCGAGAACGATGGAGCCCCTATCCGCCCTTCCGAAGGGAGAGTCGCGTAATCTCGGGGTCAGCGGATTAAGGGGGGGCAGTATGGACGTTCGCCTGAAGCGGTGGATCGGACTCGCCGGACCGTTGTTCGTGATCCTGGTCGTGGTATCCGGCGCGGTAGTTGGTCCGATGCCGCCGGATTCCCACGCCAGCTCCGCGCAAGTCGTCGCCTTTTACTCCAAACATAAGTCCGGGGTAGAAGTAAGCGCCTACCTCCTGGAGTTGGCGGTATTTGTCGGAGTGATCTTCTTTTGGTATTTGCGTGACCTCGTCGCCACGGTCGAGGGCAATCGGCGTCTGGCAACGATCGGCTTCGCAGGCGTGGTGATCTTCGCCGTGTCCGGTGGCCTATCGGGCTCGATTAAATGGGCGTTGGCGGACGCTGTCAACCACGTCGCCCCCACGACAATGCAGACACTTGGGGTGCTGCAAAACGACGGATCAACGTTTCTTTCGGGAGTCGGACAGGCGGTGTTCTTGGTCGCCACCGGCATTGCCCTCATCCGCAGTGGGGTCCTGGGTCGATGGTTGGGCTGGGTTGGTGTCGTATTCGGCGGGGTCGCCTTGGCCCTTCCCTTCATAGGCCCAATCCCGGCCGGGCTGTGGGTGCTCATCGCCAGTATCGTCATTCTCGTCAAAGAACGAGGTGGCGCCTCAAGTCCCGACGTGCCGTACAGCCCTGCGCAGACCTCGTAATCCGGGGCCCTGCCCGTCACGACCAGCAGGGTGGTGTCGCAGACCATTCTGTATGACGACATCCAGCAGGTCCAGTGACCCAGTCCTGGATGGCAGGACTGACCCTTTCGCCGGGTCGGTGGGACAGCTCGGCACATACGGGATCGCCCAGAGTGCCAAAGGTGCGTCATGTGGCAAACTGAGCCGTAATGTTTCGTCGCCTGTTCACCTGGCGGATGAACGTCTACCGGCTCATTGTTGGCGCCATAGTCCTGGCCATCGTGTTCCCTGCATGGGCAGTAGGGGTACAGGCGATGTGGCTTGTTGCGATCGTATGCATCCTCGTCGTCATCGGCGCCGTCGTTACCGGAACGCGTGTGTCGTCGATCCGAGAATGGTTGCGTCACTGATCCCTTAGGATCCCCTGAAATGCTGTTCAGCCTGAGCTCCATCGATGCAGTCGATTCGAGACAGGGTCGCCCCGTTCGCTGCCGGATCAGGGCACGTGTGTACTTGGCCGACTTGGTGGGATGCTCTCGGTGTCCGAGCCCGATGCGCGCTGCGCCTTCCCACACCGCTGCTAGCCAGTTTCCTTAGAATGCGCCCATGACGCCGCCCAGCCTCGCTCAGCAGGAACGCAAGACTCTCTGCGACCTCTTTGTCGAGCGTGGTTCTGCCGCGCCCACGTTGTGCGAGGGTTGGTTCACCGCCGATCTGGCTGCGCACCTCGTTGTCCGGGAACGGAGACCCGACAGCGGGCCCGGACTCGTCTGGCCCCCGCTGGCCGGCTACACGGACAAGGTACGCCAGGCGGTTCGGGATCGC